>CAZOES010000053.1:0-25178 GCA_964578865.1 uncultured Gemmatimonadaceae bacterium | reverse complement strand
GTGGCGCAACGGCAGCACAAACCCCGCCGCCCCTCGCTCTACCGCCGCTCTGGGCATGCCATAAACCGCGCAACTCTCCTCACTCTCCGCGATAGTAATCCCGCCCTGGGCCCGGATCAGGCTCAGCCCTTCGGCGCCATCGTCACCCATTCCCGTCAGCAGAATGCCGAGGACCCCTGCGGAGCGGGCTTTTGCAGCCGATCGAAAAAGCACATCCACACTCGGCACATGACGCAAACCGGCAGCGTCGTCCGAGAGTGAAGTCACCAGTGACGGCGTGACCCGGAGGTGCACTCCCGCCGGCGCCACTACCACCATCCCGGGAACCAGTCGCTGCCGGTCCACCGCTTCCGCCACGGTGAGCCGGCACAGACCATCCAGCCGAGTCGCAAAGGGCTTGGTGAACCCGGCCGGCATGTGCTGCACAATTGCGACGGGAACCGGAAACTCGGCCGGTATCGCCTCGAGCAGACTCTGCAGCGCTGCCGGCCCACCGGTTGATGCACCGATCACGCAGAGGTCGACCTTGGACAGCTCCACCGCCGAGGGAATCGGCAGTGCCGCGCCTCGACGGACACCGCCTTCCGGCCGGATCCGGGGCAGGTGGGTGTCGCGCCCCCCACCGAGCGCCCGCAACCGATCGCCCAGTTCATGGCCCAGCCGATCGAGATCCATCAGGTTCAGGCTCTGCTTGTCGATGAAGTCGGCGGCACCGGCAGCCAATGCCTCGAGCGTTGCGCTGGCTCCCTCCCGGGTATGCGCCGAGAGCATCAGTACTCGCAGTCCCGGCCGCCAGATCAGCAATTGGCGGAGCACATCGAGACCGTTGATCCCGTGCATCTCGACATCGAGCGTCACCACGTGAGGATCGGCGTCGGGGATCCGGGCCAGGGCTTCTTCGCCGGTGGCCGCTTCGCCGACAACCTGAATCTCCCGATCCGCGGTGAGTACCCGGCGCAGGGCTTTCCGTACGAAGGGGGAATCATCCACCACGAAGACCCGGATCATCCCAAGGCACCGATTCGGCGATAGGCCATGGCATGAGAGAAATAGACCGGCTGGAACTCGGTCCGGTCGAAGAGCGATTCGGAGTGGCCCAGAAACAGGTAACCGCCGGGGCGCAGCAGTTGGGCGAAGCGGGTAATCAATCGGTCGAATCCGTCCTGGGCGAAATAGATCAGCAGGTTGCGGCAGAGAATCACATCGTAGGTCCCCCACCCCATTCCACTCACCGGCGCGGCGAGATTGGCGTGAAAGAAACGAACACCCCGACGGTAACGCTCCCGCAACAGGAAGCGTCCCGGCTCGACCTCCTGAAAACAGCGCCGACGAGTTTCCTCGTCAGTGTTCCGGAACGCGAAGCCCTCGTACACTCCCTGCCGGGCGCTCTCCAGCCGGGCCTGATTGAGATCGCAGGCGTCGATTTCCCAGCGAGCCCCCAGTAACTCGCTGCCGCTGTCCAGCAGCCTGATCGAGAGCGAGTAAGGCTCTTCCCCGGAGGAACAGGCGGCCGAGAGAATCCGGAGGGGGCGCTCCTTCATGAGTCCGGCGTACTCGGTCAGCAGATGCTGAACGATAGCATCGAACTGGGCCGATTCCCGGAAGAAGTAGGTCTCGTTGTTGGTGATCCGGCGGGAGAGTTCGGCGAATTCATCTTCCCGGGCGGGATGAAAGCAGAGAAAGTGGTAGTACTCCCGCAAGCCCTCGAGGTGGAGCGCGTCCAGCCTGGGCCGGAGCCTGGCCCCGAGGATTTCCTGACGGGCACCGGCGAAGTTAAGACCGAACCGCTCGGCCAGCAGATCGGTGAGCAGTTTCCAGTCGGTCTCGGTCGCCTCCCTCATCGCTCGGCAAGCGCTGCCCGGGCGGTTCGAGCCACAGCGGGCTCGAGGTCGCGGACCAGGTCGAGCAGCATCGGACGAGCCAGACCGGGACCCACTCGTCCCAGGGCCTGCGCCGCTTCGCTCCGTACCACCCAATCGGTGTCCTTCGCGAGTTGTCCCAGCAATTCGAGATCATCATCGTCCGCCAGCGCCGCCAGCCCCTGAGCCGCCACCCGGCGAACCTCGGGTTGGGGTTGTTCAAGGCACTCCTTCAGGAACTTCCGGGAAACCTCGCCCCCCAATCGGGCCAGCGCGTTGAGGATCTCGATCTTCTCATGCAGCGCCGCTGAAGCGAAGAGCGAAACCAGCGGTGCCGCCGCCTCCGAACGTCCCAGCCGTCCCAGGGCACGGATCACGTGATAGCGCAATGAATCGTTGACGCCGAGCAGTGCCAGCAGGGTAGTTCGCACCCGGTCTCCGCCCCGGGTCACCAGCAGATCGAGTGACTCGAACTGGAGCCCCTGATCCCGGTCGGCCAGTCCCCGCAGCAGCAGCACTTCGGCCCGGGGACCGGGAATGCGGGCCACCGCGCGGAGCGCTGCCCGGCGAATCGACCCGCTCACCTGCCCGGCGAGATGGAGCAGCCGGTCTTCCAGAACCAGCGAATGAGTCTCCGCCAGGGCGCCGAGGACCGGCAGCAGTACCGAGTCGTCGGTGGCGAGGTCGAGTAATGGCAGGAGAATCGGCTGCTGGATTTCCTGGGGAAGGCGAGTGAGGGCCAACGCAGCGGCGTTGCGCTCCGCCGGTGTACCCTTGTCGAGCAGAGTCACCAGCCGCTCCGCGGCCGCTCCATCTCCCACCACGCCGACGGCGTGGCAAGCGGCGATCCGGACTGCCGGCGCCCCATCGAACAGCGCGTCGCGCAGTTGCTCCACCCCGATGGTCGAGGGCGGGAGTACCCACAGCGTACCCGCTCGTACCGCCGGGTCGGGATGATTGAGTAGCGATCGGGCCAGCGGAATAATCCGAACCAGATACTGTCGGACCAGCGGCTCGACCCATTCGCGAGATTCTTTCGACTCGGCCCAGCGGACCAGCAAGGGCATCAAGCTGTTCACCCCGGCGGCAAGCACCAGGGCCCCGGCCGACCGCATCGTTGCGCTGGCATCGCGGGCCCGGCTCCGGTCGTCCACCCCGGAGGCTCGCTGGGCCATGCTGGGTTCTTCATCGGCGCCCCCGAGCCGCTCGGCGAGATACTGCCACAGGCTCGAGTCACCATGATCCGACTCGATGATCCGGCCAATGCTGGTGAAGCCGTCATCGGTGGAAGCAGGACGGCTGGGAACCGAGGGAGCCAGGATCGCTCCGATGGCCCGAAGCAGGGGGCCGCGCAGTCTCCGGTTGGCATTCTCCAGCAGCAACGGGACGAGACGCAGCAAGGCTGCGGGAGCGGCAATACGGGCCAACGCATCGAGCGCAGGCTCGGCGATCATGCTGTCGGGTAGCAGCGCCAGAAGTCCCTCGGCTGCCTCCGGATCTCCGATCGCGCCAAGGGCATCGGCCGCGGCGAGCTGCAGCCAGGGTTCCCGCTTGAGCAGCGCCACCAGCGGCACTACCGCTTCTTTACGGCCCAGCCTGCCCAGTGCCTCGGCAGCGGCCTGCACGATGTTGACGTCGCTCTTTTCCAGCGCGGTCAGCAGGGCCGGCACGCTGGAGGCCCCGCCGATGCTGCCAAGCACCTGGCAGGAGAACATCGCCAGATCGGGGTCGCGGGATTCGACCGCGCGTTCTACCGCGGTGCGGGCGTAGGGACCTTGTCGTTCGAGAGCGGCCAGCGCGGCGTTGCGGAGGAGGGCGTCGCTGCCTTCAGCGACCAGGGGCACCAGTACTTCAGGTTCCAGCAAGCGGGCGGCCCAGGCGATGGCAACCTCTCGCACCGGGGCCGAGAGATCGCCCAGACTCTCCAATACCAGCCGCTCGCGCTCCGCGCGGTCTTCCGGCCGATCGAGCGCGGTGAGCCGCGCAGCGAGAGAGGTCGGCACGGAAGTCATACTCAGGTCCGGAAGATCTCGATCCGTTCGCGGAGCGACTCGGACTCACCGGCCAGCCCGCGGGCGGCGCCGCTCATCTGCTCCACCGCCACCAGATTCTGGCGGGATACCAGGGCAATCGATTCGATCGCCTTGACGATCATGTCGCCTCCCCGCTTCTGCTCGCTTACCGCATCGGACATCTGATGGGTCAGACGATTCATCTTCTCGGCAGCCTGGGTGATTTCCCGGGCCCCGGCGGCGTTCTCCCGCACCGAGTTGGCAATCTGACGGGTAAGATTGGACATGGACGCGGCCATCTGAAGCACCTGACGGGCCCCGGCAGCCTGCTCTTCGGTCGCGTGGGCGGCTTCGGTGACCAGACGGGAAGTCTGGTCCACTGATCCGACGATCCCCGAGAGCACCTGTTCCATGAGCGACACCGCGCCGCGAGTCTCCTTCTGGACCGTCTCGATGACTTCGGCGATTTCCTGAGTCGCGGTTACCGACCGTTCGGCCAGCCGGCGCACTTCGTCGGCCACCACCGCGAACCCCTTACCGGCGTCACCGGCCCGGGCCGCTTCGATGGTGGCATTGAGGGCCAGGAGGTTGGTCTGATCGGCGATCTCTTCGATGACTCGCACGATCTTGCCGATCTCCTGCGACCGCTCGCCGATCGCCGCGATCGAACCGTGCAGCCGCTCGCCACCATTCTTGGCTTCGTTGACCGAGCGGCGGGAGACCTCATCCACCTGATGGACCCGGCTGGCGATCGACCCTACCGTCTCGATCATTTCGGTAAGCGTGGCCGTCACGGTTTCAACCGAGGTCAGTAACTGCTCCCCGTTCCCTGCGGTCTGGGCCAGGACGGTGCTCATCTGCTGAATGGCGGCCGAGGTCTGATCGACATTGGCGGCCAGGGCTTCGGCGTTCTTGGTCAGGGCCTGCATCTGCGCCGCCATCTCGACCATGGTCGACGAGGTCTCCTCGGTGGAGCTGGACTGGGCTTCGGCCCCTTTGGCCATCTGGGTGCTCGATGCCGAAATCTCTTCCGCCGAAGTGGCGACGCTGCGAGAGGTGGTAGTAATCTGGGTGACCATGCCGCGGAGATTTTTCACCATCTGCCGCATGATGTGTTCGACCCAGCCGATTTCGTCGCGGGAGTTGCTCCGGATTTCAATGGTCAGGTCTCCCTTGGAGACTTCCTCCGCAGCGAGTCCCAGCTTGGTCAGCGGATCGGCGATGAGCCGGGCCAGAAAGAGCGCCACCAGCACGCCCAGCAGCACCGCCACCGCCAGCAGCATGAAGACCATGGTGCGGGAATCGTGATAGAGCTCTTCGGCTCCGACCCCTCCCGCCTGCAGCGTGGCGTGCATCCGGTCGAGCGAGCGGATCGAGTAAACACCCAGACCCCCGGTCACCAGGAGGACAGTGGCGAAGCCGGAGAGAATCTTCCGCCGGATATTCCAGTCGCGGACGGTTTGAACCAGGGCGTCGGTCATAACTCAGGTTGCCGGTGAAGGGCCGGAAGGCTGTACCGCGGACAGCACGCGGTTGAGATCGAGTAGTACCAGCAGACGATCGCCCACCCGGGCGACACCGGTCACCGCCTCGGCACCGGCGCTGCGCACTTCATCGGGAGGAGCGGCAATCAGACTTTCTCCGACCCGGGCAACCTGACCGACCGCGTCGACCAGCAGCCCGACAATCCGTCCGGCCACCTCCACCACAACAACCCGGGAGGCCGGGGTGAGAACCGCGGGGGTGAGATCGAGCCGGGTGCGGATTTCGACAATGGGAAGAATCCGGCCCCGGAGGTTCATGACGCCGCGAATGTGGTTGGGTGCGTGGGGGACCCGGGTCACATCGGCGACCCGGACAACTTCCCGCACCAGCTCGATCGGAATGGCGTATTCCTCTTTTTCCAGCCGGAACACCACCAGGTGAAGCTCCCGCTCTACCACCGCCGGGGCGGCCGGGGCGGACTCGAGTTGAGCGGCAAAGTCGAGAATGCTGGGTGCGGTCATGGTTACCTCAGGGCATCGTGACGCCGGCTGGATCGACCCAGCCATCCGCCAATCTTCCAGTATCGAGAATGCAAGCCACCCGGCCATCGCCCAGGATCGTCGCCGCGGCAACCGCGGGAGGACGGCCCAGGGTGGGATCCAGAGCCTTTACCACAACTTCGTGATGTCCCAACAGGGCATCGACCATCAATCCACGATGCCGGGTGGCCGAGCGGAGCACTACGCAATAGCCGCGGGATTCAGCTGTCTGCCCCCCCAGCAGGCGCCCGCCATCGAGCACCGGGATCACTTCGCCTCGCCAGGTCATCATCCCCTGACGGGCCACCTGATGCAGCGTCTCGGGGCGGACCCGCACGGTCTCGGCGACATCGGAGAGTGGCAGGGCGTAGCGCTCGCTGCTCACTTCGACCAGGAGGGAGCGCAGCACCGCAACGGTCAGCGGCAGGCGCAACGAAAAGGTGGTGCCCCGCCCCGGCTCGCTTCCCACCGAGACATTACCAGACAATGCTCTGATCGAGCTGGCCACGACATCGAGCCCGACTCCCCGGCCCGAGAGCTCCGACACTTTGTCGGTGGTCGAGAGACCGGGCAGAAACGCCAGGGCGAAGATCTCGGCCCTCGAGGGATTGTCTCCCACCGGAGCCTGGCCCAGCGCCCGAGCCTTTCGCAGAATCGCCTCGGGATCGAGTCCCCGCCCATCGTCGGTGACGGTGAGAATGACCCGATCGGACCGCTGCACTGCCCGTAAGGTGATGGTCGCTTCGGGCGACTTACCCTGGGCTTCCCGCTCGGCCGGCTGTTCGATGCCGTGGATGATCGCGTTGGTCACCAGGTGAACCAGCGGCTCGCTCAACCGATCGATCACCGTCTTGTCGACCCGGGTCTCGCCGCCGGCCACATCGAGCCGGACTTTCTTGCCTTCTGCGTGCGCCAGATCCCGGACCAGCCGGGTGAACCGGGTGAACACGGTCGAGATCGGCAGCAGCCGAGTCTCCATCAGATTGCTCTCAAGCCGCTTGAGCGTGCGATCCAGGCCCAGCATCGCGTGCTCCAGCCGGGCCACTTCTTCGCTCCGGCGATTACTCAGTTGCCGCATGGCATCGCGGAGACCGGCCTGAGCAATCATCGCTTCGCCAAAGGTCTCCAGCAGCGCGTCGAGCCGGCGGGAGTCCACCCGGATGGTGCTCACCGCCCCATCGGAACCGAGCTCGCCGGCGGCCCGCACATTTCTCCGGTCGCTGGACCGGCGGTCGGGCGCCCGGCGCTCCTCCCGGGCCGGCTCCCGGGCACCGCGATCGGCCCCGAGGAAGGCGGCGACTTCTTCGAGGTAGTCGCTCGCCGCGTCGTCTTTCGGTGGAGCCGAGGCAGTAGCCCGAACCAGATCGGCCAGCAGACCGGCGCCCCGTACCAGCAGGGCTCCTCCCGCATCCCGGCTTTCCGGTTCCTTCTGGAGCACGCCCCACAAATCTTCCAGGCGATGAGCCAGGGTCTGAAGTGCGGTCAGCCCCATCATCGCCGAATTGCCTTTGATTGTGTGGAGCGTACCCTTGAGTGGCCCAGCGACCGCTGCTGCGTCATCGCCTTCGTCCCAGGCCCGCTCCAGCGTCAGGGCCCGTTCGACCACATCCTCCGCCAGCGGAAGGCACTCAGACACATACTCCGCCAGCAGCGCGGCGAAGGGGTTCTCCTCGGTGCTCATAACTGGGCGACGCGCTGCGACATCCGAGCCGCCCGGCCGACCAGCCCCAGCAGCTGTTCGGGAGCAAAGGGTTTGGTGAGGTAGCCCCAGGCTCCCGCTTCCAGACCTCGGGCTTCGTCTTCGGCAGTCGACTCGGTGGTCACCAGCACTACCGGGATCTGCAGATGCATCGACTCGGTGCGCCGGCGGTGGAGAAATTCCAGACCGTTCATCACCGGCATATTCAGATCGAGAAAGACCAGGGTCAGCTCGGGGTGGGCCACCAGGAGCTCGTACCCTTCCCGTCCGTTGTAGGCATGAAGCAGGGTGCTACCGGTCATCTCGGGCCGGGAGAAGATCAGCTGGTACATCTGGTGGTGCAGCTTGGAGTCGTCCACCACCAGGAAAGTTCCAGGGTTCACGCGATCTCCTCGGGAACCACCTGCTTCACCAGATCCCGCAGCTCGTTAGGTCGCCACGGCTTGTGCACCACGGCTGCAGTCCCCAGCGCCTTGGCCTGCTGCACCATGGGCGACTCGGGAGGTTCGGCAGTGGTCAGCACCACCGGGATGTGACCGGAACGATGACGGGGAAGCTCAGTGAGGAACTCGATGCCGTTCATATCCGGCATCCGAAGGTCCAGCAGAATCAGATCGAAGTTGCCGTCGTCGGAATCGAGAATGGACAACGCCAGGCGGCCGTTAGCAGCGGTCACCAGCGTGTGCTGTCGTTGCGAGAATGCCAGACCATACATCTTCTGCACCAGCGGCGAGTCCTCAACGATGAGAATTCGCATAGGGCATCCTCCCGTGGATGCAGCTATTGCAGTCGGACTACTCGGCTCTCTAGGGGCGTATTGAAATTGGGCAAGAAGAGGGCCAACTATGAACAGCACCCGCGTACCGGACTCCCAATGGTGGCTTGTGGGGATGCCGTAAGACGTTGCGAGCGGCTTGGTTGCGAGCCAGGGACGGGGCAGCGATTTGGCGGGGAGGAAAGGGCAGGAAAGCTAGTGCTCCCGAGCGAGATCACCGCGCGATGCACGATGCCCCGCCCGGTTTGACACCCCCACGCAGATCTATACGTTTTCACGGCAGCGAGGGCCATCTCGGCCGAGCCCTCGCACCCTCCAACGGAAAATGGAATTCATGAGCACATCGGTCCCCACCGAGCGGCCCCCGTCAGTCTGGGAGGACCTGCTGGAAATCTTCTACGCGCCCACCGCGGTGTTCCAGCGCCGGAGGGAGACTCCGGCTTTTGGACTGGCGCTGCTGATCTTTGTGCTCGTCGGAGTCGGGCTCTTCTTCGCGTTCAAGGGAGTCATGGAGCCGATGATGGACGCCGACATCCGGCGAAGTCTCGAGCACTCGATGAAGACCAATCCCCAGATCAAACCGGAGATGCTTCCCCAGTTCATCGAGGCTGGCCGGAAGTGGGCCATCGTTGGAGTCCTGGGATTCTCGATAATCGTTCCGCTGCTGGTTGGTCTGTGTACCTGGGTGGTCGGAAAGGTGGTGGAGAGTAAAGCCGAACTGGGCCAGATGATGATGGTGGCCACCTACTCGTACTATCCCCGGCTGATTGAAGGAATCGTCAATGCGGTGCAGTTGCTGGTGCTTCCGGAAGAGAGCATCAAGTCGAGGTACAGTGTCAGCCTGGGAGCCGGAAGGTTCCTCGACGTCGAGCAGGCCAATCCGATTCTTCTGGCCTTGCTGGGCCGGCTGGACGTGTTCACCATCTGGGTCACCGTGCTGCTGGGAATCGGACTGTCGGTGATGGGCCAGATTCCCCGGGGCCGGGCCATGTTCGCGGCGGCGCTGATGTGGGTGGTCGGCGCGATTATCCCGGTACTGGGGGCGGCATTCCAATGAAACGCGGCACCATCATCACCCTCGCAGCCATCGTGCTGTTCGGCGCTCTGCTCCTCTTCAACACCCTCAGCGCCCAGAAAGTCGAATGTTCAGTTTGCGTAGAGTTCAACGGCAGACGGAACTGCGCCTCGGCTTCACATGAGAATGAGAAGGAAGCCCGTCAGTCGGCTCAGACCACGGCCTGCGGAACCATTGCATCCGGCATGAACGAGTCGATCGCCTGCGGCCGAGTGGTGCCCGCCTCGGCTCAGTGCAAGACGAAATGACGTAAGACGGGTGACGGGGGGCGGGAGGCGGCGAAATTTTGCGATCAATGTTGTTCCCTCTCACGTCTCACGTCTCACGAACACACAACCCTCGCCTACTAGTAAGTAGAATGCGCTTTCCCCATCCGTTGACCCTGCTGGTTATCTGCGTCCTGGTTGCGGCGGGGCTGACCTATGCGCTCCCCGCCGGCCAGTTCGAGCGGCGGCTGGACGACGCCACCGGCCGCAATGTGGTTGTGGCGGGGACCTATCATCGGGTCGATCCTGCGCCGGTCAGCGCCTTTCAGGCGATCGTGGCGATTCCCAAGGGAATGGTCGATGCGGGTGGGGTCATCTTCTACGTCTTCCTGGTGGGTGGCGCGTTCGCGGTAGTCGAACGCACCGGCGCGCCGACCCGATTGGTTCAGAACCTGGTGACCCGACTCCAGGGGAATGAAACCCTCATCATTCCGATCACCTGCCTCGCCTTCGGTTTGGGTGGCGGGCTGATCCAGATGCAGGAGGAGCTGATCGCGTTTGTGCCGATGCTCCTGCTGCTGACCCGCCGGCTCGGCTTCCAGCCGCTGGTCGCGGTGGCAGTGAGTCTCGGTGCCGCAGCGATCGCGGCGGCGTTCAGCCCGGTCAACCCGTTTCAGGTCGTCATCGCCCAGAAAGTGGCGGAGGTGGAACCGCAGTCGGGTCTCTGGTTCCGCATGGCGGTGCTGGCACCCGCAATCGCCGTGTGGATCTGGGGGACCATGAGGTACGCTAAACGGACGGGCGAGACGGGCAAGACGGGCAATTGGATCGAAGAAGAGGGCCTGGGTGACCTGACCACCGCGACTGCGATGCCGGTTCAGACCGCTTCGCCCGTCTCGCCCGTCGCGCCAGTCTCGAAAGCCCGAGACAACGCCATCCTCCTGATTGTTCTCGTTACCTTCGCCCTCTTCGTCTATGGAGCCCGGCGACTGGGCTGGGATTTCCCCGAGTTCGCGGCCCTCTTCTTTCTCATGGGGGTGCTGGCCGGCCTGCTGGGCCGGCTCGGGATCGGCGGGACCGCCGACGGGTTGGTCGAAGGGTTCCGGGGAATCGCCTACGCCGCCCTGTTGATCGGCTTCGCTCGGGGAATCTTTGTGGTGCTGGATCAGGGACAAATCGTCGACAGCATTGTGCAGGGGATTTTCACTCCCATCGCCAAACTGCCGGTGGCGCTTTCGGCGATTGGAATGATGGTGCTCCAGGGCCTGGTCCACGTGCCGGTGCCGAGCACGAGTGGTCAGGCGGTTCTGACGATGCCGGTGCTGGTTCCGCTGTCCGATCTGCTGGGGATGGCCCGTCAGGTGACGGTGCTTTCCTATCAGTATGGCGCCGGCATCTGTGAACTGCTGACTCCGACCAATGGAGCACTGATGGCGATGCTGGCGGCTTGCGGGGTTCGCTACGACGAGTGGATCCGCTTCGTCGTCCGGCTCCTGCTCCCCATCATCGGAATCGCCATTGTCGGACTGCTGGTCGCCATCGGAACTGGACTGCGCTAGCGAGAAGGCTCACCTGCACTGTTTTCCAGCCACTGTCTCACTCCTGCGACCTCCCCCCAGCCGTAGTGGGAACCTGTCCCCGGGAGTGGTGTGCAAGTTATTGAGGGGGAATAGATTACATTTTGGAATGTCGGGTTCAGGTCTCTTCACGGTTGGCACCAAGGTTGCACCTCCAGCGTTAGGAATAGTGGAGAAAGTGGTCCGCTGTTCCGATACAAAGGGGTAGGATGATGAGCGAACTCACGATCCGGGAAATGGAAGGCGGCGAGGAATTCGCCGACTGGTTTGCCGACCTCACGCAACGTGAGGAAGAGGCGACCGGGGATCCGGTTTTCCTGGAAGAGCACTACTTGATCCTGAGCAATGCGATTGGCGACTGGATCGGCGGTCTGCGCTACTACCTGCGCGGAGGAGTGGCTCACGTTCTCGATATCGCTGTGCGGAGTGAAGAGCGGCATCTCGGCTATGCCCATCGGTTGCTCGAGGCCTTCGAAGAGAAGGCCCGGGAGTCGGGCGCCCATCTGATCGAGTTCTGGACCGACGATGTTTCGGGTGAGGGAGAGTTGCTGGCCTACGGCTGGAACCGGGTCGTCCGCCGAGATCACTACATCGGCGACCGCACCTGGTATCTCATGGAGAAACGGCTCACAGCCTAGCGCCCGCCCGGCCGGACCGGTATTCTTCGCTCGACGGCTAACCCCCTAGATTTTCAGCGATTACGCGGCCCGGCATGAGTCCGGGCCGCGTCTGGCTGGAAGGGACACGAACTCCGGGCGATGACACTTACCGACGTAGCGCGACAGTTCTTCACCAAGATTGAGGTGCTTCAGGACCTGGAGAAGATTGTCCGGGACCTGATGGAGCAGCACGAACGGAAGCGTCCCCTCTGGATGCCCAACGAGCTGCTGGGTCCCAGGCCGGGTGAAGACCCCGACGAGCATGTCCGGCAGCTGCGCAAGCGGGCCGAAGGTATCCCCGACTCGGCGCGGGCGGCCCTCGCCCTGAACATGCTGACCGAAGAAGGCCTGCCCCATTTCCATCGGCTGCTCGCGGTGTACCTCGGCGATGCCAGCCACTGGTCTACCTGGAACAACCTGTGGACCGCGGAAGAAGACCGGCATGGCGTGATCCTCCACGATTACGTCCGGGACACCCGGATCCTCGATCAGACCCATCTTGAGCGGATGCAGTTCAGCTACCTCAAGAGTGGTTTTCAGCCTGACTGGGACAAGGATCCCTACCGGGTATTCGTCTATACCACGCTGCAGGAACGGGCCACCCAGCAATCCCACTCGGAGACCGGCCGGGTGATCGGCGAGTACGAGCCGCTCTTGTCGGAATGTCTGGGCAACGTGGCCACCGAAGAAGCCCGCCACTTCAGCTTCTATCGCACCATCTTCGAAGAGATTCTCAAGCGCGACCCCGATGAGGCCCTGGTCTCGGCATCGCTCATCATGCCCAGCATCGAGATGCCGGGGCACACCATGCCGGGCTTCCGGGAGATCGCCGATGTGATCCGCCGCTCCGGGATTTACGGACCGCGGGATTATCTCCGGATTGTGCAGGAGCAGATTCGCTACTGGCAGATCGAGGCGCTGGACGGCCTCAGCGAGATGGGTCGCAAGGCCCAGGAGAAGATCCTGGAGATCCCGGCCCGGCTGCAGCGCATCGCCGAACATATCGAGACCCGGAGCAAAGCGAAGACATTCAGCTTTGAGGTGGTCTTCAATCGTGAATTCGCGATGGAATAGGGCGATCAGGGCGGCCGCGCTGGTCGCCCTGACCGCTGCCCCGCTGGCCTGCAAGAGCAAGGAAGCGAAGCAGGCCGATGCCCGGGCCGATCTCCAGGCCGTGCAGCACACCCCGCAGGGCAGCGCCGACATGCTGGGGCGGGAGTTATCGGAGATCGTCGACCGGGTGATGTCCTACCGGAGTTCCCACCGCAACCAGTTGCCCAATTCACTCCGCCAGGCCGGAGTGGACAGCCTCACCTCCCAGTTTATCCGTCATTACCGCCGGCAGGGCAACACCCCCTACGTCACTATCCGGTTCCGGAATACGTCTGGTCGGGACGTGGCTGCCTGCACCGGGACCAATCAGGTCCTGGAGGACGCGGTGTTGCACGACGGCCGGTTCGAGGTATCCTGTGAAATGACGGCGGGGGGAAGCCGGACCTTCACGATCGAACCGCCCCCTCCGCCCAAGCAGGACCAATAAGTTTTCTAACTCCGGCAACGTTCAGCGATGCCCCGCTCATGATCTCGATGTACCTGGTGCTGGCCGTGCGTGGCGCGGTCTTCCTGCTTTTCCTGCTGGCCTCGATCATCGCCCTGGTGCATTGGGCGGTGAAGAACAAGCATCTCCAGCCGTTCGGGCCTCTGCCCCGGGGGATCCGCAGTCTCAGTGAGCCGCTGATCCGGCCGCTGGAGCGGCGGATCCTCTCGCGGGGCGGCAACCCGGTCAACGCGCCTTACTATCTATTCTGGATCGTTGTACTGGGCGGCCTGGCCGCGATCGGGTTGAGCGAGTGGCTGGTCGGTCTGATCTTCTCGATCAACGCCAGCGCCGCGGCGGGCCCTCGGGGGATTCTGCTCTTCCTGGTCAATGGAATCTTCTCGCTCCTGATCCTGGCGCTGTTTGTCCGGATCATTGCGTCGTGGATCCAGCTGAATCCCTATTCCCGGTTCATGCGGGTGGTTCACGCCCTCACCGACTGGCTGCTGGATCCGCTCCGGCGAGTGCTTCCGCCATTCGGACCGCTCGATCTCAGTCCGCTGGTGGCCTACCTGATGCTCGCGCTGGCGCGATGGTTCGTGCTCAGCATCCTGTAGTCGGGATTGCCGGCGGAGTTCGCATCACCATCAAGGTGCAGCCCCGCGCCTCCGCCAGTTCGGTCGAAGGGCTGCACGGCGACGCGCTGAAGATCCGGCTGGCGGCGCCGCCGGTGGACGGTGCGGCCAATGAGGCACTGCGGCACTTACTGGGGGAGATTCTCCAACGACCCAAGTCGGCCATCCAGGTCCGATCGGGGCTGGCCTCGCGGCGAAAAGTCGTTGAGGTGATGGGGATTAGTCCCCCAGAGGCAGCCCGGCGTCTCGGGCTTGGCGCAACTCCCGCACCGGATTAGCATTGAAGCAGTGAAAACTGATGTCGTGGTGCTTTGAGCCTATTGCAGCCACGTTAAACAATTGCTAAAACGGCCGACCCCCGGGGGCGCCGTCAGGCGACCCGGGATTTTTTGTGAGGTAAGGAACCAGGCATGGCACCATTCAATCGAGAGACTCGGCTGGCCCTTCTGCCCAAGCTGCTGGAGGAGCGAATACTGCTCCTCGACGGCGCGATGGGCACCATGATCCAGACCTATCAGCTGGGCGAAGCTGACTATCGGGGCGCGCGGTTCAAGGATTGGCCCAGCGATCTCAAGGGCAACAACGACCTGCTGGTCCTCACTCAGCCCCAGATCATCCAGGAGATTCAGCGGGCCTACCTCGAAGCCGGGGCCGACATCCTGGAGACCAATTCGTTCAACTCCACCGCCGTGTCGATGGCCGACTACGGCATGGAGGCGCTGGTTCCTGAGCTTAACCGGGCCGCGGCCGCCCTGGCCCGGGGTGCAGCCGATGAGTTCGAAGCCAAAGATCCCAAACGGCCGCGCTATGTGGCGGGGGTGCTGGGGCCGACCAATCGCACCGCGACGATTTCGCCCGACGTAAACGACGCTGGAATGCGGAATGTCAGCTTCGAGCAGCTGGTCGACACCTACGAGGTGGCGACCGCGTCCCTGCTCGAAGGCGGGGCCGACATCCTGATGATCGAGACCATCTTCGACACCCTCAACGCCAAGGCCGCGATCTTCGCGGTAGAGAAGCATTTCGAGAAGCGCGGCTCGCGAGTACCGGTGATGATCTCGGGCACCATCACCGACGCCAGCGGGCGGACCCTCTCAGGCCAGACCGTCGAAGCCTTCTGGAATTCGGTGTCCCATGCGCGCCCGCTCAGTATCGGGCTCAACTGCGCCCTGGGCGCCAAACAGCTGCGGCAGTACGCCCAGGACCTGGCTCGGGTAGCGCCGGTGCTGGTGAGCACCCACCCCAACGCCGGTCTACCCAACGCCTTCGGGGCCTACGACGAAACTCCCGAAACGATGGCCGCGACCCTCAAGGAGTTCGCCACTTCCGGCTTGGTGAACATCGTGGGCGGATGCTGCGGTACCACTCCGGCGCACATCAAAGCGATCGGTGATGCGGTCCGAGGGGTGGCACCGCGGAAGCGGGTCACTCTGGCGCCGCGCTGCCGGCTGAGCGGCATGGAGCCGCTTACCATCGGTCCGGAGACCAATTTCGTGAACGTGGGCGAGCGGACCAACGTCACCGGCTCGCGCCGCTTCGCCAAGCTGGTGCTGGACGGTCAGTACGAGACCGCGCTGGAAGTGGCCCGTCAGCAGGTGCAGAACGGGGCCCAGATCATCGACATCAACATGGACGAAGGAATGCTGGACTCGGAGGCGGCGATGGTGAAATTCCTTCGCCTGCTGGCCGGGGAGCCGGATATCGCCCGCGTGCCGGTGATGATCGACAGCTCCAAGTGGACCGTGCTCGAAGCCGGGCTCAAGAACCTGCAGGGCAAGAGCGTGGTCAACTCCATCAGCATGAAGGAGGGCGAAGAAACCTTCCTGCGGCAGGCGGAACTGGTACGTCGCTACGGCGCGGCGGTGATCGTGATGGCCTTCGATGAGCAGGGTCAGGCCGACACCATCGAGCGCAAGGTGAGCATCTGTCAGCGGGCCTACAAGTTACTGACCGAGAAGGTGGGCTTCCCGCCGGAAGATATCATCTTCGATCCCAACATCTTTGCCATTGCCACCGGCATCGAGGAGCACAACGGTTACGCCGTCGCCTACATCGATGCGGTGAAACAGATCAAGGAGAAACTGCCTCACACTCTGGTGAGCGGCGGGGTCTCCAACATCTCGTTCTCATTCCGGGGTAACGACCCGGTCCGGGAGGCGATGCATTCGGTGTTCCTCTATCACGCCATCAAGGCGGGGATGGACATGGGGATCGTCAACGCCGGACAGCTGACGATCTACGACGACATTCCGGCCGATCTGCTGGAGCGGGTGGAAGACGTGGTGCTCAATCGCCGGGAGGATGCCACCGAGCGGCTGCTGGAGATCGCGGAGCGCTACAAGACAACCGAGGGTGGCAGCAGGACCACTACCGAAGCCGAGTGGCGCTCGCTGCCGGTGGAGCAGCGGCTCTCCCATGCGCTGGTCGATGGAATCGATAGCTGGATCGTGGAAGACACCGAAGAGGCCCGGCTCAAGGCAGCCCGCCCGATTGAAGTGATCGAAGGCCCGCTGATGGACGGGATGAACGTGGTGGGCGATCTCTTCGGCGCGGGCAAAATGTTCCTGCCCCAGGTGGTGAAGAGTGCCCGGGTGATGAAGAAGGCGGTGGCTCACCTGATTCCTTTCATCGAGGCCGAGAAGGCCAGGAACGCTGACACCCGGACCAAAGGCAAGCTGGTGCTCGCCACGGTGAAGGGCGATGTGCACGATATCGGCAAGAATATCGTGGGCGTGGTGCTCCAGTGTAACAACTACGAGGTGGTCGATCTGGGCGTGATGGTCTCGTGCGCGAGGATCCTCGAAACTGCCCGCCAGGTCGGGGCCGACGCCATCGGGCTCTCGGGACTGATTACCCCGTCACTGGAAGAGATGACGGTCGTTGCGGGAGAGATGGAACGGGAAGGATTTCAGATTCCGCTTTTGATCGGCGGCGCGACCACCTCGCGAGCCCATACCGCGGTGAAGATCGCGCCCAAGTATTCCGGCCCGGTGGTGCACGTGCTGGATGCTTCCCGCGCGGTGGGTGTTACCAGCAATCTCCTGAGTGACAAACTCAAGGGCGACTTTGTCGAGCAGGTGAAACAGGAGTACGCCGCTCTGCGGGAGGAACGAGCCGAGCGGGACACCTCCGACCGGCGGATCACCCTGGAGGAGGCCCGGGCCAATCGGCTCAAGCCGGCCCTGACGCCTGCGGTCACCCCTACTTTCATCGGGGCCAGGACGCTGGACTGCTATCCCCTGCCCGAGCTGGTAGAGCGGATTGACTGGACTCCGTTCTTCCAGACCTGGGAGCTGGCTGGTCACTACCCGGCGATTCTCACCGATCCGGCAGTGGGCAAGACCGCCCGCTCGCTGCTGGACGACGCCCGCCGCCTGCTCGACCGCATCGTGCGGGAGAAGATCCTCACCGCCCGGGCTCGGCTGGGTTTCTATCCCGCGGCCAGCCGGGGTGATGACATTCTGCTCTATACGGACGAGAGTCGGAAAGAGCTGCTGTCCACGATTCACACCATCAGACAGCAGAGCAAGAAGAGCGGCGACCGGCCCAATCTGGCCCTGGCCGACTTCGTCGCGCCGGCGGAGAGCGGGGTTCGTGACTACATCGGCATGTTCGCGGTCACCGCGGGGCATGGCCTCGAGACGCTGGTCGCCGAGTTTGAGGCCGGACACGATGACTACAATGCCATTCTGGCCAAGGCCCTGGCCGACCGCCTGGCCGAGGCTTTCGCCGAGCGGCTGCACCAGCGGGTGCGCCAGGAGTTCTGGGGCTACGCGTCGAATGAGGAGCTCGACAACGACGCCCTGATCCACGAGAAGTACCAGGGGGTTCGGCCGGCGCCGGGATACCCGGCCTGTCCCGACCACACCGAGAAGCAGACCATCTTCGATCTGCTGCAGGCGGAGAGCCAGGCCGGTATCAAGCTGACGGAGAGCATGGCGATGCTGCCGGCAGCCTCGGTCAGCGGCTACTACTTCTGGCGGCCCGAGAGCCAGTACTTCGGAGTCGGCAAGATCGGGCGGGACCAGGTGGAAGACTACGCCCAGCGGAAAGACCTGCCCATCGCCGAAATTGAGAGATGGCTGGCGCCCAACCTGGGGTACAACAAATGAATACCGAGCACCGAGCATCCAGGGGGGCCGGGTACCGAGTACCGAGTGAGGAAGTTGAGGGTCGATTGGCGTTTCCCGACTTCCCCACTGTCAAGCACCCGGTACCCGGTACTCGGTACTGTCTCACATGACGACTCTTCGAGAACTGATAGGAGACGGCCGGACCCACGTCTTCGACGGGGCCATGGGCACCATGCTCTACGCCCGGGGGGTGTTTCTCAATGTCTGTTACGACGAGCTGTCGCTGAAGGCGCCGGACCTGATCCGCGATATCCACCGGGAGTACGTCCGGGCCGGGGCCGAGCTGATCGAGACCAACACCTTCGGTGCCAACCCGGTGAAGCTGGCGGTGCATGGACTGGCGGGAGACACCGAAAAGATCAATACCGCGGCGGCGAAGCTGGCACGTGAAGCTGCCGGGGATCGCGCCGTGGTGGCCGGGGCCATCGGCCCGCTGGGAATCCGGATCGAACCCTTCGGCGAGACCTCCCGGCAGGAAGCCTGTGAAGCGTTCGCCCGCCAGGTTGACGGCCTGCTGGCCGGCGGGGTGGACGGGTTCATCCTGGAAACCTTCAGCGACGTGGACGAGATCCGCGCCGCCATTGACGCGGTCCGGAGCCGGACCGATCTCCCGGTCATCGCCCAGATGACCGTCGGCACCGACGGCAAGACCTACTACGGCACCGAGCCGGCAACCTTTGGTCCGGCCTTGCAGCAGATGGGGGCCGACGTGGTGGGAGTGAACTGTTCGGTCGGCCCCCACGGGGTGCTCGAAGTCGTCGAGCATCTCGCCAAGGTTGTCACTGTTCCGATCTCGGCCCAGCCCAATGCGGGTCTCCCCCGTGATGTGGGTGACCGCAAGATCTACATGGCCAGCCCCGAGTACATGGCCGAATACGGCCGGCGCATCGTCGAGGCCGGGGCCCGCTTCATTGGTGGTTGTTGCGGTACCACGCCGGATCACATCAAGGCGCTGACCGGATTCGTGAAAAGTGTGGCTCCGCGCCACCCGGGCATTTACGTCGCGACCCCCACCACCGCGAAGATGCTGGAGCCGGTGCCTCTGGAAGAGCGTTCCCGGTTCGGCGCCAAGCTCGCACGGGGCGAGTTTGTCACTTCCATCGAAATCGTGCCCCCCAAGGGGGTGGACCCGACGTCGATGTTCGATCAGGTGCGGGAGATCAAGGCGGCCGGCGTGGATGCAGTCAACGTTCCCGATGGACCTCGGGCTCAGAGCCGGATGGGCGCGTTACTCAGCGGTCTGCTGATCCAGAAAGAGGTCGGACTGGAGCCGGTGGTTCACTACGCCTGCCGGGATCGCAATCTGCTCGGCATGCTCAGCGATCTCCTCGGTGCGGCGGCCAGCGGGATTCGCAACCTGCTGATCGTCACCGGCGATCCACCCAAGATGGGACCCTACCCCGATGCGACCGCGGTATTCGACATCGACAGCATCGGGCTCACCAATCTGGTGAACCGGCTCAATCATGGGCTCGATCCTGGCGGCAATGCCCTGGGCGGAACGACTCGATTCGTGCTGGGGGTCGGTACCAATCCGGCCTCACCGGATCCCGAGCGTGAGTACAAGCGTTTCGCCTGGAAGGTGGAGGCGGGTGCTGAATTCGCGATGACTCAGCCGGTCTTCGACCTGGAGCAACTCGATCGATTCCTGCAACGGACCGCTCACTTCAAGGTGCCGATCATCGCGGGGATCTGGCCGCTGGTCTCGCTCCGGAACGCCGAGTTCCTGGCCAACGAAGTCCCTGGTGTGACGGTGCCGGCTCACATCCTCGAGCGGATGCGGGCAGCCTCCGCCCAGGGTAAAGAGGAAGGATTGGCCGAGGGGGTACGCATCGCGCGAGAGATGATCGCCGCAGTACGGGGCAAGGTTCGAGGAATCCAGGTGGCGGCCCCGATGGGACGGGCTAGTGTCGCGCTGGAGGTAATCAGGCAGGGATAGAGAAAACCGACGGTGAGTTAGTACCTGGACTCGCCGTCAGATATTCCCCATCGTCCTCTTCAGCCGGTTAATGAGCCGGCGAGGAGGATTTATGCGTAAGGGATACATCGCCAGGTCATCGACCACCATCAACGCTCCCAGAACCAAGGTCTGGAAAGCTCTGGTGGATCCCCGGGCGATCAGGGAGTACATGTTCGGCACCGAGGTGACCTCGGACTGGAAGCCGGGGAGCAGTATTACCTGGAAGGGAGAGTGGGAAGGCCGGCCCTACCAAGACAAAGGGGTCATCGTCAGGGCCCTGCCGCAGCAGGAACTGGAATACACCCATTTCAGCCCGATGACAGGGTTGCCCGACAAACCGGAGAACTATCACACGGTAACCATCGAACTGACGGGCGAGGAACAGACCCGGGTGACGCTCTCACAGGACAACAACGCGACCGAGGAGGCCAGGCAGCACTCCGAGAAGAACTGGTCTCAGATGCTGGCCGGGCTCAAGAAGTACGCCGAAGAGTAACAGTCGCGGGACCCGGCTCAGGAGTCGCTTCTGAGCCGGTATCCCACTCCGGTTTCGGTCTGTAGTAGTCGAGGCTGGGCCGGGTCTTTTTCCAGCTTGTGCCGCAGCTGGGTGATGTAGACCCGCAGGTAGTGATTCTGGTTGATCGCGTTGATCCCCCACACTTCTTTCAGCAGCTGCCGGTGGGTCAGGACCTTGCCGGCATGCCGGACCATGACCTGCAGCAGCTTGAACTCGAGCGGGGTGAGATGAACCTCGGCTCCGTCCTTGAAGACCTGGCGGCTGGCCAGGTCGACCTTCACCCCGGCGGCCTCGAACACCGGTTCGCTGGACCCGCCGGCCGCAAGTGCAGCGTGGCGGAGCGCCACCCGCATCCGGGCCAGCAGCTCCTCCACCCCAAACGGTGTGGTGAGGTAGTCGTCGGCGCCGGCATCGAGCGCGGCGACTTTGTCCTGTTCCTGCCCCCGGGCCGAGATCACGATGATCGGTGTGGAAGACCAGCTGCGGATCTCCCTGGTCACGTTGAGGCCATCGCCGTCTGGCAGGCCGAGGTCGAGGAGAATCAGTTCGGGGTTACGGCTGGCGGCCTGGGCCAGGCCCTCGCGCACGGTGGCCGATTCGATCAACTCATAGGGCTGATTGCCCAGCGCGGCTCGGAGAAAGCGACGCATCTGGGGTTCGTCCTCTATCAACAACACGGTGGGTCCGGAGGCAGGCATGACTCAACGTTACTGCGTGAAAAGTGAAAAGTGAAAAGGGGCCTTCCGGTCCCCATCCTTTTCACTTTTCACGTTTCACTCTTCACGTTTCCACTGGTTCCTCAGGGATCGGCACCAAGGGTGGGCCGACCAGCGGCAGGGTGAACCGAAACGCGGCTCCTCCATCGGGACGATTCTCGGCCCAGATCCTGCCTCCATGGGCCATCACAATGCCGCGGGAAATCGTCAGGCCGAGTCCCACGCCCTTTCCCGGTGGAGCGCCCTCGCTGCGGTGGAACTTCTCGAAGATCCGCTCTTCTTCACCCGGGGTGATTCCTGGACCCCGGTCGGACACACTCACATTCACCAGACCGGCGCCCTCGCTGGCAGCGATCTCGATCGGGGTGCCCGGCGGGGTATACTTGGCCGCGTTCTCCAGCAGGTTGATGAACACCTGCTCCAGCAGAACCGCGTCGAGCGGAACCAGCGGGAGATCGGGAGGGAGCCGTACTTCGACCGGATGATCCTTGAGCCGGTCTCCCAGCCGGATCAAGGCCACCCCGACGGCGTCTTCCAGCGGCTGCCATTCCTTCTGAACCTGGAGTGAACCGGTCTCCACCCGGATCATGTCGAGCAGGTTGGCGATCAGCCGGTTCATCCGCTGGGATTCTTCCAGGATCGAATCGAGCAGGTCGCTGCGAGCGCCCGCCGCGAGCGTGCCGCTGGTGTCCCGAAGACTGCTGGCCGCCCCGGTGATCACTGCCAGCGGAGTCCGCAGGTCATGAGACAGTGAACTCAATAGTGAAGTCCGCAGCCGCTCGGCTTCCACTTCGAGCCGGGCCTGCTGGGTCTTTTCCGCCAGGGTCACCCGCTCCAGCGCGGTGCCGACCTGGCCGGCAAAGGCTTCCAGCAGGTGGCGCTCGGAAGGATCCTCGAACCGGCCCAGATCCTCAGAGCCGATTACCAGAACACCTACGACCCCGGAGGGTCCGATCAACGGCAAGTGAAGCGCACTGGCAGCCGGCAGTGTCGCGGTCCCGGCTCCGGCCAATTCGCCCCGGCGGAAGACCCAGTCAGCCACACCTCTCTCCTTTTCGTCCAGCACCGGTGTCGGGGCGATCGGTTCCAGGGGAACCAGCTCCGCGAGCGCATTGGGAGCCAGAACTTGCGCGGCACTGGCGAAGCTGTCTCCCAGATGCTTGCGTGCCGCCGTCACTACCTGATCGCGGGTCCGGGTGTCGCCCAGGTCGCGGCTGAGGGCATAGAGCGCGGCGGTGCGATGTTCCCGGTCCCGGGCCAGCTGGGCCTGTTCCCGGATCCGCAGGGTATAGCCGCTGATCAGCAGGGCCACCACCAGCATGGTGCCGAAGGTGAGGAGGTAGTTGAGGTCGGAGACCTCGAAGGTGAAGAAGGGCGGAACAAAGAGATAGTCGAACAGCGCGATGCTGAGCACCGCGGTCATCACCGATGGGCCCCGGCCGCAGCGTGAGGCTACGACCATTGCACCGAGCAGATAGACCATCGCGACGTCGGTGATGCTCAAACGGCGGAAGATCAGCCAGCCCAGCGCCGTGCAGACCAGCACCGTGGCAATGGCAAAGAAGTACTCTTGCAAGGGTGCCGGATGGGCCGGCGCCCTGATCGCGGGCTGCTTCCGCGGGGTAGACTCCTCTTCTCCGGTAATGACGTACACGTCGATTTCCCCGGAGGAGCGAATCAGCCGGTCAACCGTGGAGCGGAACAGCCGGGCCAGCCTCCCGGGGGAAGGCTTGCCGACCAGAATCCGGGTGACGTTGTGTGACCGGGCATAGGCCAGGATCTCGTCTGCCACCAGCCGTCCGGGAACCGTCGCGGTCTCGGCCCCGGCCTCCTCCGCGAGCTGCAGGGTTTCGATCAGCTGATCCCGCCCGGCTCCAGTCAACGAACCGGCGCCGGGCGTCTCGACGTGCAGGACGATCCATTCGCACTTCACCGTGCTGGCAATCCGGCGGCCGGCCCGCACCAACCGGGTGGAATCCGGGTGATCGCTCACCGCCACCAGCAGGCGCTCCCCCGCGGGCCACACTTCGCGGATCCCGTGATCCCGCATATAGCCCCGCATCTGGGCATCGACCCGCTCGGCCACCCGGCGCAAGGCCAGCTCCCGCAACGCAATCAGGTTGCCTTTGCGGAAGAACTGGTCCTGGGCCCGGGAGGCCTGCTCGGCCAGATAGACCTTCCCCTGCTGCAGCCGGCGGAGGAGATCCTCGGGAGTCAGGTCCGCCAGCTCAACGTCGTCGGCGCCATCGAAAACCGAGTCCGGCACCGTCTCCCGGACCTGCACTCCGGTGATCTGGGCCACGACGTCGTTGAGACTTTCGAGATGCTGAACGTTGAGGGTGGTGTAGATCGAGATGCCGGCGGTAAGCAGCTCTTCGACGTCCTGCCAGCGGCGCTCGTGGCGGGAGCCAGGGGCGTTGGTGTGAGCCAGCTCGTCGACCAGGAGAATGGTGGGCCGCCGGGTCAGCGCGCCGTCGAGATCGAATTCGGTAAGGGCGACGCCGCGATGTTCGAGGCTGCGGCGGGGAAGCTGCTCCAGACCGGTCAGCAGGGCGGCCGTCTCGGCCCGGCCGTGGGTCTCTACCAGGCCGACGACCACATCCTGCCCTTCAGCCCGTTTGGCCCTCGCCTCTTCCAGCATGGCGAAGGTCTTCCCAACTCCCGGGTTGGCGCCGAAGAAGATCTTGAGCCGGCCGCGCGCGGCCCGGGCCTCCTCCTCGCGAATCCGTTCGAGAAATTGCTCGGGTCTCGGGCGCGGCTCGGTCATGCCACTATGGTGCCGGGTTCACGCCATCGAGCGCAAGATTGAGCGGCAGCACGGTCACCCGCGGCTCGCCCAGGATGCCGAACTGACGGCCGGCAGTGAAGCGCCGGACCAGCGCTCGGACCGAGTCTTCCGGGAGCCCCCGCAGCCGGGCCACCCGGGGAACCTGGTACGCCGCTGCGGCCGGAGAGATGTGCGGATCGAGCCCGCTGCCGGAGGCAGTCACCAGATCAATCGGCACCGGGCCGGTGTTGCCGGGGTCGGCTGCCTTCAGGGCTGCAACCCGGGCCTTCACCGCGTCGAGCTGGGCCGGATTGGTCGGCCCCAGGTTCGAGCCGCTGGACCCCGCTCCATTGTAAGGCACCGGCCCGGTCGCCGAAGGTCGGGACCAGAAGTACCGGGGCGCGGTGAAGGACTGGCCGATCAGCTCCGACCCCAGTGCGGAGTCGCCGCGGGTGATCAGGCTGCCTTCGGCCTGATCAGGGAACACCACCGTGGAGATCCCGGTGACCACCACCGGGTAGATCGCGCCGGTGAGCAGAGTGAGGGCGACCATCGACATGATCGCGGGACGAATGAGGTTTCGCATGACCGCTCAGACCAGATGGAGGGAGACGAGGAGCAGATCGATCAGTTTGATCCCCGCGAACGGGACCAGAATACCGCCCACGCCGTAGACCAGCAGGTTCTTCCGCAGCAGCCGGGCGGCCCCGATTGGGCGGTACTTCACGCCCCGGAGGGCCAGCGGCACCAGGAATACAATGATCAACGCGTTGAAGATCACCGCCGACAGGATGGCGCTCTCGGGCGTCGCCAGGCCCATGATGTTGAGCGCCTTGAGCACCGGGTAGGTAGAGGCGAACGCCGCCGGGATGATGGCGAAGTACTTGGCCACGTCATTGGCGATGCTGAAGGTGGTAAGCGCGCCCCGGGTGATCAGCATCTGCTTTCCGGTCTCCACGATCTCCAGCAGCTTGGTGGGGTTGGAGTCCAGGTCCACCATGTTGCCGGCTTCCTTGGCGGCCTGGGT
>CAZOES010000052.1:8841-25666 GCA_964578865.1 uncultured Gemmatimonadaceae bacterium | reverse complement strand
CCTTGGTAGCCTGACGCTGAGCATCGTTGAAGTAGGCCGGAACCGTCACGACCGCCTTCTCGACCTTGTAGCCGAGGTAATCCTCGGCGGTCTGCTTCATCTTCTGGAGGATCATGGCGGAGATTTCGGGTGGCGTGTACTTCTTGCCACCGATCTCCACCGCGGCCAGCCCGTTGGTCCCCGAGTCGATCTTGTAGGGAACCCGGCGACTCTCCTCGGTTACCTCGTTGATCCGGCGGCCCATGAACCGCTTGATCGAGAAGATGGTCTGTTTGGGGTTGGTGACGGCCTGTCGCTTGGCCACCTGGCCCACCAGCCGCTCACCATCCTTGGTAAAGGCGACGACTGACGGAGTGGTCCGTCCGCCTTCGGCGTTGGGAATGACGACGGGGTCGCCGCCTTCCATTACGGCTACGACTGAGTTGGTAGTACCCAGGTCGATACCAATGATCTTTGAGGCCATTGGAAATCCCTTTCTTCAAATACGGAGATGGACCGACGGGAACCCACGGAAGGCCCTGTCGGTCAACGTTTTCCACGTCGGTCAGGGTACAAGGCAAGCCGTATACCCAATTTTTGCGCCGTTTTGGCAGGAACTGACAGTGGGCAAGTGGGCTAGTAGGCAAGTGGGCTAGTAGGAATGTCCGAGGAGGCAGGGCCGTCCGTCTTTCCGAGCCGGCCCCAGCCCCCTAGCCCACCAACCCACTAGCCCACTAGCCCACCAGCCCACCAGCCCACCAGCTTTTAGCCATGTTCCCTATCTCCGACCATAATCCGACCCTGAGGACCCCGGTCACCACCTACCTGATCATCGGGATCAACGTGGCGGTCTGGCTGCTGGTCCAGGGGATGGGCAGGGAGCCCAGCCTGAGTGCCTCGGTCTGTGAGCTGGGCCTGATCCCGGGCGAGTTTCTCCGCCAGCTGCCCAGCGGGTTCCAGATTCCCATCGGCCCCAACACCGCCTGTGTCGTTACCTCGGGGATTTCGTGGTACGCGCCGCTGACCTCGATGTTCCTCCACGGCAGCTGGTTTCACCTGATCGGGAACATGTGGTTCCTTCACGTCTTCGGAAACAACGTGGAAGATGTGATGGGCCGGGCCCGTTTCGTGGCCTACTATCTCCTGTGTGGGTTTGCCGCCGCCGCCGCTCAGATGGCGGCCGGCCCGTCGTCCGCGGTTCCCATGGTCGGGGCCTCGGGTGCCATTGGCGGCGTAATGGGCGGATATGTGCTGCTCTATCCCTGGGCCCGGATCCGGACCTTTGTCTTTGTCTTCTTCGTTGAGATCCCGGCCATCTTCATGCTGGGCTACTGGTTCCTGCTGCAGCTGGCGAGCGGCACCGCCGCGAGTTCCGATGTTGGCGGAGTGGCCTTCTGGGCCCACGTCGGAGGATTTCTCGCCGGGCTGGCCCTGGTGCCCTTCTTTCGCGATCCGGAGCTCTACGCCATTCATCGCCAGACCACGGTTCGGGTACACTGAACGGTGAGTCTTCCCCCATGGCTCGAGCCGTTTGCCGGTCAGAAAGTCGGCCGGCTGATCGATCACACCAATCTCAAACCGGAAGTGAGCGAGGCCGACGTTCTTCGCCTTTGCGATGAGGCGATGGAGCTGGGGCTTGGTGCCGTCTGTGTGAATGGGCAGTGGGTGGGATTGGCAGCCAAGCGATTGCAGGGGACGCCGGTCGTGACGGTCGGAGTGGTGGGATTTCCCCTGGGCGCCTCCGGCCGAATCGCCAAAGTCGAAGAAGCCAAGGCGCTGCGGCACGATGGCGCGGGTGAGATCGACGTGGTGCAGTCACTCGGCTGGGCCGCCACCGGCCAGTGGAGTCTGGTACGCGATGAACTGGCCGCGGTGGTGCGATCGGTACCGGGGTGTCCGGTCAAAGTGATCCTGGAGACCGCCGCGTTGGGCGCCTCTCAGATCGAGCTTGCCTGTGACGCGGCTCGTTCGGCAGGGGCGGCCTACGTGAAAACTTCAACCGGGTTCCATCCCTCGGGTGGGGCGACGGTCGAGTCGGTCGCCGCGCTCCGAAGCGCAGTGGGTTCCACGATGGGTGTGAAGGCCTCTGGTGGTGTTCGAACTTCAGAGGCTGCCTTGGCGATGCTGCTGGCTGGGGCCGATCGGATCGGAACCAGCTCGGCTGCCGAGTGGCGTGGTCTGGTAGGCTTGCAGGGTCCCACCGTAAGCGAAGCCCTCTCATAGCTGCACTTTCCTCCCAACAATCGTTCGACCCCTGGCTCCCGGTTCCTGACCTCGATCCGGACCCGCCGTTCGACGATGTCCAAATCGGGGACCGGCCGGCGCCACTAGTCATGAGGCGGTCCACTCGGGGTACCGGGATCGGGATCCTGACAGGCCTCGGAGAATCCCGGGTCCACCGGGTGGTTCCAGCGGCAGTTAACTCATTGACAGGAGGACAGTATGACGGATCGCAAGGCGGACAAGCAGCAGCGGGGCCACAAGTCGCTCTCGCTCACCAAGCGTACTCTGAAGGATCTCTCGCCCCGGAATGAGGGTCCCAACGGGGGCTTCATCATGAAAGACACCATCATCATCCGCACCAGCGGATTTGCGGCGCCGAATCCGGCTCAAGGCCAGGGCATCGGCGGCTAAGCCTGAGCCGGGGAGCACAGTGCGCCGGCTATTCGACCGCCCTCTCTTCACCATTGAGGAAAGCCGGTACAGCTGGGGCGATGCTGTGCTCCTTGGCATGCTCACGGGGGCATGGAAGACGTTGGAGGAAGAGGTCCGCCGGGGCCTCGCTTGTCAGGCGTTGGCGCGAGAGGCCGGCGATCCGGAACCAGACCTCGCAATCGAGGAGTTCAGCGCCGCCTTCCGGTACGCCCGTGGTCTCCTGACGGCAGACGAGACCACAGCCTGGCTGGCGCGGCGGGCAATTGATCCCGCCGAGTGGGTCGACTGGACGATCCGGGAAGTGCTCCGCGGTGGGTGGGCCCAGAATCCCGAACGGCTTCACACCGCTGCCGTCCCGACCGAAGCTGTCGCGAACGCGACCTGGGTTCATCTAGCCTGCAGCGAGGCCGGACACAAGCTGGCTGAGGCGCTGGCAACTCGCGCTGCGATCGGGGACCGACCGGGGGAAGACGGAAACGGGCCGGCAGCGATCGACCGGGCCGGGGTGGCGGCGCGCGCCTCACATATCGCTGCCCTGCAGGACGCCTGGTCCCGGTACCGGGCCCAGCCGCTGGCGGAGGAGCAGCTGCAGCGGGAGCTGGAATTGGGGCGGGTCGAGTGGGTCCGGGTCGAATGCCGCTTTGTGACGTTCGCCACGGTCCCGGCTGCTCGAGAGGCGAGGCTCTGTGTCATCGAGGACGGCTTGACTCTCGAGACGGTAGCCCGCGAGGCGAGGACGCCGGTGCGCGAACTGCGTCGATACCTCCGCAGCATGGGCCCGGAGGTACGCACCAGTCTGCTCGCCGCCGTTCCGGGCGAGTGGGTGGGACCGCTGGTCCACGAGGGATGGCCCGCGCTCTTCCTGCTTGAAAAGAAGACCCTGGCGGAACCCGACGACCCCGACCTGCGGCACGCACTGGCTCGGAGCGCCAGGGCCCGACGAGAGCGCGAGCAGGTGATGCGCAGAGTCCGCTGGCATGAGCCCTGGCCCGAAGGCCAGGTCTGATCCGAGTCCATCGAAGGAGAGAGGCCCGTGGACCAGCTCACCGCCAAAGCAAGCCTTCCGCAGGTTGCCCTGCTGGCCCATCTGCCGGCCGAGCTTCGGGATCTGGTGGAGTCGAGGCTGGTTGCCGTCAGCTTCACCTTCGGCCAGGAGATTGTACGGGAGGGAGAGCCGGCGGACGCGTTCTATTTGCTGGTCTCGGGGCGGGTCCGGATCCTCAAACGGTCCGAGGGAGGCGAGGAGATTCCGCTCGGCACCCTGGGTTCAGGCGAAACCTTCGGGGAAGAGGACTTGCTGCATCCCGGACTGCGCGCCACCACCATTCGGGCCAGCACCGAAGTCGAGGTTCTGCGGCTCGATCGTTCGGTCATTGACTCGCTGGCTCGCGAACAGCCGGAGATCCACCGGTACCTCGACCCGGTGTTCCGCCCCGCCGGAAAAGCTGAGGGGCAGCACGACCCTCGACCTCCGGCAACTCAACCAGCGAATCCCGGCGATCCAGCGAGGCCATCCTCGACCACCCAGCCGTCGGCCGAGGCCCCCTTTGCCGACGAGCTGGGCAACTTCGTCAAGCGACCGGGTCGGATCCGGCGCTTCCCTCATCTGTGGCAGATCGACGAGATGGACTGTGGGTCCACTTGTCTCGCGATCGTCTGCCGCCATTTCGGGAAGGCCATCAGCCGTTCCCGGATCCGCCAGCTGGTCGATACCCGTCTGGATGGGGCAAGCTTGCGGGCCATTTGTCAGGCGGCCAGCGAGCTGGGACTCGCGGCCCGCGGTGTCAAAGCCTCGCCTTCCCGGCTGGAGCAGATGCCGCTTCCGGCGATCGCCCACTGGGAAGGGAATCACTGGGTGGTGGTCTACGACGTGAGCTCGACTCACGTGCGGGTCTCCGATCCAGCGTTGGGACTCCGCCGGCTCACCCGGGCCGAGTTTGCCGCGAAGTGGACCGGCTTCGTTGCCCTCTTCGATCACACTACCGCTTTTGAGGGCAACCAGGAGGGCCGGTCCGGCCCGGCCTGGCTGCTCCCTTTCTTTGCACCCTATCGCGGACTGCTGTTCCGGGCCGCGGCGCTGGCGCTGATCGCGAGCGCGCTTCAAATGATCATTCCGCTCTTCACCCAGGTCATCGTCGACCGGGTGCTGGTGGAGCGGGATCTGGCGTTGCTCCAGATGCTGATCGTCGCCATGGGGCTGGTGATCCTGGCGGCCCTGGGGTCCAGCCTGATCGAGCGTTACCTGCTTGCCTGGGTCGCAGTGCGGATCGACTCCGGCCTGCTCGATTTCCTGACTCGCCGGCTGCTCAGCCTCCCGATGACCTACTTCAATTCCCGTCGCACCGGCGATATCCAGCGACGGCTCTCGGGGATCTGGGAGATCCGGGATTTCATCGTTCAAAACGGGAGCGCCGCGCTCGCGGCCGGAGCCCAACTGCTGGCTGCCCTGGGGCTGATGCTGGTCTATAGCCCCTCGCTTACGCTGGTGTTCCTGGGCACGGTGCCGGTCCTTTTCCTGATCTTCAAGCTCAGCGGACGCTGGCTCCACTCGCTGTATGCGGAGCTGGAGGAGAGTCACGGCCGCTATCAGTCATTCCAGATCGACGCTATCAAAGGGATCGAGACGGTCAAATCGCTGGGAGCGGAGCAGTCCTTCCGGGAGCTGATGCTCCGTCAGTTCGCGACCGTGGCCCGCAGCCGGTTCCGGGCAGATTTCACTCTGATGGGCTACCACCGGGTGGTGCAGGCGGTCACCCTGGCATCGACGGTGTGTTTCCTCCTTGCGGGCGCCATCCGGGTAATGGAGGGGAGCATGTCGATCGGGGCGCTGGTGGCCTTCAACGCATTGGTCGCACTGGCCAACGGCTCGATCATGAGCCTCATGGGTCTGTGGAGTCAGGGCAAGCTGGCCACCGTGTACCTCGAACGGCTGGACGACGTCCTGCAGCAGGAGCCGGAGCAGGGCACCGATCGGAGCCGGCTCCGTCCGGTGCGATCGCTCGAAGGACGCATTGCGGTTCGCAACCTCAGCTTCAGCTATGGTGGCCCCGGCGCGTCCCCGGTGCTCGACAATCTGAGTTTCGAGATTTCCCCCAATCGCACGGTGGCGGTCGTCGGCCGGAGCGGCTCCGGAAAAACCACGCTGGTCAAGCTGCTGGCCGGGCTGCTGCAACCCACCGCCGGCTCAATCCTGTTCGACGGCGTCGAGCTGCAAACCCTCAACTACCGGGAGCTCCGCCGCAAGATCGGCTTCGTGCTCCAGGAGAACCACCTTTTCGACGATACCATCTCCCGCAACATCGGATTCGGTGATGAGGAGCCCGATCTCGAGCGGGTGTACTGGGCCGCACAGGTGGCCAATGCCCGCGAATTCATCGAGCGTCTTCCCCTGGGACTCGAGACCCGGATCGGCGAGTCGGGAACCCTTCTCTCCGGTGGCCAGCGGCAACGTCTGGCGATCGCCCGCGCGGTCTACCCCCAACCACCGATCCTGGTGTTGGACGAAGCGACCAGCGCTCTCGACACGGAGAGCGAACGGGCGGTGCAGGAGAACCTCGGGCAATTGCTGTCGGGGCGCACCGCGCTGGTGATCGCCCACCGGCTCTCGACCGTGCGCCACGCCGATCTGATCCTGGTGCTGGAGCAGGGGCGGCTGGTGGAGCAGGGGACCCATGACCAGCTGATGAAGCGCCAGGGCCTTTACTACTACCTGGCCTCGCGCCAGCTCGATCTCTGACCCGAGGTCCCCTCCCATGCTCGATTCCGAATTCGCTCCCCCGTTCCTGGACTCCACCCCGCCGCACTGGGCGGCCCGCGGTCTCTCCTGGGTCATCATCGGGCTGTTTGCGATCTCGTTGACCACCGGGTTGGTGCTGCAGGTGCCTGAGACTGTGAGTGGACGCTTCAACCTTACTCCCCTGGCCGGGGCTGACCCGATCCGGGCCCGGAAAGACGGCATTGTCACCGATATCCGGGTTCGCGAGGGAGATACCGTGGCGGCCGGGGCAGTCCTGCTTCTGCTCCGCGCCCCCTCGTTGAACGATCGCTCGAGTGACCGCCGGGCACTCGAGAGTCAGGCCCGGGCAGATGCTGAGCGTCTGGGGCTCTCCCAGAATCAGTACGAGAGCGGGAAACTGGGAGATGAGGCGGAGGCCCGCCGACTCCGGGCTCGCACCGAATCGCTGCGGGGTCTGATTGCCTCGAAACAGAAGCGACTCGCCGTCACCCGGGAGCTGGCCGACAGCGCCCAATCGGGCTATCGCAGCGGTGCGGTCAACCGGGTCGAGGCGGCCCGGCTCGACCTCGAGGTCACCACCCTGACTGAAGAAGTCCAGACTGCGACGAGTGAGCTGGAAGACGCCCAGATTGCGCTGAGCCGGCTGGCCCGTGAAGCACAGAGCCGGGAACTGGAGTACCGCCAGAAGCGACGGACCCTGCAGGAGTCGATCGAGACCGCTCAGATCCGGATCGACGCGCTGGGCCGAGACCTGGCCGATCTCACCGACTCCGGGTTGGCGGTGACCTCCCCATGCCGTGGAGCGGTGCTGCGGTTGCACGTGAACGGCCCGGGCGCCGTGGTCCGGGAGGCCGAAGCGGTGAGCGAGATCGCCTGTGCCGGCGCCCATCTTCTGGCTGAAGTCGTAGTGCCGGAAGCCGGCGTGCCGCTGATCCGGCCGGGTCAGGTGGTGAAGCTCCGCTACGATGCGTTTCCCTATCAGCGTCACGGCGTCCGGTTTGGAACCGTACGCTGGGTCGGTCCGGCCGGCGTGGCGACCGGCGACAGCGTCTCCTTCCGGGTGCTGGTGAATCTTGCCGATGACTCGATTCGGGTTTCCGGCCGGAGCCGGGCACTGCTCGCAGGGATGAGCGGGCGGGCCGATGTGGTGATCGGTCGTCGCTCCCTGGTTAGCTACGCGATTGAGCCGGTCCGGGCGCTGCGGGAGAACCTGCGGGACTCACCTCAATGAAACCGGCCGCCTCCACCGAGCCCGATATCGTCGGGTCCGGCTTCTTCTGCCTCCGGACTCATCTGCTGCCGTTTGACCGGCTGGTCGAATGGAGTCGGGACCTGACTGCGATAGCGGCAGACCCCTCCGGCCGGGACGCGGCTCTCGAAGCTGACCGGGCCGTGCTCCGTGAGCGACTTCGAGCCGTCGTGACCCGGCCCGAGGTGCGTGAAGCGCTCTTCGTCGCCTCGCCTTCGCTGGACGATGCCATCGACAGCTGGCTGCAGCACCCCGCCGATGATCGCAGCCGGCGAGTCGAGCGATCCCTCATCAAGTACTTCGCCCGGTTGACCGCGCGGCCCACGCCCTTCGGGTTGTTCGCCGCCGTAGCCACCGGCCGGATCGAGCGGGAAACCAGGCTGTGCGTCCCCAGTCCGGCGGAGTGCCACCGGCACACCAGGCTCGACAATGAGTATCTCTTCGCGCTGACTAGCGCGCTGGGGCGTGACCCGGCAATCCGCAATGCGGCGCGTTACTACCCCAACGACAGTCTCACTTTCGCTGCCGGCCAGGGCCGTTACGCCGAGGCCCGGCCCGACGGGGGTGGACACACCTTTCATCTGGTGGGGGTGGATGAGACTGAACCGTTGCGGGAAACCCTGGCCCTGGCGGGTTCGCCAGGCGGGGCGTCGCGGACCGCGCTGGCCGAAGCTCTGCTCAACCGCGACACCACGCTCGCGGAGGCCGAGGCGTTCATCGACGAGCTGATCGAGAGCCAACTGCTGATCAACGATCTTGGAGTGCGGGTCACCGGCCCGGAACCAGCGGGAGTCCTCGCCGACCAGCTGGCCGCAACTTTGGAAACCCGCACCGTCGGCCAGCGGCTCCGCGAAACCATAGATGCGATCGGACGGCTCGATGCGCTGCCACCTGGGCAGTCGCCTGCCCGCTACCGTGAGATCGCCGCAGGTCTCGCCAGCCTCCCGGCTCCGGCCGAACTGCCGCGGCTTTTCCAGGTCGACCTGGTGCGGCCCCGGGCCGGCTCGCTCGGCGAGTCCGTGGTGCAGGAATTACAGCGAGCCGCGATCCTGCTGCACCGGCTGACCCCTCCCGAAACCGATCCGCTGCTGGAGCGGTTCGCCCTGGCGTTCAGTGAGCGTTATCAGGGAAGGAACGTCCCGCTGCTGGAGGCGCTCGACGACGAGGTCGGAATCGGCGCCGCGCTTTCGCCGGGCGAAGATCCTTCTCCGCTGCTGCGGGGCCTGCCGCTCGCCCCCAAGGTGCAGGAGCGGTACGCCGTGACTCCGGCGATGCGTCTTCGGCTTCATCGGGCCGGAGTCGCGGCGGCGGATGGGCTTTTCGAATGGAAGCTGTCCAGCAGTGATATGGAGCACCTGTCGGAGAGCTCCCGCCGACCGCTTCCCGGCGAACTGGCGGCCTTTGCAACGATCGCCGCAACCAGTAGCGAAGCGGTCGGACGGGGAGAGTTTGAGCTGTACACTCAATACTTTGACCCCAGCGCCTCGGCCCTCCTCGGTCGGTTCTGTCACGCCGACCCCCATCTCACCGGAGAAGTTGTCAGGCATCTTCGCCAACAGGAGGCACTCGATCCCGAAGCCCTCCACGCCGAAGTAGTGCACCTCCCGCAGGGCCGGCTGGGGAACATCCTGCTCCGCCCGGTGCTGCGGGAGTGGGAGATCACCTACCTCGGCCACTCCGGTGCTCCGCGGGAGCGCCAGATTCCGGCAACCGACCTCCTGCTTGAAGTCCGGGACGGCCGGTTCATCCTCCGGTCGAAGAGTCTTGGTCGGCGGATCGTTCCTCGGCTCGCTTCGGCCCACAACTACGGAACTGGGCTTTCGCCCTATCGCTTCCTCGCGATGCTGCAGCACCAGGATGTTGCGACGGCGCTCCACTGGCAGTGGGGCGTGGCCGACTCGCTGCCTTTCCTGCCCCGGGTAACCCACGGGCGTCTGGTGCTCTCCCTGGCCCGCTGGAACCTCTCGCCGGGCCAGGTGCGAACCCTGCGCAAAGGATCAGCCCGCGAGCAGTTCGATGCGGTGCAGGAGTTCCGGAACCGCCGAGGCCTGCCCCGCTGGGTCACTCTGGCCAATGGCGATAACCGGCTTCCCGTGGACCTCGACAATGTGCTCGCGGTGGAGACCCTGCTCCACGAAATAGGCAGCCAGCCGATCGTGATCCTGGAGGAACTCTGGCCCTCACCGGATTGCCTGCTGGCCCGGGGCCCTGAAGGGGGCTACCGGCATGAACTGGTGGTTCCCCTGGTTGTGCGAAGGAAAGGCCTCCGTCCCGGCTCCGCCTCTGAGCCGGAACCAACTCCGCCAATTCAGACCGGCCCGAAGCGCCAGCTTCATCAGTCCGGCGGCGCCGCCCGGCGATTCGCACCCGGCTCCGAGTGGCTTTATCTCAAGCTCTACACCAGCGCCGCCGATGCCGACAACCTGCTCGATGAAGTGGTCGGTCCGCTCGGCCGGCATTTCCACTCGCTCGACCTGGTCCATAGCTGGTTCTTTCTCCGGTACACCGATCCGGAGCACCACCTTCGCTGGCGGCTTAAGGGCCCGCCCGAGGAACTCTGGCGCCGGGTCTGGCCTGAGATCGAGAACGCGGTGTCGCGCCGGGTGGCAGACGGTCGGGTCTGGCGGCTGCAGCTCGATACCTACGAACGGGAAGTGGAGCGTTACGGTGGACCCGAGGGGATCGAGTGGGCCGAGCGGATCTTTCAGGCCGACAGTGAGGCGGTAGTGGATCTGCTGGGGATCTTCGATCCGGGCGATGCCGGGCTTGAGGAACGCTGGCGGGTGGGCCTGGCGGGAGTCGACCGGTTGTTCGAAGACTTTGGCCTTTCCCTGCAGAAGCGTCTGGATCAACTCGGGGAATGTGCCCGCTATGGCTCGGTGCCGGAGCCAGACACGGCTCTCCGCCAGCTGCTCAGTGAACGGTTCCGGTCCCAGCGGGCCGGCCTCGAGGCGCTGCTCGATCCGTCTGCCGGACCGGCGGGACCGTACGCGCCGGCGCTGGATGTCCTGCAGCGCCGCTCCAGCGGACTGCTCGAACCGGTCGCGGCTCTGAGGTCGCTGGCTCGAAATGGCCAGCTCAGTGTGTCCCCGACGGCGCTGATCGGCAGTTGCGTGCACATGCACCTGAATCGCCTCATGCAGGGAGCGGCCAAGGCGCACGAGACGGTGATCTACGATTTCCTCCGACGCATCTACCAATCCCGCATGGGACGGGGTGGCTGACCCGGCTGCGAACCTGTCAATGAATCCCGAGGCTGGCTCGTGCCTCCCAGCTCCAGCGCTTCAACAGCGGCTGTTCGGCAGCGTGCCGGTCGAAGATGGGGCAGGTTCGCTGCAAGAGCGGTCGCGCTTCCTCTTTTCGGCCCAATTTCACCAGGGCCGTAGCGAGGGCACAGGTGTACTGGGCTCGTCCGGGAGTGGTGTCGCTGGTCGCTTCGGTCGGTTGCTCCAGCGACGCCGAGAACTTGGCGACCGATTCCCGGTAGTTGCCCTCAGCGTAGGCCAGCAGTCCTTGCCAGAAGAGCACATCAATGCGGTAGGGGTGACCCTCCGGCGCAATGTTCAGGATGACCCGCGCCGCTTCATTGATGGCAGTCGCGGCCTCTGCTTTTCGCCCAGCCCACAGTAAGACGTAGCCCCGTTGTCCCTCTACATAGGCCGGTCCCACCGCGTCCTTGCCCCGATTGGCGACGCCCCGCCGGTAGGCCGAATCGAGCAGCGCGAGGGCTTCATCCAGGCGCCCTCGCCTCGCCACCGTCACGCCGACATTGCGAAGTTCGCTCCAGATCCGATCATGGTTGGGGTCGACGGTCTTACGCAGGATCTCAACGGCGGCCCGGAATTCCTGCTCTGCGACGTCGTGGCGCCCCCGCTTGGCCGCGAGGGTCCCCAGCCGTGAATGGGAAAATGCCTCTCCATCCGTGCCGGGGGACATGCGCTTCTGGATCGCCAGGATCACCCGGGCGATCGAATCCGCCCTGTCGAGCTGGTCGGTGCTGCCCAGCGCGGTGGCCAGGTTGCCGGTAACCGTCATCCGGTCGGGGTGTCCCTCCGGCAGGAGGCGTTCGACGATGCGGAGCGCCTGTTCATAGAGCACGGCGGCTTCGGCGTTTCGCCCCATACTGAAGAGTTGGCCCGCCTCGGAGTCCAGCTGATCGGCGATCCCTATTGAATCCTTGCCCGGCTGCCGCCGTTGGATCGCCACTGCCTCGTCCAGGATCGCCACACGCTCTTTTCGATCTTCGGCGCTGAATGCCTTCATCCGAAGGGCCTGGGCAACGGTCGAGTCAAACGGCCCGATGTTTCGTTTGAGGAGTGGAATCAGGGTATCGAGCATGGGCTGCGAGACCAGGTTGCCTCGGAGGTTGTACTCGGTCTTGATCAGGTCGAAATAGGTCCTGGCCGCCTCGGGACTCAACGAATCGTTCCGGCGCTGCCAGTCCCAGGATTGCCGCAGCAAACGCTCGGCCGGGAGATACTGTCCCCGGGCCAGGCGAACCGCGCCGAGAACGCGCATGATCCTCGCCCGCCGATCGGGATGATCCTTGAGGCCTTCCACCTTCTGCTCGGCCTCATCCAGGAGGGCAGTGACCCGGACGGTATCGCCGCCAGGATTCAGTCGCGGATTCACCCGGCGGAAGAGATCGGTCAGCATGCCGACCATGTCTTCAGCGGCGGCGCGCTCCTTCTCGGCCCGGTCCCGTTCGGCCCCGATTCGCCGACCCTGATACCAGGTGCTCCCCAGCGCGTAGAGCAGCAGAAATGCGATACCCGCACCGAGCGATACCCAGCCGCGGTTGCGGGTAATGAATTTGCGAGTGCGATATCCCACCGTATCCCGCCCGGCGATCACCGGCTGTCCCGCCAGGTAGCGGTCCAGATCTTCGGCGAACTGCCCCGCCGAGGCATACCGGCGGTCCGGCTCCTTCCGGATTGCCATCAGGGCGATCCGATCGAGATCCTGGGTCACCGCTCTGCGGTCGGCTGTATCGCTGCTGACGCTGCTGGGCGCCGGGGCGTCGTCTTCGAGGATCGAAGCCTCGACCTCATGGAGTGGACGACCCTTGATGGGGAAGGGACGTCGGCCGCTGAGCAATGTGTAGAGCAGAACGCCAAGCGCATACACATCGGTGGCGGTGCTGACCGGCTCCCCGCGCAGTTGTTCCGGGGCCGCATGCTCGGGGGTGAGCAGCCGAGTGTCGGGACGGGTTGCCAGCCGCAGACCCTCGTCGACGTCGGGATCGAGCAGCTTGGCGATGCCGAAGTCGAGCAGTCGAGGCGACCCGTCGGCCTGGACCAGAATGTTGGATGGTTTGAGATCGCGATGGACGATCAGCCGGCTGTGAGCGAACTGTACCACCCGTGCTACCCGCGAGAGGAGCTTGATCCGCTCCTCGATCGGCAGAACTCGGCAGAAGTCGGTGATAGGGACGCCGTCTACGAACTGCAGTACCAGATAGGGACGGGCGTCGTGGGTGGTGCCTCCGTCGAGGATCGCGGCGATGTCAGGGTGTTCGAGCCGAGCCAGAACCTGGCGCTCCAGCCGGAACCGGCGCACTGCTTCCGCAGTACGGTATCCCGGCCGCAGCACTTTGATCGCCACAACCTGTTTATACGCCCCATCGACCCGCTCGGCCCGGTATACCTCGCCCATTCCGCCTTCCGCGACCAGCGAATTGATCAGGTAGGGTCCCAGCCGGGTCCCCGCGGGGAAGGCCCCCAGGACTCCCCGTTCCAGCCGCAGCTCCGAGCCGACGGCGTCTGCCGCCAGCATGCTCTCCACTTCCTGGCGGAGGTCCTGATCGTCACCGCACATCTCGGCCAGAAAAGCCGCCCGTTCGCCTGAGGGCCGGTCCCGGGCAGTGATGAACACCGATGACATCCGATTCCAGCGATCCTGATCCATCCGAGCCTCGGGGGTAGGGTGTCCCCCTGCTATGGCGTCATCCGGGCCGGGAGATGGACATGGCATCAGACATCCCGGCTCATCAGGCCCAGATCCCGGGCCACTTCCTTCCGGAGCCAGGCCCGGGCGGTCAGCCAGTCGCGCTGGACAGTCTTGACCGAGACTTCCAGCAGCTCGGCGGTTTCTTCCAGTGAAAGACCCGCGAAAAACCGGTGATGGACCACCGCGGCTCCCCGGGGGTTCACCGCTTCCAGCCGGTCGAGCGCTTCATCGAGGGCAAGTACTTCATCGGCCTCGGCTTCCGAAAGGAGCGCGTCAGCTTCTTCCAGGGGCACGGCCACCGCCCCATCGCCCCGTTTCACCCGATTTCTCCGGCGGGCATAGTCGACCAGGATCCGGCGCATGGTGATCGACGCGGCGGCAAAGAACCGGCCTCGATCCAGGTCACCCAAACCTGCCTGAGGCGCCAGCCGCAGATAGGCCTCGTTGACCAAGCCGGTGGTGTCGAGGGTATGGCCGGTCCGTTCCCGGCGGAGATGGGCCCGCGCCAGTGAGCGCAACTCCTCATACAGACGAGTTACCAGTTCATCGGCGGAGCGATCAGGTGCGGTCATTGATTTGGACCTGCCGAATTCGGCTGGTGATAGCGGCCAGTTTCTAAAGTACACGTCCCCACTGATCCAGCTACTGGACGCAGCCGTGGCTGGAGCCTTCTCACTCACTTCGAATTCTGGGTTACCGGGTAGTGCGGACGCGGCGCGGCCCTGGCTCACGCCGGTGGAGGAAGGAGTTCCTTCAGACTGCAGGTTCGATCAGCACGTCGCGGCCGAGGACCTTGGCGAGCACATCGACGTGCTCCATGGCGCCCCAGCATTCGAGGGAGAGATCGGCACCGGCAAAGCGGGGAACCGCTTTGATGGTCAGCACGGTTGGGCAAACTTCCACTGCCAGCTTCTCGACGATGGCTGAGTGACCCCGGTCGAGACCTTCGGCAATACGGAGAATCCCTGACAGCCGCCGGACAATGGCCTGGTCTTCGGCCGGCAGCAGGGCGAAGTCCTTGTGCTTCTTCTTGGGCCCTTTGCGCCAATGGTAGCGGCTGACCAGGGCCACCATGGCGCGCTCCCGGGGAGAGAACGGCAACCGCTCACCGTGCATGATCAGCTGGTAGCTGTGCTTGTGGTGCTTGCGATAACTCACCAGCTGGCCCACATCGTGGAGCAGGGCCGCGGCCTCGAGGATGCCGCGCTCGTCGGCGGTGACTTCCAGCCGGTCAGCCAGCAGATCGAACAGATTGAGTGCCAGCACCCGGACGTGTTCGACATGGCGCCGGTCGGAATGACAGCGTTCAGCGAACTCCCGGATCAGGCGAAGCGGCTCGACCGCGGCCGGTGCCGCATCGGCGCCGGCCATGTCGAGGATCAGCCCTTCGCGGAGTCCAAAGGCACTGATCTTGATCTCGCGGGTCTCGATCCGCTCGAGTAGCTCGGCGGTAACGGCCAGCCCGGCGAGGATTATGTCGGCCCGCTGCGGATTGAGTCCGGGCACCGCGGCCCGCTTCTCCGGGCTCATCGCCGCCAGCCATGCCAGCATGTGCTCGACCTCGGCCACGGTGACGGCGGTGCCGTGCACCGGGTCCGCGGCGCTGAGCCCCCGCCGGGCGGCAGCCATCCGGCCCAGGTTGGTAAAGGAACCGCCGGAGCCGATCAGGGTGGTGGCAGACCAGTCGCGCAGCGGCAGCCGGCGGCGGAACTGGCGACGGAGATACTCGCGCAGCTCCCGCACTGCCTTGCGGCTGTCGTCGTGGTCGAGATGCAACTCGGTCAGACGGACGGCGCCGAAGGGTAGCGAGAGGGTATGCTCGATCATCCCGTCGACCGCCCCGATCAGCTCGAGGCTGCCACCGCCGATGTCGGCGACCACCGTCCTGCCGCCTTCCAGCGGGAAGTGATGGGCCACCGATCGATAGGAGAGGGCCGCTTCGGTATCGGAATCGATGATCTTGAGATCGAGCCCGATCTCGTCCTTCACCCGCCGCACGAACAGCTCGCCGTTCACCGCTTCACGCACTGCAGCCGTAGCCACTGCCGCGATCCGGCTCACACTCCGCCGTTCGCAGACTCCGTGCATCCGGCGAAGTCCCGCGATGGCCCGCTCCATGGCGTTGGCGTCCAGCCTACCGGTCTGGGCTACACCGGTGGCGAGGCGAGGCTGTTCCTTCACCTCGTCGATGACGGTGATGCCGGAATGGGGCCCGACCTCGGCCACCAGCAGCCGGATCGAGTTGGAGCCGACGTCGATCGCCGCGAGGCGTTCCCGACGTTCGGGAAGCGGGACAACGCTCATTTCAGACCGGCATCCTGACTGCGCCGGAGGCGCGGGGTTCCCCGCGGTCCTCGGCGTGGTGTTTGATCGACTTGCCTTCCACCAGGAACACGACGTCCTCCGCGATGTTGGTCGCGAGGTCGGCTACCCGCTCCAAGTTACGGCTGACCAGGAAAAGTTCCATCCCCGCCCCGATCATGTGGGGATCTTCCATCATATGAGTGAGCAGGATCCGGAACACCGAGCGGTGCAGGGTGTCGACCTTGTCGTCCCGGAGACAGATCTCCCGGGCTTCGTTGGCGTCACCCCGGATGAAGGCCTCGAGGGCGTCGGAGAGCATGTCGCGGGCCAGCCGGGCCATCTCGACGATCTCGGGCTCGGGGGTGATGGGCCTGGCTTGGGACAGCCGCTCGGCCGACTGAGCGATGTTGACCGCGTGATCGCCGACTCGTTCCAGGTCGTTGGCGATCTTGAGGGCCGAGGTCAGCATCCGGAGGTCGCGGGCCATGGGCTGCTGCAGTGCCAGGAGATTGATGCAGGTCTCTTCGACCTCCATTTCCATGGTGTCGATGGCACGGTCGCCGGTGATGACGCTCCGGGCCTTGGCACCGTCCCGCTCGAGGAGCGCTTCCACCGCGAGCCCCAGCGCCGCTTCGGCCTCGCCCGACATGGTCAGCAGGCGGACCTTGACGTCATTGAGCTCGTCGTGAAAATGGCGATGCATGTCGAAGCTCATCCGAATCTCCCTGTAATGTACGCTTCCGTCCGTTCGTTCTTCGGAGCGGTAAAGACCTTCTCGGTCTCGTCGAATTCGACCAGCTCACCCCGGTCGAAGAACCCCGTGAAATCGCTCACCCGGGCGGCCTGCTGCATGTTGTGGGTCACGATCACAATCGTGTAATCCCGCTTCAGCTCGAAGATCAGCTCTTCCACCTTCTGGGTCGCGATCGGATCGAGGGCCGAGCAGGGCTCAT
>CAZOES010000052.1:0-8831 GCA_964578865.1 uncultured Gemmatimonadaceae bacterium | reverse complement strand
CAGAATCTCCGGCTGGTTGCCCAGCGCCCGGGCGATGCAGAGCCGCTGCTGCTGTCCGCCCGAGAGGCTGGAGCCCAGGGTGTCCAGACGATCCTTCACTTCATCCCAGAGCGCGGCGCGCCGGAGACAGCGCTCCACCAGATCGGGCAGCTCGCGCCGGGCGCACAGGCGGTTGAGGTCCGGGCCGTAGGCCACATTCTGGTAAATGCTCTTGGGAAACGGATTGGGCCGCTGAAAGACCATTCCCACCCGCTGACGCAGTGAGACCAGATCGGTCCGGGGCCCGAAGATCGAAGTGCCGTCGAGCAGGATCTCGCCCTGGTACCAGGCGCCCGGAATCAGATCGTGCATCCGGTTCACCGAGCGCAGGAAGGTCGACTTGCCGCAGCCGGAGGGGCCGATGATTGCGGTCACGGCTCGGTGGGGGATCTCGAACGAGATCCCTTTCAGCACGGTGGCACCGGGCCGATAGCCGAATTTGAAGTCCTTGGCGATCAGGGCCGGCTTGGACGGGGCCCGCTCCTCACGCTTGTCGCTGCGCGGTGCCAGGGTCGGCCGCATGAGCGGAATGGCCAGCGGGGCCGGCTCACCCGCAACTGGAGCGGGCTGGGAGGCCGGTACCTTGGGCTTGGTCATGGATGTCATCCGAATCGTCCGGTGATGTATGCCTCGGTCTGCTCCTGCCTGGGCGCGGTGAAGATCTGCCGGGTGTTGCCGGTCTCGACCATGGCGCCCATGTAGAAGAACGAAGTCGTGTCGCTCACCCGGGCAGCCTGCTGCATGTTGTGGGTGACGATGACGATGGTGAAATCCTTCTTCAACTCGAAGACCAGCTCTTCGATCCGCTGGGTTCCTCCCGGATCCAGCGAAGCGGTCGGCTCATCCAGCAGGACCACGTCGGGCCGCGGCGCGATGGTTCGGGCGATGCAGAGCCGCTGCTGCTGACCGCCCGACAGCGCGATGGCGCTGGTCTTGAGCCGATCCTTCACTTCCTCCCACAGGGCCGCGTGGCGCAGCGAACGCTCCACAATCTCGTCCAGCTCGGCCCGGGAGGGCGAACCGTTGATCCGCAGTCCCGCGGCGACATTGTCGTAGATCGACATGGTCGGGAACGGGGTGGGTTTCTGAAAGACCATCCCGATCCGCCGGCGCAGCTGCATCGGGCTCACCTTGCGGGCGTAGATGTCCTCACCGCCCAGCAGCACCTTCCCGGTGATCCAGCCCCCCTCCGACAACTCGTGCATGCGGTTGAGAGTCCGGAGGAAGGTCGACTTGCCGCAGCCCGACGGGCCGATCAGCGCGTTGACGGTGTTCTTCCGGAATTCCAGCGACACATTCTTCACCGCGGTGAACTTGCCGTACATCGCGGTGAGTTTGTCCGACGCCAGCTGTGGTGCCGGCTCAGTCATTGAGATTGAACCGGGCCCGGGTGGCGACCCGGGCACCAATGCTGAGTCCGAGGACGACGACGATGAGGACGAGGGCCGCCGCCCAGGCAAAGCGATGCCACTCTTCATAAGGACCGATCGAGTACTGGAACACGGTGAGCGGCAAGGCCGCCATCGGTTCGTTGAGATTGAGCGAAAAGTACTGGCTGCCCAGGGAAGTCAGCAGCAGCGGCGCGGTCTCACCGGCCACCCGGGCGATCGACAGCAGCGTTCCGGTGACGATTCCCGGAAGCGCGGTGCGCAGGACGATCGCGATACTGGTCCGCCAGCGGGGATAGCCCAGGGCCAGGGCCGCCTCCCGTAACGAGCCGGGGACCAGCTTGACCAGCTCCTCGGTGGTGCGCATGACCATCGGTACCATCAGCATGGCCAGGGCGCAGCTGCCGGCGAATCCGGAGAAATGCTTCTGCCGGGCCACGATCAGGGTCCAGGCGAATACCCCGACCACGATCGACGGGGTTCCGTTCATCACATCGGAAAGGAACCGGGTTGCCTTGGCCAGCTTGGCGCCGGGATACTCGGCGCAAAAGATCCCGGCGCCGACTCCGAGTGGCACGCCGATCAAGCTGGCAACCCCGACGATCGACAGAGTGCCGACGATAGCGTGGGCGACGCCGCCGCCAGTCTCACCGGCGGGGACCGGGGTCTTGGTGAAGAACGCCAGCGAAAGGCTGCCGGCGCCTTTGACGATCAGGTTAAGCAGAATCAGGAAGAGCGGAACCACTGCAATGATCACGGCGGCGACCATCAGGCTCACCATGAAGTTGCTCATCCACCGGCGGAGGACACGACGATTCACGGTTACTTCCCTCCCGCCCGGGCGACCCGCCAGATCAGCAGGCGAGCCGCGGCATTGACCAGCACCGTCACCAGGAAGAGCACGAAGGCGACGTAGGTCAGGGCCGAGAAGTGGATGTCGGTGGCCGCCTCGGCGAACTCGTTGGCAATCACCGCGGCCATGGTATAGCCCGGGGCGAACAGCGAGGCGGCGATCTCGTGGGTGTTACCGATGAGCATGGTCACGGCCATAGTCTCGCCCAAGGCGCGACCAAGGCCCAGAATCACCGCTCCGGCGATGCCCGATTTGGCGTAGGGCACAATCGCGCTGACCACCGCTTCCCAACGGGTGGCTCCCAGCGCCAATGCCGCCTCCCGCTGACTCCCTGGTACCGCAGCCAATACCTCCCGTGCCACCGACATGATGAATGGCATGATCATGATGGCGAGGATGATGCTGGCCGACAGCATCGAAGGGCCGTAGATCGGTCCTTTGAAGAAAGGCAGGAAGCCAAGGGTGTCGCGCAGGAAAGGAAAGACCGACGTGCGGAGCAGGGGGATCAGGACGAAGATACCCCACAGCCCGTACACCACGCTGGGAATCGCGGCCAGCAGCTCGATGACAAAGGCGACCGGCTGGCGGATGGCCCGGGGAGCAAACTCGGTGAGGTAGATCGCCACACCGAGAGAGAGGGGAACCGCAATCAGCAGCGCCAGCAGGGAGGAGAGCAGGGTGCCGAAGATCAGCGGCGCGGCGCCGAATTCCTCGGCCACCGGGTCCCAGGTACTTCCGGTAACGAAAGAGAATCCGTAACGACTGATGGCCAGCTGGGCTCCGCTGTACAGCTCCCAGACCAGAAAAACCATCAGGACCGGGATCGCCAGCGCCGCGAGGGTGAGCGCCGTCTTGAAGACCCGGTCCCCAGCGCGAGACCCTTCCAGGCCCACCGGTTCCTGCACCGGGGTGGAAGGGTCCGCGAGAGTTGTAGTTGTCATGGCGGCAGTGTACCGATGCCACCCGTGTGATCAGTCACGCTTTTGTAACGGACTGGTCACGACTAGTTAAGGGCCAGCACCTTCCCAGCACCCTTCAGGGTCTTGATCCGCTCGGCCACCAAAGCCCGGACTTCGGCCGGCAGCGGGGCGTAATGCAGGTCCGACGCCATGGCCTGGGCTTCGTCCGATATCATCCAGGTCAGGAAATCCTTCACCAGCTTGCCCTTGGCGGCGTCCTTGTCGTCCTTCTTCACCAGCAGCCAGGTGAACGAGGAGATCGGATAGGAATCCTTGCCCGGTGCGTTGGTGATCGACACCCGGAAATCGGTGTCCTTGGCAAGCTTGGCGCTCGCAGCCGCGGCAGTCACGGTCTCCAGTGACGGCTCCACGAACGTTCCCGCCTGATTCTTGATCTGGGCGTAAGGCAGTTTGTTGGCGATGGCATAGATCAGCTCGACGTAGCCCAGCGCGCCTTCGACCTGCTTGACCTGCTGGGTCACACCCTCGTTGCCCTTCCCGCCCAGACCGACCGGCCAGTTGACCGAGGTCGCGTAGCCAACCTTGTCCTTCCACTCACGGGAGAACTTGGTCAGATAGTCGGTGAAGATGTAGGAGGTGCCGCTCCCGTCCGACCGGTGCACCACGATCAGGTCGGTGTTCGGGAGGCTCACACCGGCGTTGAGCGCCGCGATCCGCTGGTCGTTCCACTTGGTGATGCGGCCCATGAAAATGTCGACCAGCACATTGCCGTCGAGCTTGAGCTTGGTGTCGCCCAGAGCCGGGAGGTTATAGGTCACCACCACCGCGCCGAGCACGGTCGGGATGTGCACCACGTTGCCACTGACCGCGGTGATCTGGCTCTCGTTCATCGGGCCGTCCGAAGCGCCGAAATCGACGGTGCCCTCGGTGTACTGCCGGATGCCGGCACCGCTGCCGACCGACTGATAGTTGATCTGGACGCTGGTCTTCTTGTTGTACGCGTCGAACCACTTGCTGTAAATCGGATTGGGGAAGGTCGCGCCGGCGCCAGTCAGCTTGGACTGGGCCGAGGCGCCTGACACTACCGTGCCGGCGAGCAGCACGGTGAGGGCCAGGCGGCCGGTGGAGATGTTGGTCATGGTTTCGTCGTCCTGACGCTTAGAAGTTGACCGTGAGGGCGCTGCGGATGCCGCCGACCGTCGAGGTGCCATCCAGCTCCGAGGTCTGCCGCTCATACGCAATACGGAACTGCGCCTTGCTGCTCATGTAGAAGCCCAGCACGGCGGTGATGGTGGTAACCCGGGCCTGAGCCTGGGTGGTCACTTCACTGCCGGAGAGATCGGTATTGGGATCGGCCACGTCGAAGCGGACGGCCGGCTCGACGGCATACAGCCAGCTGGTCGGGTTCTTCATCCGGATGTTGTATGCGCCCACCACCTGCAGGCCCCGCATCTTGTTGGCGGCCTTGCTGCGATCCTTGCCGCTGAAGAAATCGGTAATGACATACAGCCCCGGATCACCCGGCTTGCCCCACTGCGCGTCGAGGCCGAACGCCTTGTTGTTGTAGCTGGAGTCTTCCCCGGCCACCAGGTTGGCGTTGTCGTGGGAGTAGAACGACGCTCCGATACCGAGCTTCTTGTAGACATCAGCCGTGCCCCGGAAGCCGAATGACTTCCGATTGTTGCGGTCCCGGGCCACGCTTTCCCCTTCACCATTTGTGACCGTCGCCTTGATGTTCACAAAGCGGTTGTCGCCGATGGTGGTCTTGAGGTTGGCGCTGAGGCCGACGTCATGCTCCACGATGCCCGCGGCATTGAGCAGGTCAAAGGAGGCGAGACCGGGAAGACCCTGGCCGGCGCCTCGCTCGATGGACGGGAGATTCCGCGACGAGCTGAGGGTATACCGATTGAAGGGCCGCTTTTCCTGACCCATCCGGAAACTGAGGATGGTCTTCGCGCTCGGCTTCATGGGTGTCACTTCGATGAAGGCGTCCCGCAGCCGGAACCCGCTGCGTCCACCGCTGCTGGTGCAGACCGGGGTGCCGCCGCCCGCCGGCACTGCGGTGCAGGTGATCGTCGGCTGAGCGCTCATTTCCCGGCCGCCCTCGAACGACGGCTGGATCTTGATCTTGACGTACTCGTTGATCTCTCCCTCGACCTCGATACGGGCCCGGCGGATGAACACATCGCTCAGACCGGAGTCGCTGCCGAATGTGGTGTGGTTGAACTTGTAAGCCTGCGACTGCAGCGACCCGGTGACCTTTACCGCGGGGAAAGTGGTCTGGGCCTGCAGGCCGGTTGCCAGGCCCAGCAAGGAGATGGCGATCAGCGCACTGCCGAACGCACGGGTACGGGACATGAGGCTTCCTCGTCGAATGGGTCACGGATGGAGGCGGAGATGCCTCCTTCCGACGGACCCAACGAACGCGGAATCACGTCACGAACTATGAGATGGGAAGTAACAGAGGTGTAACGTGCCGAAAAATGCTTGTGCCAAACAGTCTTAGCGACGGCTTGGCGCGAAATCCGCGAAGGGATCGCGGAATAATTCCTCTTCTCCCTGCAACGAATAGGCTCCACTCGGACGGTTGGCCGGGCCGGGGTCCCCGGGAGCCGGCGCGGCCGGCAATTGAGCCGGGTGAAGCTGCCCCTTCGCTGGTTCCCACCAGTGTGATGTCAGGCCCATACCAACTCCGTCATGAATGCCTCATGTAAGACCCGTCCTTCATATTCGGACGGGGCACTTCCACCAAACCCGCTCAGGATGGTCGGGGGAATGTCCAGCAGTCTGGCTGGTTCATTGGACACCATTCCCGGCATTACGCGCCCACCCAGCATCCCGATCGGAATCGCGTCGTTGACCGGATGAGGATGGTCGTGGTCCTGCGCCAGTACTCCTCCACCGCCGTGATCCGCCGTAAATACCACCAGGGTATCCGGGTCCTCCACCAGCAGCTCGAAGGGCACCAGCGCCCGGTCAATCGCCCTGGCCGCCTGCAGATATGCCGGGCTCATCCAGCCCCAGGCGTGGCCGGCCACATCCGCATCGTTCATATAGAGAACAACCAGCTCGGCTGCGGAGTTCCGTGCCATGTGGCGCAGCGCCACGTCGACCAGAATCCCCGGTGCGGGCGGAGCCGGCACCAGCCGGGTAATCCCGCCCAGTCGGAGCAGCGCACCGGCCAGCCAACGGGCGGAACCATTCAGCTGAGTGGTTACCACCGAGGTCTCCACTCCAAGCCGTTTGAGTTCCAGCGGCAGCGGTTTGAGCCCTCGCACCTTCCCCAGTGATTGAAGAGTCGCCGCGGAGAGCCCGTGGGCCTCGGGGGAGACCCCGGTTGCCAATGAAGTAAGAGCAGCCACGGTCACACTGGGGCGAATCGTGGTCGCGGCCCCCGCCTGCCACCCTCGCCGGAGCAAGCCGTGCAGCACCGGCATCCGTTCCGGAGCGATCGCGTCGGGTCGCAGTCCATCGATGACTGCCAGCACAACCTTCTTGTAGCGTCCTCTCACTTTCTCTCCTGGTGTGGTTGGTGAGCGAAGAGTGCCGGGGCAATGTCACCGTTCAATGATTCTTCGGTTCCGAGTGCGACACGCGCATCGTTTTGCGGCACGGAGAGTTGGGTGCACCTTCGCGGAATCGTGACGATGGCTTCGCTGTTCGGTGACGCACCCTGGTCAGCATTCGGTCATGCGTATCTGCCTCGCGACCGACACGTTCCTGCCCGAAGTCAACGGAGTCACAACCGTACTGGCCCAGATGCGCAACGGACTTCGGGCCCGAGGGCACGAAGTTCAGGTGCTGGCGCCCTCCTATGGTTCGCGGCTGAGCGACGAGAGCGGGATCCGGCGTCTCGGCGCCATTCCGGCGCCGGGGTACCCGCAAGTGCGGCTTTCCTTCCCTTGGGGCAGAGGACTGGGCCGACTGCTCAACCAGTTCCAGCCCGAGGTGATTCACGCGGTCACCGAAGGACCGCTTGGTCTCTATGGCCGGGGATACGCGGTCGGCCGGCGGATTCCCCTGGTCTCTTCCTTTCATACCGATTTCCCCCGCTACGCGGCCCACTATTTCGGCAAGTTCGCCGTGGGTCCGACTCAGGCGTACCTGCGCTGGTTCCACAACGCCGCCGGCATGACCCAGACTCCCAGCGAGCTGAGCCGGGATGAATTGCTGGACCTGGGAGTACCGCGGGCCGCCGTCTGGGGCCGCGGAGTCGATACCTCGTGGTTCCGCCCGCAGCGGAGATCCGCCGCGCGCCGGGCCCTGATGGGTCTCGAAGGCGATCGTACCCTGGTGCTTCACGTAGGCCGGCTCGCGGTGGAGAAGAGTGTGGCGACCCTGGTAGGCGCCTTCTCGCTGGCGCGGGAACGAGTGGGAGAGAACGCAGTCTTTTGTGTCGCGGGAGACGGTCCCAAGGCCGAGTGGGTCCGCAGTTCGCTGCCCTTCGCCAGACACCTTGGCTTTCTGGACCGGCAGGTGCTGGCGGATCTCTACGCCGATGCCGATCTGTTCGTCTTTCCCTCCGCCACCGAGACCTGCGGGCTGGTCGCGCTCGAAGCCCTCGCGTCGGGCGTCCCGGTGGTTGCCGCCAATGCCGGCGGTGTGAAAGAGAATCTGCGGGAGGGTATCACCGGCATGCTGGTGACCCCGGGTGACCCCGCGGCCTTTGCCACGGCGATCGAAGCGCTGGTGGTGGATGGGGAGCAGCGCCGGGCGATGCATGAAGCGGCGCGAGCGTTTGCGGTGGGGCGAGACTGGGCCCGGGAGCTGGACCAGCTGGAAATGATTTACGAGAATCTCTGCACCAGTAACAGGGCGGTAGTCGCGCCCAGCATCTGGCCCACCACTACGTCGGTGACGTAGTGCACTCGCAGATAGAACCGGGAGATCCCCACCGCCAGAGCCAGCATCAACACCGGTAGCCCCACCAGCGGCTCCTCCAGCAGGATCGGAATGGCCACGGCCATCGCCGCGCAGGAGTGCCCCGACGGGAAGGAGAAGTGATCGGGGAACGGGGTGAGCGCCGAGATCTGAGGCAGCGTGATGGTCGGTCGGCGCCGGACCACCGTCCGCTTCAGAGCCTGGACCAGCAGGTGCGAGATCAGGTTAGCAGAACCGGCCACCGCCCCGAGGTGGCGAGTGGCCGGTATCAACAGCAGGACAACGCACAGAGTAACAGTGGCAGTCGCTCCGCCCGCGTGGGTCACCAGGCGAAGACTTTTGTCGATCCAGGCAGGGGCCTCGCGTTGCGCCAGCGCCATCATTGCCCGTCGATCCTGCAAACTCACCTTCTGCCACAGAACTCTCAGCGTCTCCTCCTCGTGCTGTCTCGACAATGATCGCGCTGTGCGATCACGGCGAGACTACGAGAAGGTCACGATCAGACTACGGCCACCTCTGCTCCGTGGGGAAACCAGACAACGATTTCGGTGCCAGCACCGATGGTGCTGTCAGCGCTGACTTTACCCTCATGGGCTTCGACCAGGTGCTTCACAATCGCGAGGCCGAGCCCGGTGCCGCCTTCGTCGCGCGAACGCGCCGCATCGGCCCGGTAGAAACGCTCGAAGATGCGATGAAGATGCTCACTGGTAATCCCCGGCCCGGTGTCCCTCACACTCAGCCGGACTCCGC
>CAZOES010000051.1:0-25948 GCA_964578865.1 uncultured Gemmatimonadaceae bacterium | reverse complement strand
CCGGAGCAACGCCGACGGAATCATCTGGGCCAAGGAAGTGGAGGACTACCAGCGGTTCGGTGTGGTGGTGACCGACAAAGACGGTTACATGACCAGGATCGTGGAGAAGCCCTCCACCCCGATCTCCAAGCTGGCCAACATCGGGCTCTACTACATCAAGGACACCGCCGCGCTGTGGGCCGGGATCGATCATGTACTCACCAGCCCGGCCAACAAGGGCGAGTACTACCTGACCGATGCCTTCCAGCACATGATCGACCACGGCCGCAAGATCCAGACGGCGGAAGTGGGCGGCTGGTACGATTGCGGCAAGCTCGATACCCTGCTCGAGTCCAACGAAATCCTGCTCAACAAGGGGTTTGCCCGGCGGAAGGATTTTCCCGGGGTCACCATTCACGATCCGGTATTTATCGAAGATGGTGTGACGGTGGAGCAGAGCGAGATCGGCCCCAACGTGACGCTCGAGGCCGGCACCAGGGTCAGCAACAGCAGGATCGAACACACCGTGGTGGGTGCCAAGAGCGTAATCGCCGACAGCCAGCTGCGAAGCTCCATGGTGGGCGACCGGGTGACAGTCAAAGGATTCAAGGGCGCAGTGACACTGGGAGACGATAGCGAAGTAGTTACGTTGTAAGCCATGACGGCCACCTCCGACCTGTACCGCTCCTACCTCGATCTTCGCTGGCATTTCGACCCCGCCTCCGCCACCTCGGCGGGGGTCAAGGGTCATGATGACCGGCTGGGAGACTTCTCGGCTGATCGGATGCGGGAACACATGGTGGCGTTCAAGTCGATCGCCAGTGCCGTTGAGCAGCTCGAGGTCGAGGATACCGACGAAGAGATCGATCGGACCGCGTTTCTCGACGAGGTCCGGATCAGGATCGCGCGGTTCGAGCGGGAAAAGCCCCACGTGCACGACCCGGGATACTGGCTTTCCCACCTCTACCGCGCGGTCCACTCGCTGCTCAAGGACCGGGAAAAGACCCCGGTAGACCGGGCCCGAGGCCTGCTTGGCAGACTCAAGGCTACCCCGGCTTTTCTCAAGTCGGCCCGGGAGACGGTGCAGGATCCACCCCGGGTCTTCCTCGATACCGCCACCGAGCTGGCTGATGCCGGCCCCCGCCTGATGGCAGACGCGGTGGTGGCGATCCGGGAGAGCGACCCCAGCCTCGCGACGATGGCGGAGGATGCGCTGGGCGAGGCCGAGACGGCTCTCAACCGCTTCGCGATGGCACTGCGGGGGGAGTTCCGGGCCAGTCACGACGATCTTTCGTTTGCCATCGGCGAGGATCAATTCAACCGCCGATTGCATCACGAGCATGCCCTGCGGGCCGGAGCACCGGAGTTGTACCGCTATGGGCTGCATCTGGTAGATGAAGTGTCGAAGGAAGTAGAGGGCTTGTCCCGTCAGCTCAACCCCACCGCCGGGTGGCGGTCGGTGGTGGAGAAGCTGAGGTCACAGGCGGCGGCCGATGGGGATCTGCTGGGTCAGTTCCGCGGCAGCGTGGACCGGGCCAGGGCGTTTCTCCAGCAGCACGATCTGGTCACCATCCCGGAGGGCCGGCTCGATGTGATCGAGACGCCCCATTTCCTCCGGCCCCTGATGCCCTTCGCGGCGTACACGCCGCCGGCGGTGTTCGGTGAGGATCCGGTGGGGGTGTTCTACGTCACCACTCCGGCCGCATCGGCTCCCACGTCTCATTCGCACTTTGAGATCGGCCCGGTGGCGGTGCACGAGGCCTGGCCGGGTCATCACCTCCAGATGCTGACCGCCCGGCGGGCTTCCTCGGAGATCCGGCGGGTAAGCTGGACTCCGGTGACGGTGGAAGGGTGGGCGCTCTACTGCGAAGAGCTGATGAACGACCACGGGTTCTTCAGGTCGGTTGAAGAACGGCTGTTCCAGCGGCTGCATCTGCTCTGGCGGGCGATGCGCATCGTGCTCGATATCGGGCTGCACACCCGGGGAATGACCCCGGATCAGGCGGTGGATCTGCTGGTGGACAAGGTGGCGATGGACCGGGCCCGGGCCCGAGCCGAAGTGAGCCGCTACTGCGCCTGGCCTACCTACCAGCTGTGTTACGCGGTGGGCCGAAGGGAGCTGCTGCATCTGCGCGATGCGTGGCGCACCGCGGTCGGGCCCTCGGTGCCGATCCGGCAGTTCCACGACGCGGTGCTGGGCTATGGCGGGCTGCCGGTGTCGCTGATACGGTGGGGGATGGGGCTGGGGATAGATGAGTAGGCGGCTAGGCGGCTAAGCGGCAGGGCGGCAGGGCGCTGGAATTTATGGCTCGAGTAGAAATCCCCGGGCCCAATCGCTTCTCTCGTTTTTCTTCGCACGCTCGGCCACTGCGTTCCAATCGTACTCCAGGGCGAACAACTCCACACTCCATCCCGTTTTGCTGCTGGTCGCTATCGCGTAGCGCGCGTGAGGTGAGCCCGCTTCGGCGATGAACGGTTCGTCGTTATCGGCGTAGCGGGGACAGCCGACGCTGCCGGGGTTGAGGACCAGCCGGCCCCCGGGAGCCGATGCGACGTGCTGCAAGTGGCTGTGGCCACAGAGAATCAGGCGCTCCGGCACTCCGGCGAGACGCCGGCCCAGTGTCGATGCGGTGGCCAGGGCCACTCGGCCATCGACCAGGTCTTCGAAGAGATAGCTGGTGTCACTGGACGGAGTTCCGTGGACTGCCAAAACATCTTCGGCGGGACGGAGAACCGGCGGCAATTGATGGAGCGAGTGCCTCTGGGGATCCGAGAGCTGAGATCGGGTGTATGCAATGGTTGGAGTGATACCGATCGATGGGGGATCCACCAGCCAGCGATCGTGATTGCCGCGGACGGTGGGAATCGAGCGGCTTTCGAGCAGTTCCAGGGTTTCCCGGGGCCACAGCGGGCTGGTGACGCAGTCGCCCAGATTGACCACCGCCTCGGGTGAGCGGCGGGCCAGATCGGCCAGCACCGCCTCGAGCGCGACCAGATTACCGTGAATGTCGGATATGACAGCGAGACGCATAGAGATGGTGAGGGGTACGCTGACACGCCGCTGCCGGTTTCTCCCGGCGGCGTTGTTGCTTTGCCCAACCGCGCTCGAGGCCCAGGTGCAGATCCGGCTGGGTGACTCGACTCACGCGACCTACTCCGAGATTCACGAAGGGCTCAAGCCGGGAACCCCTGCCGCGGACAGTGTCCGGGTCATCCTGACTGAGCCGAACTCGAGGAAACTCTGGCCGCTGGTTATGCAGGCGGCGGAGGGGAAGATCGACTGGAATGTCGGCCTGCTGGCGCTCAATCGGCTGGCGGAACTGAGAGAGACGCGCTCGCTCGACAGTGTGATTCGCTGGCGCAAACGGATCGTCAACCAGGAAATCCCCCCGCCACCCGCCACCGACCTCCGGGATCTCCTGCCAGGCCTCCGGGCGGTGCAGCTGGAGTTGACCCGCAAGCAGAAGGGCGATCAGGCTCTGCTGCAGGACTTTCTCCCCCGGATCCCCGAGGAGCGCTATGACCTGGGTGACGCCTGGGTCTTTGGCCGGCTGGGTGCCGGTGCGTCCGACACTCTGGCTCGGCGCTTCCTGGAGAGCCCGGATCAGAAGCTCAAGGTGCGCTACCTGACGCTGCTCTCGTTCTCCAACGATACCTCGCTCATTCCGCTGTTGGCCCGGATCTATGCGGCGCCCGACAGCTTCGGCCTGCCGGTTCGGATCGGGTCTCGTGCGTCTGACGGGCTCCTCTGGATCGGAACCCGGAAGAGTATGCAGGCTTTGCTCGATGCCCGCGCGGCAGCCCGGGCCCGGGGAACCTACGCCGACCCGAAACTGAATCATGCCGATCTGGATTTTCTGGGGAACGACAGCAGCCTGGCTGTAAGCAGAACCGGTCGTTGGATTGCTGAGTGGGTTGGGATACTGAAATAGTGGGCTAGTGGGCTAGGGGGCTAGGGGGCTAGTGGGCTAGTGGGCTAGTGGGCTAGTGGGCTAGTGGGCTGGGCCAATATCGAGCGTTACCCCGCCGTTTCAGAACCTGCATATTCTGCAGACCTGCATATTCTGCAGCCTCGAATCCACCGGCCTACTGGTCCACTGGCCCACTAGCCCAACGGGATGTTCCATGCATCCGATCAACATCAGCCGGCGCACGCTCTTTCGCAGCGCCCTTGCCGCGGGCGGGGCGATGTTGCTGGCCGAGCGAGCCTGGGCTGACCCCTACGGCGCGGCCCTGCAGGCTCTCGATCCTCGAGTCGGCACGCCGGTACGGATTCGTGGTCTGGTCACCATCGGCGGACGCCCGGTGGCCAGAGTGGCGGTCAGCGATGGTCGCGATCTGGTAGTCACTGACCGGAACGGCCGCTACACCCTTCACAGCAGCAGCGATCGCAGCTGGCTCTCACTCTGTCTGCCCCGGGGCGCAAAGATCCCCGTCTCGGCCAAAGGCACCTCCGCGCTGCATCGCCCGATTCTGCCCGACGCCCGGGGCGAGATGGTGGCTAACTTCGGGCTCGAAAAAGCCGGCAGCGATGACAGCGACCACGCCTTTCTGTTGCTGGCCGATCCCCAGACCCAGAACGCCTTCGAGCTGGAGCGGATGCACGCCGAGACCGTGCCGGATGTAGTGAAGACGGTGAAGGGGCTCACCGCCGGACAGAGCTTCGCGGTGGTCTGCGGCGACATCATGTTCGACGATCTCACGCTTTATCCCGAGTACGAGCGCGCTGCCGGCCGGATGGGCTTGCCCTGCTTCCAGGTGGTAGGCAATCACGATCTCGACTACGGCAGCCGGGTCACCGAAGACTCGACCCGGACCTTCGAGAGTCACTTCGGGCCATCGCACTACTCGTTCAACCTCGGAGCGGTGCACTACGTGGTGTTGAACGACGTGCTCTGGTTCGGCACCGCCTATCTCGGCTATCTCACCGCCGAACAACTGGCCTGGCTCGCCGCCGATCTTGCTCTGGTGGAAACGGGGAGTCTGGTAGTGGTTTGCCTGCACATCCCGCTGGCGAGCACCCAGGCAGACCGTACCGGCGCCAGCGGCGGAGGGTACGGCAACATGGTGAACAATCGCGAAGCGCTCTATAGTCTGCTGGCGCCCTTCAAGGCCCATGTGCTGGCGGGACACACCCACGAAAACGAGCACATCATCGGCAACGGGGTTCACGAGCATGTATTGGGTACCACCTGTGGGGCCTGGTGGAGCGGTGACATCTGTTTCGACGGGACGCCCAACGGCTACGGCGTCTTCGAGGTAAAGGGCGAAGAACTCCGTTGGCGCTATCAGGCCACCGGGATGCCGGCGACGCATCAGATGCGGGCCTACCCCCGCGGCGCCGATCCCCAAGCCCCCGATGAGATCGTGGTGAATCTGTGGGACTGGTCGCCGGGGTGGACCGTGACCTGGTTTCAGGATGGCGAGCGGCGCGGCGCCATGGCTCGGCGGACCGGCCTCGACCCTCGAGCAGTGAAGGAGCAGACCGGCCCCGGCCTCCCTCCCCGCCGTGGCTGGGTGGAGCCAATGCCGACGGCGCACCTCTTCTACGCCGCGGCACCGACCGACACCCGCCGGGTAACTATCGAGGCCCGGGATCCCTTTGGCCGGGTCTACACCGAGCAGTTGATCCTGGCGCTGGGCTGAGTCAGCGGCGATAGACGCCGGTGCTGAGATACTTGAGGCCCGAATCGACCAGCAGAGTGGTGACGGTGGCAGAGGGGCCTAACCGCTCGCCCACTTTGATAGCGGCGAGCACATTGGCTCCCGACGAAGTTCCCGCGAAAAGTCCTTCCTCCCGGGCCAGGCGCCGGGCCATCGATTCAGCCTCGGCCGTGCTGATTCCGATGATCTGGTCGGCCATTCCGGGATCCCACATCGGAGGAGCGTAGCCGATTCCGATCCCTTCGATCTTGTGGGCACCGGGTGAACCGCCGGCGAGCACCGCCGATTCAGCCGGCTCGACTGCAACGATTCCAACCCCCGGATTGTGCCGCTTGAGCACCTGAGTAACGCCGGTCAGTGAAGCGGTGGTCCCTACCGATTGCACGAAGGCGTCGACCTTCTTCCCCGACTGTTCCCAGATCTCCTCGCCCAGTTTGTGGTAGCCGGAGACACTATCCCGGTTGTTGAGCTGGTCGGTCCAGTAGGTGCGCGGTTCCAGACTGAATTGCCTCGCGGTTTCGATCATCCGGAGAATGAGGCTTCGGGTGATCAAACCGCCTTCGCTCTCCACCAGCGTCAGCTCGGCCCCGTACGCCGCCATCTGCACCAGCTTCTCCTCGCTGAAGGCGGTGGAGGTGACGATCCTGAGCCGGTAACCCCTGGCGGCACAGACCAGGGCCAGCGATGCGCCGGTACTTCCACCGGTGTACTCCACGATGGTGTCGCCCGGCTTCAGCCGACCGTCGCTTTCGGGTCGGGAGATCATCGCCTGTGCCATCCGGTCCTTCATGCTGCCGGTGGGATTCTGGCCTTCGACCTTGACCATGATCCGGGCACAGCCGGGCGGAACCACCCGCTGCAGTTCGACCAGGGCTGTATTTCCGATAGTCTCCAGGACTCCGTGTGCCACCGCCATAGCTGTTCCCCGATTGAGGCCGGCCCAACTTAGAGCCTGCCGGCCCGCGCCGCTATTGGCAAAATCGTCACCATAGATATAGTTATTGCCATGCGCATCAATGTCCTCGCTCTCGACGGGGTGTTCGATACCGGGCTGGCGGTGCTGCTGGACGCCTTCTCCACCGCCAATGAGCTGGCCGAAATAGCCGGTCTCAGCGAACCCCGTTTCGATTTCACGGTGGTGGGCACCCGTACTTCGGTCACCACCTCACTCGGTCTCCGGGTCCCGGTCCGTCCCACCCCACGGCGAGTTCCCGACTGGGTGGTGGTACCGGCGATCGGGACCAAGATGCCGGACCCGCTGCAGGAGGCGCTCAAGCGGCCGGACATCCAGGATGGCTGCAAGGCGTTGCGGTCCTGGTCCGAACGGGGTTCGTCGGTTGCGGCGGCCTGTATCGGGACTTTCCTGCTGGCCGAATCGGGGTTGCTCGACGGGCGCGAGTCCACCACCACCTGGTGGCTGGCCCCGCTCTTTCGCCAGCGCTATCCAAACGTCCGGCTGGACGAGTCGCGGATGATCGTGCGCTCGGGGAAGTTCGTCACCGCCGGCGCGGCGCTGAGTCACATGGACCTGGCGCTCTGGCTGATCCGGCAGCAGAGTCCCAAGCTCGCCGGCCTCACTGCCAGGTACCTGGTGGTCGACTCGAGACCTTCGCAATCGGCCTATGCCCTGACCGATCACCTGACCCATAACGATCCGCTGGTCGAACGGTTCGAGAGCTGGGCCCGGGGAAGACTCAAGCAGGGATTCTCGCTGGACGATGCGGCCAAGGCAGTGGGCGCCAGCAAGCGGACCCTGGCGCGACGGATGGAAGCGGTGCTGGGGAAGACTCCGCTTTCCTATTTCCAGGATCTACGGGTGGAACGAGCGGTTCACCTGCTCAAGACCACCGACGCCAAGGTCGAAGCGATCGCCAGCAAGGTAGGCTACGCCGATGGAGTGACCCTGCGAGTTCTGTTGCGGAAGAAGCTGGGACGAGGAGTACGCGAGCTGCGTGCCGCACTCTAAAAGAACTGCTCCCATCGGGGCGGGAGGAACTAGGCGTTGGTGTGAAACATCCGATCGATCTCAGCGGCGGAGAATCCGGTATCGGTCTCGATCCACCAGCGAAGCAGGGCGCAGAGGGCCCCCGCGCGAGACCGGGCGGCGACTGAAGCAGGAGTTGAACTATCCGACCTGGCGGCCAGCCGAGGCTCGAGAGTCAGGGTGAGCCGATCGACGGCAACCTGGTATTGCCGGTCCAGTACCCGGGCCCGGCGCAAGGCCTGATAGAAGTGCCGCATTCGGCCGACGTGCTCGAAGAGCTCACGGACCGGATAAAGCCGGGCACTGTCGGCCGGGAGCTTGCGATCGAACATCTCCAGCATCCCTTCAAAGCTCCGGAGCAGCAGGTCGTCCTTGCCACGGTAGTGGGAGTAGAACGTGGACCTTCCCACTCCGGCCCGATCGAGCAGGTCCTGCACCGTGATCGCGTCGTATCGCTTCTCCAGCACCAGCGCTACCAGCGCGTGAGTCAGGGCCATCGCGGTTCGCCTGACTCGGAGATCCCCCGATACAGGACCGCTTTTGGGCGACCGTTTCGGGACAGTTCCCGCCTTTCTGTTCACTAACTCGCCTCCAGAACCGTTGGGGTATTGCCAGCGGTCGAGCCGGACATCACAATCGTCGCCAATGTTCTCCGGGAGACCAGCAGTGCACAAGTGGAGCGATGATCGGTGGTGCGGGGTGTTGCTGATTGCTGCGGCGGCGGTGGGACTGTTTGTGATGGCTCATCACCCGACGGCGAGTCACATCCTCCACGCGGCCAACCCAGCCGACGCGGCCCAGATGAACCGGATACTCCACGCCATCGCCATCGCCGCGATGCCGATCCAGTTCATCGGGCTATTGGGCCTGACCCGGCGACTCGGCCCGTCGCTCTGCAATCATGCCGGGCTGGTGACCCAGGCCTTCGGATTGATCGCCGGGATGGGAGCGGCAGTGGCGAGCGGGTTCGTAGCCAGCGGAGTCATGCTCGACATGGTCCATGCCGGCACTTCGGCAGAGCCTTCGGCGCTGCTGGGGTACACCGCCATGTGGAATCAGGGGTTCGCGGTGGTCTACCTGATCGCGACCACGATCAGCGTGGTGCTCTGGTCGGTTGCAATGCTCTCAAGCACGGTCTTTCCAAAGGCACTCGGCTGGCTGGGTCTGGTGGTGGGTACTGCGGTGACGCTGTGGCAGGTCTTCGGGATTCGCCACACCCATCACATCGGGGTCCATGAGTTGGGGCTGGCGGTGCTGGGTGAAGCGATCTGGATGGTGTGGGCGGGGGTGGTGATGATCAGATCAACCCCCGGCTCCTGACGCCTCGGCCAGTTGATTCCTGATCGGCAATTTCCGGATCCGGAGTCCGCTGGCCGCGAAGATGGCGTTACAGAGCGCGGGGGCGGCGGTGGGAATCCCCATCTCCCCCGCGCCCGATGGGTTCTTCCGGCTGGGCACCACGATGACTTCGACATCGGGCGCCTGGGCATTCCTCAAGAGGGGATAGTCGGAGAAGTTCTGCTCCACCACTCTGCCTTCCTTCACCGTGATCTCCAGGGCGAGCGCGGTACTGATCCCGTCGATGGTCCCGCCCATCATCTGGGCCTCGATGCCGAGCGGATTGACCGGCTGACCCACGTCGACCGCGCAGATGCAACGCTGGATCTTGAGTTCGCCGCTCTGGCTGACGCTGACCTCCATCGCATGGGCCGCGTAGCCGCCGAAGGTGAAGTGACAGGCCAGGCCCAGGCCCCGGCCGGCCTCGACCTTCCGTCCCCAGCCGATCCGTTCTGCCACCAGCTGCAGTACGTGGGCCAGCCGGCCGGTATCGAAGATCGGCCCGCCATGCTGTTGGTAGGGTAGCTCCCGCGGGCGGCCCAGCAGTTTGAGGCGAAAAGCCAGGGGGTCCTGCCCGGTCGCATGGGCGACTTCGTCGACAAAGCTCTGCACGACGAAAGCGTTGGCCGTATGGGCCGGGGCCCGCCATGACCCGCGAGTCATCCCCGACTTCACCTCGAGCCACTCGAGTCCGTAGTTAGGCACCAGCCGGGCCGGGAAGTCGTCCGGGTAGAGCTCCGGCCCCCAGTAATCCTCCGGCTTCACATCGGCTCGACGATAATACTTGGAGGTGCTGGCCAGCCGGTGGATCCATCCGGTGACTTCCCCATTGGAGTCGAGCGAAGCCGTCAGCTCATGGTGGCCGAACGGCCGGTACCAGTCGTGGGTCATGTCGTCCTCCCGGGTCCACATCAGCTTGACCGGCCTTCCCGAGAGCTTCGAGATCATGACTGCTTCGGCCACAAAGTCGTTGGTGAGACGGCGCCCGAACCCCCCTCCCGCCCGGGTCATCTGCACATCGATCTGGAGCCGGGGTACCCCGGTGATGGCACTGGCGACCCGGGAGGCGCCGCCCGGCTGCTGCATCGGTGCGATGATGGTGACCCGATCGGGCCTTACATCGGCGAAGGCGTTCTGCGGCTCCATCGGTGCGTGGGCGACAAAGGGAATCCGATATGACGCAGTGACTTTGCGAGTGGCTGATCTCAGCGCAGCATCGACGTCGCCATCGTGTCGCACCCGCCGCCCCGGTCGGGCCAACAACTGCGCGCATTGGCGGTCGAGACCGGCTGAGTCTTCGGTGGCATGAGGGCCGTGGGTCCAGACGATGTCGAGCGCCTCCCTTCCCTTGAGTGCTGACCAGGTATTGTCCGCCAGGACCGCGATCCCGGTGGCGAGGTTGGCCGTCAGCGGGGCACCCAGCGCCGGCCCGGCGATTTCGATTACTTGACGAACTCCGGGAATCGCGCGGGCTCTGGTCGCGTCGTATCGCTCGATTCCGCCATCGAAGTACGGGCAGCGGGCCAGCACCGCGACCAGCGCACCATCGACGTTGGTGTCGATCCCATAACGAGCCCGGCCGGTCACGATCTCCTTTGCGTCAACCACTCCAACCGGAGTTCCGATGATTCGATACTGGGCCGGAGATTTCAAGGGTGGTGCTTCGGCCTCGGGAGTCAGCGCCGCTGCGGCGCTGACCAGTTCCCCGTAGCGAAGTGTGCGCCCGTCGGGGTGAACGACTCGCCCATCCCGGGTAGTGAGCCGATCGGAGTCCGTTCTCCATTGCTGAGCCGCGGCGCGAACCAGCAGGCGGCGAGCCTGGGCCCCCACCAGCCGGAGGTCGCCCCAGGCATCGGGAATGCTGGTGCTGCCACCGGCACCCTGCGGCCCGTACTTTCCCGCCACACCGGACGGCTGGGAACTCGGTACCAGGCCGAGTGGCAGTTGTTCGACCGTGACCTGAGACCAGGCGACATCGAGTTCGTCGGCAATGATCATCGGCAGCGATGTCTTCACCCCCTGGCCGATATCGGGACAGCGGGCACCGATGAAGACTCGATTGTCCGGTTCGATCCGGATGAACCCACCGAGTGGCACGGCGGTTCTGGATTCAGGGCGGATCGAGCCGGACAACGGCGAATCGCGAGTGAGCATCAGTCCACCCAGGGCCGTCAGGCTCACTTGGATGAAAGCGCGGCGATCAGGCGTCACGATGGGCATGGTTGTTCTACGCCGAGCCCTGAGGCCGGTTCCAGCGGTTTTGTGCGAGTTCTGTGGCGAGCTGGGATGAGACGGATGCTGCGGGGATGGAGCGGCCGTCAGCTTGTCAGCATTCGGTGGTTCACCCGGGACCTCTGCAGCAATGTCTGCGATGGGGTATACTTGAGAGCCATCCATCCAGGACCGATCGCCGGCGCCGACCGATCCCCTGTCGCAGCCGACTCCCGGCTTCGCCCCGCTGGTATGACATCCGGCTAGCTTCGCAGTAACCGGTTTCCTTCCCCCCTGAGTGCCAGCCAGCTGGTCCCGTGGCTACAGTAATTTCACCGGCTCCGTCACCGGCTTCTCCCCTGTGGTCGAGGAGTGGTGCGCCCGAGCCGGCATCCGGTCGGACTCTGCTCCGACGAGTAGCGCTGCTGGGTAATCACCTCCCCCGTCAGTGTGGCATCGCCACCTTCACCACCGACCTGAGCGCGGCAATGGCTGCCGAGTTTCCGGCACTCGACTGCTTTGTCGTGGCCATGAATGATTCGGCCCCCCGTCGCGGCTACCCTCCGGCGGTGCGCTTCGAAATCGAAGAGAATGATGTCGCGTCATACCGGCGGGCGGTGGACTTCCTCAATGTGTCCACGGTCGACGCGGTGTCACTGCAGCACGAGTATGGCATCTTCGGCGGCAAGGCGGGAAGCCTGATCCTGCCGCTCTTGAGTGAACTCCGGATGCCCATCGTTACCACCCTGCATACCATCCTGGCCGAGCCGGACCCGACTCAGCGCGCGGTCCTGGACGAGATCGTCCGGCTGTCGGAGCGGTTGGTAGTCATGAGCGAACACAGCGCCGCACTGCTGCAGCAGGTGCACCGGGTGGACCCCGCCAGAATCGACCTGATCCCTCACGGGATCCCCGAGATCATGTTTGCCCCGGGGGATAAGGATCGGATCGGAGTTGAGGGGAAGTCGGTAATCCTCACTTTCGGACTGCTATCGCCCGACAAGGGAATCGAGTACGTGGTCGACGCGCTCCCGGCCATCCTGGAGGCGTACCCTGACACCGTCTACATCGTCCTTGGTGCCACTCATCCCCATGTACTGGAGCAGTCGCAGGAGACCTATCGGCTGATGCTGGAGGCCCGGGCCCAGCGGCTGGGGGTCGATGACAGCATGATCTTCCACAATCGATTCGTCAGCCAGTGCGAGCTGGGCGAATTCCTGAGCGCGGCCGATATCTACATCACGCCCTACCTGAAGCCGGAACAGAGCACCTCCGGCACGCTGGCCTACGCGGTCGGTGCCGGCAAGGCGGTGATCTCCACCCCGTACCGCTACGCTAACGAGCTGCTGGCCGACGGCCGTGGGATCCTGGTGCCCTGGCGAAATTCCCAGGCCATTGCGCAGGAAGTCATCGGGCTGCTGAGCGATCAGGACCGGTCCAACGAGATCCGTCAGAAGGCCTCTGCCTACGGGCGGGAGATGGCCTGGTCCGCGGTAGCCCGCAGGCATGTCGCGAGTCTGGAGCGGGCTGCCGCCAGCCACGCCGAACAGCGGAAAACCGCCTTCCACGCCAGGACCCTGGCCGAGCGTCCGGCCAGCCTGCCGGAACTCAATCTTGACCATCTCAAGTGCATGACCGACGATACCGGGATCCTGCAGCATGCATCCTTCGTGGTACCACGCTACGCTGAGGGATACTGCCTGGACGACAATGCCCGGGCGCTCATGCTGACGGTGCTGCTGGAGGAAGCGGGCGATGTCGAACGGAGATCGGCGCGGAGTCTTTCATCCCGCTATCTCGCGTTCGTGAGCTATGCCTTCCACCCGGCCTCGGGTCGATTTCGCAATTTCATGAGCTACGAGCGGACCTGGGGTGAGGCCCGCGGCTCCGAGGACAGTCACGGGCGGGCCCTCTGGGCCCTCGGCACCGTAGTGGGCCGGGCCGAAGATCGGGGTCGCCGGAGTCTGGGCAGCGATTTGTTTCACGCCGCGCTTCCGGCCCTGACCCACCTGTCCAGTCCGCGGGCCTGGGCCTACGCCCTGCTGGGCATTGACGAATATCTCCGCGGTTTTCAGGGAGATACCGGTGTGCAGGCGATGCGCGAACTGCTCACGGCCCGACTGCTGGATCTGTACGATCGAGCCAGCGGTGAAGACTGGCCCTGGTTCGAGGATCATGTGACCTACTGCAATGCCCGTCTGCCGCAGGCGCTCATTCTCTCCGGCACGGCCATGGGTCGCGACGACATGGTCATGATCGGCACCGCGGCGCTCGATTGGCTCGGTTCACTGCAGCATACCTCGGAGGGCTACTTCACCCCGATCGGCTCGGACGGATTCTACCGTCGAGGCTCGGTCGCAGCGCGCTACGATCAGCAGCCGGTGGAGGCCTGCGGCATGGTGTCGGCTTGTCTCGACGCCTATCGCCTGACCGGTGACACCCGCTGGTTCAGTTATGCCAGCTCCGCCTTCAACTGGTTTCTAGGCCAGAATCATCTGCATCTGCCGGTCTACGACGCCGCGACCGGCGGCTGTCGCGACGGGCTCCACGCCGATCGGGTCAACGAAAACCAGGGTGCCGAGTCCACCCTCTCTTTCCTGCTTGCCCTGTGGGACATGCGCGCAGCCGAACGGGCTGACCTTACCTGAAATCGACGTCCAGAGACACTCATGACAACCCGGCAGCATTACGACGTGATCTTTCAGCGGCATTCGCACAATCCCATTCTCACTGCGACCGATTGGCCCTACCCGGCGCACACGGTCTTCAACGCCGGTGCGACTCGTCTGGCGGACGGAAGCACCCTGCTGCTCTGCCGGGTGGAGGATCGCCGGGGTCACTCCCATCTCTGTGCCGCCCGATCGGCAAATGGGGTCGACGGCTGGACTGTCGACCCCAGCCCCACCTTCCCGGCCGATCCCGGCAGTTACCCTGAAGAGATGTGGGGCGTCGAAGATCCCAGGATCACCTGGGTCGAAGAACTCGGCAAGTACGTCATCGCCTATACGGCCTACAGCAAAGGCGGGCCGGGTGTGGCCCTGGCCACCACCGGAGACTTTCGCGAGTTCGAACGCTACGGGCTGGTGATGCAACCGGATGACAAGGACGCGGCCCTGCTCCCCCGGCGCATCGACGGCAACTTTGCGCTCATTCATCGTCCGATGCACGACTCGGGTTCCCACATCTGGATCTCTTATTCACCCGATCTGCGCAACTGGGGCGGGCATAAGCTGGTGCTGCAGGCTCGGCGGGGGGCCTGGTGGGACGCTAACAAGGTGGGATTGTCACCTCCCCTGATCGAAACCCCGCGGGGCTGGCTGATGATCTACCACGGGGTGCGACACACTCCCTCGGGATGTCTGTACCGCCTGGGGCTGGCGCTGCTGGACCTGGAGCATCCCGAACAGTGCCTGCTGCGGGGCGACATGTGGGTGTTCGGCCCGGAGGCGAGCTACGAACGGGAAGGTGACGTTGGCAACGTGGCGTTCCCCTGCGGCTACACTATTCGAGCTGACGGAGACACCGTCTGCCTCTACTACGGTGCCGCGGACACCAGCGTGGCGCTGGCCACCGGCAGTATCCGTGAAATGCTTCACTGGTTGGACCAGCACGGGAGTGTGGTGGGAGCGGCCGAGGCCCAACTGATCACTCCCCGCGGGTGAAGATCAGCCCCGACTCACTTTCGGCCCGACCACAAGGTCCAGGTCTGTCACTGCGGGAGCGCATTGCATCGTCCACCGGGATGGGGAGAGAAACCCCTCGGTGGGACAATGGGGTCTGGGCGCCGCCGGGGGTACCCTTAGAAGCTGGGGAGTTTCCCCGGAAAATCGGTTCCTCTCGCAACAGGACACCCAATGAATAGCGATCAGCTTGCCGGTCAGTGGAAAGAACTGAAAGGCAAAGTGCAGGAGAAGTGGGGCAAGTTGACCGACGACGACGTTCAGGTCATCGACGGCAAGCGGGAACAGCTGGTTGGAGTACTGCAGAAGCACTACGGCATCGCGAAGGAAGAAGTCGAGCGCCAGGTCACCGAGTTCGAGCAGGCCAACAAAACCTGAGCCCCTGCGCTCACTGGAGATCGTATGACGACTATGAGATTACTTCCCGCCGCGCTGCTGCTGGTCGCCGCCGCCGGGTGCAGCCACCAGGCTCCGGTCCAGGTGAGCGCCAAAGACGCGTCGCTCAACAGTCGCTGGCACGCCAATCTGGCCTCTCCCTCGGAACTCGCCGGTGCGGTGCAGATGGAGGGCTCGGCCTCGATGGCGCCGGGAGAAGGCCGCTCCACTACCAGCGTGACCATCGACCTCGCCAACGCGGCCCCCGGCGGAGTCCATCCATGGGCGGTGCACATGGGGCAGTGCAGTCCTGGAGTCGATCGGGGAGTTTTTGGCCCCAGCGATGCGTACAAGCCGATGAAAGTGGAATCGGATGGCCTGGCCCGTGAGACGGCCGACATTCCGGTTGAGACGCCGGAGAGCGGACCCTACTTCGTCCAGGTCCAGGCGTCAGTAGCCAACCCGGAAACGATCGTCGCCTGCGGCAATCTGGCGCCGCCGACCCAGTAAGAAGCGGGCGGTCCCGCCGGTAGGTTTCAGCAGGCGCCCCCGCCGACTCGGCGGGGGCGTCGCTTTGCTGGACAGTTAACCTCGCCGGGACGGCACCCATTCCAGCAGCTTCCCCGGCTGTACCTTGAAGAAGCGACAGAGGGCATCCAGAGTTTCCGAGTGAAGCCGCCCAAAGGTGGCGCCGGGCCGGGAGAGGCGGTAGGCGGTGGGGTAGCTGAGGTTGGCCCCCTTGCTCAGAGCGTAGGCTGAGACGCCGCGGGTTTTCATGAGTTGATGGATTCGAAGTCGCACCATGGGAAGCCTTCAGACGAGCAGATGCTGATCCAGCATGGACACCTATCAATATATAGCTCTGCAGTATATACTTCGCCGATAGGAATAGCGACACCCGTGCAGCGGACCCCATCCTCAGTAGTGTCTCTGCCCGCAGCCCTGAAGGCTCCTTCCCGGGTTGCCAGACCCAGCGCAAGAGTCGGCACAAGCGGTCAAGGAAGTGCACTCATGAAGGCGCGTAGTGGCGGTCAGTCGCCAACCAGGAAGAAATCCCCGCGCAAGACCGGTAACTCCACTGGCGGCAAAGTGGAGGAGCCTTTGGTTACACCCAAGTCCCGGGTGCCTTCGATCTCGCTGATCCTTATCGACGACAATCGACTGCTGCGGGAAGGCCTCGCAACGATGATTCACACCCAGCCGGGCTTTACCGTGCTGGCGGCCTCCGCCGATGTCGATGAAGCGCTGCAGAAGGTCCGGGAGGCCCGGCCCGATGTAGTGCTGCTCGATTTCGGCCTGGAGGATCACGATAGTCTCAGTCTCACGGCGACGGTGCATGGTGAGGTGCCCGAGGCCAGAGTCATCGTGATGGGTCTGCTCCCGGTGCAGGAGGATGTGGCCAACTACGTCCGTGCGGGGGCGTCCGGGTTCATTATGAAGGACGCATCCTTCGACGAGTTCTTCGCCACCATCCGGGCGGTAGCAAGGGGAGAAGAAATCCTGCCACCCGCCCTGGCGACCTCACTCTTTTCCCAGATCGTGCGCAACGTATCGCGGGTAAGCAAAGCGCAGGTGCTGGAGGCGGTGCGGCTGACCAACCGGGAACGTCAGGTGATCGGCCTGCTGGGCGAAGGTCTAAGCAACAAGGAGATCGCCACTCGAATGCACATCGCGGTGCACACGGTCAAGAGCCACGTACACAACGTGCTGGAAAAGCTGGCCCTGCATAGCCGGCTTGAAGTGGTGGCCTTCACCCACGCCACCGGGGGCTACCGGCGCTCCCCCGGCCGGCCCGACTAGCTCACTCGATGGAGCGCCTCACTAGTCCTATTGATCGATTGTCGTACTCCTCCCGACCGCCCCACTCTTCAGCATGTTGCCTGACTCCGGTTCCAGGAAAGTGAGCGCCGAGGCCGTGTCGCTGTCGGACCTGCACGGGGGAGCGGCGAAGTCGGATAAAGAATCCATCCTGCTGATGCTGCTGGACGAGCATCCGCCCGGTGAAGCGGGCGTTGTGGCCCTGATTCGGGCCCAGCCAGGCTATCGCATCGTGGCCTCCTCAGCCGAGCTGGGTGAAGCAGTTCACGCGGTGCAGGAAATCCACCCTGACATCGTCCTGCTGAACTTCCGGCCGGGGAGCGCCTGCCTGACTCTGGCCGGCGCGCTGCATGGAGAAGTCCCCTCCTCCCGGGTAATGGTCATCGGTGTCGAAAGCGAGGACCAGAATATCCCCGACCTGGTGCGAGCCAGGGTTTCGGGGTTCGTGATGGCTGATGCCTCCTACGAGCAGTTACTGCACGCTATCCATAATGTGGCCCAGGGCGTCCAGGTACTGCCACCGGCGCTGACCAGATCATTGTTTCGGTATCTCAATCCCCATGGAGGGCCAAGACCCCAGCGGCCTCTCGACCTGCGCCGCCTCACCGGGAGGGAGCGCCAGGTGGCGGCTCTGCTGGTACGGGGCGTCAGCAACCGCCAGATCTCGGTCAAGCTCAGAATCACTCTCCAGACCGTCAAGGTTCACGTCCACAAGATCCTGGTCAAGCTGGCGATGAAAAGCCGGGTCGAGGTGGCCTCCTTCCTTCAGGAAGCAGAGACCCTCGCAGCCGCCGGCTTGGACCTTTCCATTGACTCTCCGCCGTAAGACTTCCCTCCACAACTCCGTCGTACCGGGCAGGCCTTCCGCGCTGCCCACCTTCCTCATAGTCCCTGGTGATGCCACGACTCGTCCCTTTGGACCAGGCCGGGACCCGCTCGCCTGATCGATGGGATAGACCCGGAAGTCCGGGTACAGTTCGAAGCCCCGAAAAAGCAGGTCCTGGGTGGGTAATCCATTACTGGAGGGAGATCGAAGTGAACCGAGATCAGATGCACTCGAAATGGCCCGAGATCGAGAGCCGCGTGCGGGCCCGGTGGAGCAGGCTGACCAGCAACGACATGAGGATGATAGCCGGACGGCGCGAGCACTTGGTGAGACTTCTCCAGAAGCACTACGGCAAGAATCTGGCGGAAATCGAGCGTCAGGTGAGCCAGTTCGAAGCCAAGACGACGGTGTAAGCGGACGCTCAATCCCAGGGGAATTATCCCCGGACGGGTCGATCGGGTCTCATCCCTTCGAACTAGCTCCAAATCCGCTCCATCGACCGATACAGGCTGCTCGAACACTCCGGTAGAATTGGGATCAGGCGGGCGAGTGTCCGCTCGGCGTGAATCTGTCTCTGTCCCTTGGGGTTGCCATGCGTCCAGTCATCATTGCAGGAATAGTGCTCCTCGGTCTCGGCGTCTTCCTCCTCTTCAAGGGAGGGACCTTCACATCCCGTCGGGACGTGCTCAAGGTAGGCGACGTCAAGGTGACCGCCGACCAGCAACAGTCCATTCCGCCCTGGGCCGGATGGGTGGTAGTCACCGCCGGGCTCGGCTGTATTCTGATCGGCCGCCGCCAGACGGCCTGAGCCGCCCAGCGTGTCGTGGGAGGATGCGCCATCTCGGCGGGACCTCAGTCCCTTCGTCTTACAGGAATCATTATGCGGAAAAACATGCTGTTGTTTGCCGGCGCCGTGCTGGTGGCATCGTGCCATAGCTCTCCACCGGCCAATGCCCCTCCGCCGGAGCCCAGTGCCTCGGAGATCGCCCGCCGCAAGCAGATCCAGGATTCTCTCAACGCCGTGGCGGTGGCGCGGGCCGATTCGCTGGATCGGGCCAGCAAACTGGCCCAGGCGGAGAAGCTCCGAAGCGACTCGCTAGAGGCGGCCCGGCTGGAAGCCGCGCGACTGGCCCAACAGGCTGCCGACCAGGCCAACGCGACAAACGAAAGCCTGCGACAGGAGCTTGGGGCAACGGTGTACTTCGATGTCGCCCGCTCCCAGATCTCCGACGAAGGCCGGGCAGCGCTGGACCGCAAAGTGGCGATCCTGGATGCCAACCCCGACGTCCGGCTGCAGATCAGCGGCGCCTGTGATGAGCGAGGCTCGGAGAGCTACAACCTAGCACTGGGAGAACGGCGGGCCGGCGCGGTGAAGAAATATCTCATCGCCAAGGGTATCGCCGGCGCCCGTCTCGATCAGACGTCGACCGGAGAAGACTCACCGGTCAGTGATGGTCATGACGAGGCGGCCTGGGCCCAGAATCGCCGTACCAGCTTCGTGATCACCAGCGGCAACGCCTTGCTGGCGATGAACTAAGTGCGGGCCGAATATGAATCCGAGGTCGCGGCCGTAGCGGCTATCGATGTCATCCCCAAGATCCTCGACGTCGTCTGTAGCGTCACGGGGCTGGGGATCGCCGCGGTCACCCGGGCCACCGAGGATGGCTGGGTGACCTGCGCGGTACGGGACGACCTCGGACTCGGGCTCAAGGTGGGCAATGAGCTCAAGCTTGGAACCGGCATCTGGGGCGAGACCCGGCAGAGCGGTCGAATGGTAGTGATCGATCACCTCGCCGAAGACCCGATTCGGCATCACAACCTCACGCCCGATCACCACCATTTCCAGAGCTACATCTCGGCACCGGTCAGCCGGAAGGGGCAGTTCTTCGGTGCGCTCTGCGCCATCGATCCCCGCCCGGCCCGGCTCAACACGCCACAGATTGTGCAGATGTTCACCCTCTTCGCCGACCTGATCGGGATGTATCTCGATGTCAGCGAACGCCTGAACCTGAGGGAGTCGGAGCTGAAGGACGAGCGGGGGGTATCGGCGCTGCGGGAGGAATTCATTGCGGTGCTGGGCCACGATCTCCGGAGTCCGCTCGCGGCCATCGATATGAGCGCCCGGGTTCTGCTCGCGGCGCCATCAATGGCTGACGGCGGAGTGACCACGGAGATGGCGACACGGATCCGCAGGAGTACCGCCCGTATGGGCGGCCTGGTGGACAACCTGATGGACTTCGCGCGGGGACGGCTGGGAGGCGGTTTCACGCTCAACCGAGTAGTGACCCCTGATCTGGGCGCCACCCTGGAGCACGTGGTGGCAGAGATGCGGACTCGCTTCCCCGGACGGACCATTGCCAGCGACATCGTGGTGGATAGCCCGGTGTCGCTGGACCCGGTCCGGGTCTCGCAGTTGCTCTCCAACCTCCTTGCCAACGCAATCTCTCATGGTCGGGTCGATGGCCCGGTTGCGGTCCGGGTCCGGAGCCTGCCGCAGCACTTCCAGTTGGCAGTCGGCAATCAGGGCAAGCCGATTCCACCCGAGAAAATTGCCGGCCTCTTTCAACCCTTCACCCGGGTTGGCTCCGCCACCGACAGCTCCGGTCTCGGGCTGGGCTTGTATATCGCCTCGGAGATCGCCAAGGCACATGGGGGAACGCTGACAGTAAGTTCCACCCTGGAGGGAACCAGGTTCACGCTTTCGATCCCATCCCGCTGATCATCGCGTCCCCAGTGCCGGCTCTGAAGCACGGCCCTAACCAACCAGCGCTGAAAGTTGCAGGAAACGTGACGACGATCAGATACAAGGGCTTCACTATCCAGACCCGGCCGTACCAGACCCACGTCTCCAAGCAGTGGACAGTGGACCTGGAGATTCATCGCAATGGTCTGAAGCGGCTCTTTACCCTCGACGAGCACTACCCGACCCAACAGGAGGCCGAGGCCCGGTGCTCCGCCTTGGGTCGGAGGATCATCGATGGGAAGATCGCCGGATGGTCGGTGGATAAACTGCGGGCCACCGGCTTCCTGCAGCGATTCGGCCTCGGCAACCCACGCCGACTTGCGGCTGCCGGGCAGATAGTGCTCAATCTCGGCATCTTGCTGGTGTTCGCCTGGCTCGTCTTGCTGTTCCTGGGCGGGCTCTAGCCGTTACCGCGTCGCCGCGCTATTCCGACCTGAGCGCGGTCATCGGATGCACCTGCAGCGCCCGTCGGGCCGGGAGGTACAGTGCCAGGAGGGAAACCCCCAGCAGAACAGCCGGCACCAGCAGGAAGGTGACCGGGTCATGGGCACCGACGCCGAAAAGCTGGCTGGCCAGGACCTGGCTCAGCAGCCAGGCACCGGCGATACCGATCACCAGACCGACCCCAACCAACAACAGTCCCGCTTTGAGGATCAGCCCGAACACATTGAACGCGTCGGCGCCAAGTGCGCGCCGGATGCCGATCTCCTGGCGGCGCTGCTCGGTAGCGTGGGAGATGACGCCGTAGATGCCGATACCTGCCAGCATCAGGGCCACGCCGGCGAACAGGCTCAGCAACAACAGCGTGAACCGCCGCGCGGCGGTGGCATCGTCGATCACCTGAGTCATGGGAGATATGGCGAACACCGGCTGTTCCGGGTCAACCGAGCGAATCGCTGCCACCAATTGCCGGCTCAGTTCTTCCGGCCTGGAAGCGGTCCGGACCACGATGGCGATCTGCTGCGGCACCGCGACCCGGTAGGGGAGATACATGGTTTCCCGCACTGGACGCTCCAGCCCAACGTCATGCACATCGCCCACCACCCCGGCGATGGTGGCAAAGTTCTGTCCTAACTTGACCCTTCGGCCTATGGGGTCCTCGTCAGGCCAATAGCGCTTCGCCAGGGTCTGGTTGATCATCACCTGCAGGGGCGCGCCCGAGTCCGCCAGCTCGGAGAAATTCTGGCCCTGCAGGATGGGGATGCCCATGGTGGGGAAGTAGCTTGCGCTGACGGTGCGGCGTTCGGCACTGGGACGCGGTTGATCAGGATCCACCGGCTGTCCCTCCACGTCGAACGAGATCCCTTGCTGGCCCCGCAGCGGCAGGCGGGAAGTGAAGCCCATCGAAACCACCCCCGGTACCTGCCGAATCTGATCCCGGACCCGGTCATAGAACGCCAGCTTCTGGGCCGGGGTGAAGTACTTGCCCTCCTCGGGCTTGTTCTGTACTGAGAGCCAGACCTGCATGGTGAGCAGGTTTCCGGGGTCGAAGCCGGGCTCGACCGCAACCAGCCGGGTGAAGCTGCGGATCAGCAGCGTTGCTCCGGCGAGCAGTACCAGCGCAAAGGCAACCTCCGCCACAACCAGCACGGCGCGCAGTCGCAACCCTTTGCCGCCGGCGCTGCTGCCTCGACCAGTCTCCTTGAGCGTGGTCTGCAGATTGGCCCGGGCCGCACCCAGCGCCGGGGTGAGGCCAAAACCGAGCCCGGTGACGAGCACCAGCCCGGCGGTGAACAACAGTACCGTCCCATCGATGCCGATCTCATGAGCCCGGGGGAGATAGAGTACCGTGAGGCGGCTCAGCGCCATGGTGCCGACCGTGGCCACGATGAGGCCGAGTACCCCGCCCAGCATCGCCAGCATCAGGCTCTCGGTGAGCATCTGCCCGGCAAGCTGGCGCGGTGTACCACCCAGCGCCGTACGGATGGCAACCTCGCGCTCCCGGGCGCTGGCCCGGGCCAGCGTGAGATTGGCCACGTTGAGACAGCTGATGAGCAGCACGAACCCAACCGCGCCCAGCAGCACCAGCAGCGCCGGCCTGACATTGCCGACCACCTTCTCGGCCAGAGGCTGCGCCTTCACCTGCCAACCCTGTCCCGCACGGTATACGTCGGGAAACTGAGCCCGCACCAGGGCAGTTACCCGGTCGAGGTCGGCTTGGGCCTGCACCAGCGTGGTTCCGGGATTGAGCCGGGCCACGACGTCGAAAACCCGCGCGTTACGGGCGTTGACGAACTGGGGATCGGGTGAGTCGATGTCGATGGGAACCCAGATGTCCACCCGGGAGCCGGTGTTCTCGACCGGGTGCCGGAATCCCCGAGGCATGACTCCGACCACGGTGATCGGATCGTCATCCATCCTGAGTTGCTGCCCGATGGCCGAGGGTGAGCCCCCGAATCGGCGCTGCCAGAACTCGTAGGAAATGAGAGCGACGTAACCAATCCGCCCTCCCGCATCGGCCGGTGTGACCGGCCGTCCCAGCATCGGTTTCGCTTCGAGGGTGGTAAAGTATCCGTCGCTGGTGAGAGCGCCCTGCAGCCGTTCCGAGGCCCCGTTCCCGGCGACGTTCAGATCAATCGACCAGGAGGCGGCGAAGCCGGAGAACGACTTGAGCTCCCGTTTGAAATCCTGGTACTCCGGTGCCGAGACCTGAAGGAAAGCATTGGGCTGGGAGGCCAGTGTCGGGGAGAGCGCGACGAGCTGTTCCGGGTTCCGATACCCCAGGGGGCGAAGCAGGACCGCGTTGACCACGCTGAAAATCGCGGTGTTGGCGCCGATCCCGAAGGCGAGAGTGAGCGCCGCAATCACAGTGAATCCGGGACTGCGGGTCAGGCTTCGGAATGCATAGCGGCAATCACGCCACAGAGTTTCCCGCACAGTTGCCTCCCGGTCTGATGGGGCTTCGGACTTCCGAATCGACCCCTCAGAGACGGGCGACCACCCGGGTTGGTTTTGGGCTGGGGATGAGCGGTGGAGATGGTGGGATGAACGGGCCGTGGGGTGATGCGGCGGCGGTGATGGGTCGAGAAACGACACCGATCCAACCTTGAGGAACTCCCCTACGGCGTCGCCGGCGGCTTGGGCTTACCGATCTGGTATTCCTTGGGCGGCAGGTTGCCCTGGAGATTGGAGACGAAGTAGTCCCAGCGCCGGCGCATGATGTAGGCGGCATCCTTACCGTAGCCGTGATGCGCGTCGGGAAGCATGATCTGGTCGAAATCCTTCCCGGCTCGCATCAGCGCATTCACCACCAGCTGAGTGTTATAGGGCGGGACGTTGTCATCCATCATGCCGTGGATCAGGAACAGCTTGCCCTTGAGGTTGGCGGCCCGCGACTGATTGGAAGCGGTGTTGTACCCGGCGCTGTCGGCGGCGGTGACCATCAGACCCTGATAGCGCTCGCCCCAGTCATCTTCGTAGACCCGATTGTCGTGGTTGCCGCTCTCCGAGATTCCCACTTTGAAGAAGTCGGGGTAGTCGAACATCGCCGAGGCCGTCGCGAAGCCGCCGCCGGAGTGGCCCCAGATTCCCGCCTTGTCGACATCGATGAAGCGATAGCGCTTGCCCAGCTCCTTCATGCCCGCCACCTGATCGGGAATCGTGTTGTCTCCCATCCGGCCGTAGTAGTAATCGTGGAACGCCTTGGAACGCCCCGGGGTCCCCATCCCATCCAGCTCCACCACGATGAATCCCAGTTCGGCCAGCGCCTGGTTATCTCCCCGCGCAGGGAAGAAGGTGCGGGGACCCACGCTGCCCGACTGGGGACCGGGGTAGATGTGGTTGATGACCGGATACTTCCTGGTCGAGTCGAGATTACTCGGGGTGTACATCAGGCCGTAGATGTCGGTCTGACCATCGCGGGCCTTCACGGTCACCGGAATCGGGGCCCGCCAGCCGGAGGCGAGCAGCCGGGTGATGTCGGCCTTCTCCAGCGGAAGGAGCTGCTTGCCGGCGGCATCGCGAAGGACGGTTACCGGGGCCGTGTTAGGCGTGGAGTAGGTGTCGGTGAAATACTTCCCGTCGGGCGAGACCGACACGTTGTGATTGGCGACTTCGGGGGTGAGCAGGGTCATCCCCTTCCCGTCGAAGCCCACCCGGTAGAGGTGCTGGAAGTAGGGATCCCGGCCCGGCTCGTGGCCGTTCATGGTAAACCAGATCTGCCGAGCCTTCTCGTCGACCCGGACCAGCCGGGTAACATTGCCATCGCCGCTGGTGATCCGGTTCTTGAGGGCACCGGTGCGGAGGTCGTAGAGGTAGATCTGAGTCCAGTTGTCCCGGTCAGACCACCAGATCAGCTCGTTGGTCGCGGGAAGGACTTTCCAGAGGTTCTCCGGCAGCGAGGCATCGCCGATCTGGGTCTTGCTCTCCTCGTGCAGTACCTCGCGGACTTCGCCAGTGCTGGCGTCGGCGACCCGGAGCCAGGCCTGTTTGTGATCACGGGAGCTGGAGATGAAGGCCAGGTGGGAACCGTCGGGATACCACTGCACGTCGCAAACGGCCCCGTCGTCGCAGGCGATGTGGTCGCTCACGGTAGAACGATGGGCGTCGGGCGCCATCTTGAGCCGCACCACCTGCGGGGTGCCGCCGGGGCCCCGGTTGATGATCACCCGCTGAATCCGGAAGATCACGCTGTCACCGGGGAGAGGATACTTCCACTGCTCCAGGGTCGGCGCGCCCGGATTGGTTCCGGCCAGCACCATGTCGCGTACTCCGCGGCCATCGTGCTGGAAGGTGGCCAGCCGCTGGCCGTCGGGTGACCAGGTCAGCACCGGATTGTCGTTGTGAACCCAGCCGGCATTGTTGGTGGCGTAACCGAAATCCTTGACGCCATCGGTGGTGAGCTGGGTCTCGGCCCCACTGGCCAGGTTCACAGCGAAAAGATTGTTGTTGCGGATGAACACCGCCGTGCTGCTGTCAGGCGAAAGCAGCGAGTTCTTGGGCTGGGTCGGTACTGCCGCACCCGCAGTGCAGCTCCTGCCGGCCCGGTCGCAGGTCCAGCGCTTGCCGTCGATGGTCGTGGTGATCGACGACCCGTCGGTAGACACCGAGAAACTGAAGAAGGGGAGCTTCTCGCCCTTCACGTTGTTGCCGGTCGCCTTGCTCAGCGCCGCCGCGAGGGCCGTGTGATCGAAGGCCGGCACCTTGGTCTTCTTCACCGGGTCGACCAGAAAGAAGGTCGAGCCATCGGCGGTGGTGGCCCGATACCAGAAACGGCCATCGGGAAGCCAGTTGGTCTGGCCCGCCGTTCCGCTCACCAGCGGAAAAGTGCTCGGCGCCAGCATTCGCTCGGCCCGGGCGTAGTCCTCGATGGTGAACTGGTAGGGTTTCGG
>CAZOES010000050.1:13959-26470 GCA_964578865.1 uncultured Gemmatimonadaceae bacterium | reverse complement strand
CAATCACAACATCATCACGGCCAACCACATGGCCCAGATGAAGGACAAGGCGATTGTGGGCAACATCGGCCACTTCGATAACGAGATCGATATGGCCGGCCTCAAGCGTGACACCGGGATCGAGCGGGTCAACATCAAGCCGCAGTACGACGAGTACGTCTTCCCCGATGGTCACAGCGTGATGATTCTGGCCGAAGGCCGACTGCTCATTCTGGGCTGCGCCACCGGTCATCCGAGCTTCGTGATGAGCTCGAGCTTCAGCAACCAGGTGATGGCCCAGATCGACCTGCACCTGAACGCCAGCGGCAAGCCGACGGTATCGGGCACCAAGTACAGCGAGAAGAAGGTGTACGTGTTGCCCAAGAAGCTGGACGAGAAGGTGGCCCGGCTCCACCTGGAGAAGCTGGGGGTGAAACTCACCAAACTCACCAAGGACCAGGCCGACTACATCGGGGTGCCGGTGGAAGGACCGTACAAGGCCGATCACTACCGATACTAGACGCCGGCAGGACTCGACCCAACAACAACAGGCCCGCCACCACCGGCGGGCCTGTCTGTTTTTCGGGCTGTCGCCTCTGTCCCGGAGTCCGCGATATCAAATCGGGGACGATGGGATTTCGGCGGAGGTGGGACATGTCGGTTGGAAATCTGGTTCTGCGGGTTACCGGGCAGGTGTTCTACCACCCGGATCAGCGCGGCCGAAAGCGGCCGATGATCAACACCGATGTGAAACTGACCGCGCTGGCCGGTCAGGGAACCGTCTTTCAGCGAATCGGCCATATCACCAATCCGTTCGAGCTTACTACCGATGCTCAGGGAAAGTTCGACCGCCAGATCGATTGGGGAACCACCTCGGCGCCGATCCAGAACCTGCCCGAGCCGGACGGGTTCGATGTAGAGGTCACCGATCCGGCCAGCGGGATGATCCAGGTTGGATCACGGATCTTCTCCAACGGCGATGACATGGTCATCGATTCGGGAATTGCGGCGGATGAGTTCCCACTGGCCACCGCCCTGGGACGGCCCTTCACCGAAGTCACCGAGCTGGCGGCATTCCTCTCAGCCGGGCTCGATTCACCCGACAAACTGGGGGAGGTAAGCATCACTCGCCCCTACCTCTCGGCCGCCGATCAGCGTCATCCTACGGCCCCGGAGAAACTCTTTCGCCACTTCGGCAACTTGCTCGACCGGCTTCAGGCGGCCCATCTCGCGGCCCGCCGACGGGATCCCAGGTTCGATCCCAATCACTTCGATATGGCGGTCCCTCTGGGGTTCAAACCGCTGGAGAAAGAAATCGAAGCCACCCTCAACTGGCATCCAAAGAATCTTTCCCCGGCCGATCGAGTGAAGAAGATGGTCGCTTCGTTCGCCGCGGCCGATGTCACCGAGGATGTACTTCGCCGCAACGTAGGGCGACTGGTAACGATGTTGAGCAAGATCCTGGTGATGCCCATCGAATACCGGCCCAACTCGTACCTTTGGGAGGATATGGCGGTGATCCTGACCCTGTTCACCGGGATCGGGTTGGTTGCGCAGCGAAACCATATCGTCTGGGCCGACTTCCAGAGCAACGACGAAGGCCGAGCGCTGACGCTTAGCATGCTCTAGCAGACCGTTTATCCCCACCACTGGTCCCCTGACCCTGCGGGGCTAACTTAGGTCGGAATTCGACTCCGATCCCTGTGAGCCTTTCGCAACGACTGCTGGGCCAGGTACTTGCCTCCCGTTACCGACTCGAAAAAGAGATCGGGCGCGGGGGCATGGCTACGGTCTTCCTGGCCCACGATCTCAAGCACGATCGGCCCGTCGCCCTGAAAGTCATGCGGGAGGAGGTTGCCGCCACCCTGGGCGCAGATCGCTTCCTGCAGGAGATCGGCATCGCCGCCCGGCTGCAGCATCCCCACGTCCTCCCGCTGTTCGATTCCGGCGAATTCAACGGCCTGTTGTACTACGTCATGCCGTTTGTCGAGGGTGAGACCCTCCGGGGCCGGCTGATGCGTGAACGCCAGCTGCCCATCGAAGATGCCTGCGCCATCGCGCGCCAGATCGCCGGAGCCCTGGCCCACGCGCACGGCCAAGGAGTGATTCACCGCGATATCAAACCGGAAAACATCCTGCTCTCCGCCGGAGTCGCGGTGGTCGCCGATTTCGGCATCGCCAAGGCAATCAATGTTTCGACCGCCGATACCTCGGTAGGAATGGCGGTCGGCACTCCGACGTACATGAGTCCGGAACAAGCCAGCGGGGAAGAGGTCGACGGAAGGAGCGATCTCTACGCCCTTGCCTGCCTGTTGTACGAAATGATCAGCGGGACTCCGCCGTTCACCGGTCCCTCTCATCGATCGGTTATTGCCGCGCACATGGCCGACGTGCCCCGCCCATTGAGCAAACTTCGACCCGCTACGCCGCCATCGCTGCAGCGGGTGATCGATCGAGCGCTGGCCAAAGCGCCGGCCGACCGCTACAACACTGTCTGGCAGTTCGGCGAAGCCATCGCCCAATCGGTGGCCGGCTCCGGGCTACCTTCGATCAACGCCAGCGAGATCCTTCGCTCGACCGCCACCCACCAGCCAGCGTCGGTTTCCAATCCCAATCTGGGTCCGTTTGTCCATAAGACCTGCAACCGCTGGAACCAGGTCAACGCCTTCGATGCCTTCTTCCGTTCCACCCGCCGCTCGCACCCGGGCCGCCCGATGGTGGTGGTGGTCCACGGCGCTGAAGGTGAGGGGCACGAGAGTCTGATCGAGCGGCTGCTGGCAACCCGGATCTCCCACCTCGCCGAGAAACTCGGCGGCGAAGAGCGGGGTATCGTCCCCCGAATCCGAACCCACTGGCCGGTCGGCGATTCGCTCGAGGTTCGTCAGCGGGATCTGACCATCGGACTCTTCCGGGAAGCGGATCCTCGTTACCTGGGCGACGATCTCTCTGCCGGGGCACTCAAGAGCTGCCGGCCCATCGCCCCGGCCCCGATCGTGGTGATTCAGCACGATATCCGGGCCCAGCACTGGGACGATGCAACTACCCGATTGATTCAGTGGTATCTGCACGACTACTGGGGCGCCTACCGGGAAAGTGAGCCGGAACCTCAGTTTCTCATTTTTCTCAAGATCATCTACCCGTCGCGCGAGTCGACCAACTGGTGGCGCTCGCTATTCCGGAGCCGGGCGCAGGACAAGGCCCGGATCCAGCAGCAGCTTCGGCTGACTCTGTCTCAGGTGGCCGACCGCTGTCCCAGTCTGCTGCTGGCCGAACTGGCTCCGGTGACGGTGGACGATGTTACCGACTGGTTCCATCGCAACGGTATTTACGTCTCGGAGCAGCGGCGCCGGGCCGCGGCGGAAGCGTTGTTTCCCCGCAAGGCCGCGAGGCAGTTGTCGGAAGTGGAGCACGCGCTCGAGACCATTCATCGTGAGTTCATTCGAGAACACCTGTTCGAACGAGGGATGTCATGACCAGCCCCGACGGATTCCGGCTTTACCACGGCGATGGATCGACCGCGGCTCAGCGAGGAACCCAGCTTCCCTTACTGGAGACACCCAGCGGGCTGGATGATCCGGGAGGTTACCTCGCCGAGGAAGGGCTGCGAGACGCGGTGAATGTGGCACTGGCGCTGGGGCAGCCGCTCCTGCTCACCGGCGAACCCGGCACCGGGAAGACCCAGCTGGCCGCCAGCGTGGCGGCCGAACTGGGCCTGCCCGCTCCATTCGTCTTCAATACCAAATCGACTTCCAGCGCCAGGGACCTGTTCTATCAATACGACGCGCTGCGCCACTTCCATGACTCTCAGTTTCGTCAGGGAGAAACCGCCACTCAGCAGTACATCAGCTACGAAGCCCTGGGTCTGGCGATTCTACTGGCCATGGAGTCGGGGACGGTGAACCAACTGCTCCCCGATTCGCTCAAGAGCCGGGGCCCGGTGCGATCGGTGGTGTTGATCGACGAGGTCGACAAGGCCCCCCGCGATCTGCCCAACGATGTGCTCAACGAGATCGAAGAAATGAGCTTCACCGTGAAGGAGACCGGCAAACGCTACGCGGCCGACCGGCGCTACCGGCCGATCCTGATCCTGACCAGCAACTCCGAGAAGACTCTTCCCGACGCCTTTCTCCGCCGTTGCGTCTTCTATCATCTCACCTTCCCCAGCCGGGAACGGCTGATCCAGATCGTGCAGCGGCGTCTGGGCAGCAGTACCAAGCTCTCTCCCGCGATGGTCGAAGAGGCGGTCTCCCATTTCGAAAAGATCCGCGAGCTGGGCCTTCGCAAACGGCCTTCGACTGCCGAGTTCCTGGCCTGGCTCCGGGTACTCGACCGGCTGCACATCGATCTGGCCAATCCCAAACCGGGGCAGCGGGAGGCGATTGCATTCACCTACTCGATCCTGGCCAAGAGCCAGGAAGATCTGCGCTACCTGCAGGATCAGTTACCGGCCTGATCGATGACTATCCAGTCGACCCCGGTGCTGCCGTTCGCGGAGCTGCTCGACGAGCTGCGCCGCCACGGCTTTGTGATCGGGCTCGACCAGCACCTCCGGATGCAGCAGCTGCTCGATCATCTGGCTGGAGTGATTCCGCCGGAGCGACTCAAGACTCATCTGGCTCCCATCTTCGCCACCAGCCGAGAGGAACAGGAGCGCTTCCACCGGATCTTCGACCGGCTCTATCCGGTCTTCGCCGAAGTGGAACGGGAAGAACGGGAGCGGATCTCAGGGCTCACCGGGGAGCATCAGGTGCCGTCCCAGCCGGTCCCGACTCCCTCGGTGGTTGGCTTGACCATTGCCGGGATTGCCATCGTCACGGCCGTGGTGCTGTTCGGCATCTGGCGCTGGGCCACCCAAAATCACGATGCCCGGCCGGTCACCAGTGTCACCATTGGTCCGGAGCGCCCACCTGGGCCGCTGCCGACCGTGGACATTTTGCGGTCGATCGATTCGGTCACCGCGGAAGCTCCAGACTCGGAGGTCGCGGTCCCGCCGCCCGCCGAAGCAGAGCCCGAGGAAGGGTTTCTCCAGCGGCACCGAACCGGCACCCGGGTGCTGATCATCGCTACGGCTCTGGGACTCTTCCTCTTCAATGAATGGCGGGCGTATCAGCGGCGACGTCTGGTAGTCAGCCGGGAACGGCGGCAAAAGCCGCCATTCACCTGGCCGGTCCGGCTGGAGTCCCCCACTAATCCGTTTGCCCAATCTCCCGATCTGCCCAACGCAGCCAGGCTGTTGCGGCAGCGAGAGGCGGGAGAGGTGGCCCGGCTCTCGGTCGAAGAGACGGTCACGGCGACCATCGCGGCGCTGGGCTTTCCAACTTTCCGCTATCGGAGCGATACCCGGGCGCCGGACTATCTCCTCCTGATCGAACGCTCGGCCTATCGGGATCACACGGCCCGGCTCTACCAGGCTCTGGGACGCTCACTCGAGCGCGAAGGAGTGCACGTTACCCGCTATCTCCATGATGGCGATCCCCGAATCTGCTACTCCGAAAACGGCGATCAGCGGGAGCTGCTGGTCGATCTCCGGCGCCGTTTTCCCGACTATCGGCTGCTGCTCTTTACCCGGGGTGACAAGCTGGTCGATCCGGTAAGCGGACGACTACACTCCTGGACCACTCAATTCCTCAGCTGGAGCGACCGGGCCGTCCTGACTCCCGATAGTCCCGCAGCATGGGGTCTCCGCGAAGTGGCGCTGGCGCAGCACTTCGTCGTGCTGCCCGCGACAACTGCCGGACTCGCCGGAGTGGTGGGACACTTCCGGGGGCCGGCTCGGCCCGACCCGAATCGCTGGCGAGCGCTGGATCAGGATCCAGCGGTGCCCCGGCTCGATGGCGACGATCCGCTCCCGGCGCTACAGAGCTATCTCGGTCCCCGAGTCTACCGCTGGCTCTGCGCCTGCGCCGTGTACCCCGAGCTGCACTGGGATCTCACCCTGCACTTCGGCGGTCTCTCCATTCTGGGTCCCGGGCTGATCACCGAAGAAAACTTGCTGCGCCTGCTTCGGCTTCCCTGGTTCCGTCAGGGAGTCATTCCCGACCAGGTGCGGTCCCGACTGATCGAGGAGTTGAGCGAAGCCGAAGAGCGGGCCGTGCGGGAAGCGATCGTCGAATTGCTGGAGCGGAACCCCGCGCCGGGCGACAGCGTCTCCGCCAATCGCTACGAGCTGGATCTGGTGGTGCAGCGGCTGGCGCTTCATCGGAAGGATCCCAGGGAACGCCGCGCGGCCCTGAAGGAACTGGCCGGGTTCCCCCGCCGGGATCTGGTGCAGGACTTCGCGATGCTCAAGCTGCTGGAGGAAACTCCTTCGTCCCGACTCCAGGTGCTGTTGCCGCGACGGATGCGCAGGATGTTCTACCGCAGTGGCGTTCCGGTCCTGGGCGTTCGCACCGCGGTGCGAACTGGAGGACTGGCAGCGGCCATCGTGGGAGCACTGTTCCTTACTCGGCCTACCACTCCCACCCTTGAGTTGGATTCTCCCAATCTGTTCTTCGTCTCCGGCTCGGGCATCCCGGAACGCGACACCATTTACCTGCTGCCCAGCGAGCAGACTCTTCTGTATCTGCGGGACCGGAGCGTGAAAGGAAATACCATCTCGGATCCGGCCAACGTCACCCAAGCCCATCTCGATATCGCCGATTCCGAGATCGCCGGCATTGAGGAGAACGATCCCGGTGAGTGGTTCCTCAAGGGGCTGGCGGAGGGCACCACCACCTTGAAGGGCAGAACCGCGAACGGAAGTCAAACCAAAGTGGTGGTCAAAGTCGCGGCCGACCCGATCGAGTTCGAGGTTGGAGATACCGTCAGGGTGCAGGTTGGTGGTCTGGTCTTCCTGAGTGCGAGAGTACCATCGCAAGGTGATCGTGAGGTGGGATCGTTGGGAGCCTCCTACCGGGTCAAGGACTCTACCATCGGGGAACTGCGCGGACAGATGCTCTTCGGCAGACGACCGGGGCGAACCCGTGCTCAGATAACGCTCTATGGGCAGAGCCGCGACTTTGTGCTGAGCGTAACACGAGAAGCAGGCCAGTCGCCGGACTCGACCGGCGGAGTGGAAGTCATCGCCGATCCCGGTAAAGCGATCGAGCAGGTGGTGAAGGAGTATGTCCAGGCCGCCACCAACGGCGACATCGATGGCATGGTCAAGCTCTACCCTGGGCTGCCCCGGGCCGTACGACTGGGTTACGACCGATTGGGCAGCGTGCGGGGAAGGATCAATGCCCGGGACTGGAGGATCGAATCCTCGAGAATCGGGCGGGATTCGGCGGCGCTGGCAATGACCGGGCTGCTGAACCTGGAGGACGGGAACCGCAAACTGCTCTCGTCCTCGAAGATTGAAGGCATTACCCTGGCGCGTCGAGGCAACCAGTGGATCATCACCGGCATTCAATCGACCGGGCTGGAGCCGCTGGTGCCGGTGCAAGCACTGTCGCTCTACTCCCGGGCTCTGCAGTTCTACGAACAAGGCAACCCGGAGCGGGCCCGGGAGATGGCCCAGCGGGCCCTGGCCGCCTACCCGGTGTACGCCGAGGCCGAAGGCCTGCTCGACCGGCTCAATTCGATGGAGGCAGGAGACTCGACCAGCGCTACCAGTCTTGCACTGCGGCGACTGGATTCGCTCCGGGCCCTGGCCGATCGGGGAGGCCGAGATGAGGTCAAACGGTACAACACCGCCTTCGATTCCATCCTGCTGAAACCGACCCAGCGACGGCTGCTGGAGCGGCTGAACGGTCTTTCGGAGGACAACCGCCGGTTGAACTACAACTCGGCCTATGCCCTGCTGCAGGCGTACCTGATCACCACGGTGTATCCCGACAAAGCCCAGCCGGACTTCCTCGCCCCAATCCTCTTCAATGTCTGGCGCGATACTCTGCTGACACCCAACTCCGCCGACAGCCGGCTGGCGGTGCGCCAGTTCATGATCTACTCGAAAAGGTTGCAGGAGGGTGGGGCGACTCCTGGCGCGCTGGATTCCGGAACCGTGAGACGGGCTCGAGCCGTGATCGCCAAGTTGTACAACTCCGATCGGGATGATCTGTATGCAGCGCTGCTCAGCCGGGCGGGACAAGCTCCGGATGCCCGACCAGTTCAGTTTTTCCGCCCGACTGGTGGGCCGGCGCTGCTGCTGGCGCCGACCGTCGGAAGTCCATTCACGGCAGGCGGCTATACCGCGATGCAGCGGGCCATCAACGTCGAGTCACAGTTCACCCCGAGCGACGGCTGGGTAACCGGAGCGGAGGGGCCGAGTGAACAGCAGAAGTCAGCCGTGGCAGAGCGACTCCGGGCCCGCTATCAGGCGGACTACGCCGGACGTTGGATGGCGGTGCTGGCCCGAACCCAGTTCACTCCGTTTGCGGGCATGAACGACGCCTCGACCAAATTGCTGGCTCTGGCCGGACGCAACTCGCAGCTGCTGCAACTGATCGCCTCGGTAGCAACCAACACCATGGTCGACAGCGCTCTATCCCGACAGTTCGAGGCACCGATCGCCTTCGTTCCCGGCGAGCGGAAGCTCAGCAAAGAGGCCCAGTTCTACACCGGAGCGCTGGCAGCGCTGGCAGTGGCGCTGGAGCAGGCCAGCAATCCCGATCCGGGAAGCAATGCCATCGACCGGGTTCGCGAGCGGATGAACGATGCGCGGGAAGCAGCCAGCGCCGTTGCGGCACCGTTCCTCGAGAAGGTCGAGTCACGCGATGTCGCCCGTTTGCTGCTGAGGCTGCTGCTCGATCCCATCGAGCGGGTGGAGCCGCTCCTCACCGGCAGCGGTCCGGCCCAGGTGGACGCGGCAGTGGGAGGGTTCTGTGGAACTCTCGAGCCGCTGCTGGCGATGAAGCCCTTCAACTCGGGAGGACAGTCGGCCACGCTCGACCAGGTCAACGCAGTCTTCCATCCCAATTCTGGGTCGCTCTGGCGGCTACTCGATGATCAGCTGGCGCCGTACCTGATCCGTGTGGGCAATCGTTTTGTCCCCAAGCCCGGATCAAGTGTGCAGTTCAATCCGCAGTTCCTGGATCAGATCAATCGGGCCGTCAGCTTCAGCCAGGCGCTGTATCCACCTGGAGAGTTGGGACCGAGATTGACTTTCGCCCTCCAGGCCCGGCCTGCGGAAGGCTGGGTGGCTTCGCTGGCAATCGGTGAGGTGGCCAGGACCTTCGATCGAACCAGGACCGGGGATCAGCCATTCGTGTGGCTGGGGATCGAGAAAAAGAGCGCTTCGCTGGCGATCGCCAAGGGAACCGAAGTGAGGACCTTCGTGCACAGCGGGACCTGGGCGATCTTCGATCTCTTCGCCGAAGCGAGCGGATGGTCCGGTTCGCGAGGCCGGTATAGAGCTGAGTGGGAGTATGAGTCAGGCGACCAGAGCAACACCCTGCCCTTCGAGCTGACATTTACCGGCGCACCTGTACTCAACCCCGAGTGGCTGGGCGACATGGCATGCGAACGGGAGGCGACGATTCGCCCGGAGTAGGGCTATTCGGCGTTCAACGCGCTCGCCGGATCCAGCCTGGTGCCGCTGATCGTCGGCAGCAGGATCGAGAGCAAGGCGACCACCAGGAGAAGCAGGACGACCAGCCCGTAGGTCAGCGGGTCGAAACGAGTCACGTTAGTCAGCTGGGATTCGATGTAGCGGCTGAGACCCAGGGCACTCACCAACCCGATCCCCACTCCAACCAGCACCAGCTTGACCCCATCGACTGCCGCGGCGCTGATCAGCTGACCCCGATCGGCCCCCAGCGCGGCGCGCAACGCAAACTCGCGGGTGCGCTGAGAGACGGAGTACGACAACAACCCGTACAGTCCCAGTGCGGTCAGGAGCAGCGCGAAGATCCCGAAGCCGGTCAGCAAGGTCACCGGGAGCCGCGCGGGACCGAGCATGCGATGATAGGTGTCTTCCAGGGTTCCCAGCTCGAGTGCTACCGAAGGATCGATTTCTTTCAGCCGAGCCCGGACCGACGGGATCATTGAAGCTGCGGGCAGACCGGTGCGCCCCACCACCGTCATGGCTCCGGAAAAGTCAGGCACTTGCCGGAACAGGGTGTACATCTCGCCCTTGAGCTCACCATAGGGTCCCCAGTGACGGACATCTCCAACCACTCCGACCACCGTCAGCAGTGGCGCAACTCCTCCATTGCCTGCCGATTCCATGCTGATGGCCCGTAACCGTCTTCCAATTGGATTCTGACCCGGCCAAGCCAGCTCGGCGGCACGCTGATTGATGATCACCACCCGCTCGCCACCGGCGACGTCCTCCGGCCCAAACTTCCGACCCGCTGTCAATGGCACGCCGAGGGCATCGAAGTAACCCTCGCTGACTGTCCGATACCCGAATCCGCCGGGGACCGCGGATTTGTCTTCCAGTTCCACGAAAGTGCCGCCCGCCTGACCCAACGGAATCCAGTTCGCGACTCCACTTGCCTGAACCCCCGGAATGGAGGCCAGTTCGCGCGTCATCTGATCCCAGTAGCCCATCCGGCGGGCAGGACTGCCTCGATAGGCCGAGTCGCTCAGCGTGGCCGATACAGTGACGACGTTGAGATCAAAGCCAAGTTGAACCGACAGCTTGTTCTGCAGACTGCGGATCAAGAGACCCGCACCGGAAAGCAGCACCACTGCTAGCGCCAGCTCGATCGCGATGAGCCGGCCGCCCGGCAGCCCTCGACCACCGCGCACCTGACCCCGACCTCCAGCAGCAATCAGCCGGGTGAGCTCGGGTCGGGACCCTTGGAGCGCGGGGCCCAACCCGGTGACCAGGCCCGCCACCAGCGAAAGCAGAAATGCAAAGGCGATCACCGGAAGATCGACCGACACCTCGTGAGAGCGAGGGATTCGATCGCCCCAGAGCTGCATGATCCCTTTGACCGCACCGAACGAGAGCAGCAGCCCGATGCCACCGCCGACCAGGCCAAGCAGCCCGTGTTCGATCAGCACCTGCTGGATCAGGCGGGAGCGGTCGGCTCCCAACGCGGCCCGCACCGCGGTCTCGCGAGTACGAACCAGTCCCCGGGCCAGATGGGCCGCGGCCAGGTTGGCACAAGCGACCAGCAGAACCAGAACCACCGCGCCAAGCAGCAATGTCAGATAGTCGGCGGCATCCCCGATGACGAAGGTCTTGAGTGGAGAAACCGGTACGCCGTAGGAATAGATCCCCGCTGGATCGTTCTGGCGGATTCCCCGGGCGATGCGATTGAGTTCACCCTCGGCTTGGGCCAGGGTCACATCGCTCTGGAGCCGACCGATAGCGATCCAGTTGATGTTGTTGCGCAGTGTGCCCGACTGCGGATTGACCCGGAACGGCAGGAAGATCTGAACTCCACCGGGAAACTCCCGGCCGTTGCGGACCACCCCAATCACCCGATAGCTGCGCGAGTCGATCCGCAGGGTCGGCTCGCTTGTGCCAGTGATATTGGTCGGGAGTTGGTGCCACAGGGCTTCACTCACCATTACCACTGGTTCGCGGGCTTCGGTTTCCTCGGCGGTGAACCCTCTACCCATCACCAGCGGAGCGCGGAGAACTCGAAAGAAGTCGGCGGTCACCAGGGCGCCATCAACCCTGACCGGCTCCTGGTCCAGCTCCACCGCCATGCGGCGAACGGCGTAGAGTGCGGTCGATTCCAGCGAGCGAGCCGAACCTTTCCAATCCTGCCAATTGGCAGACGAGACCACTGGAATGATGTTGCCGGCCGAGTCCATCGACTGCAGCGCTACCAACCGATCGGCCTCGGGGAAAGGCAGCGGATCCAGCACCACCGCCCGTACCAGAGTGAAGGTGGAGGTGGTTGCGGCGATCCCGAACGCAAAGGTTGCCAGGGTGATCAGGGTAAATCGGGGGGAGTGGCGCACCTGACGCAGCGCCAACTTGAGATCGGACCAGAGTGAATCGAGGGTCGCGCGGTGGCGCCGAGTGGAGTGGCGCCGACGGGCGCCTTGGCGCAGGGCATCGACCGCGGCAGGGACATCCCCAAAGCGGCGCCGGGCTTCCCGCCGAGCCTCCTCGGGCTGCATGCCGGACTGAACCAGGGCCGCGGCGCGGAGCTCGAGGTGGGTCTCGATCTCCTGCTCGACCTCGTCTTCCAGATCCAGGTCCCAGGCGTCCTGCGACTGGAACAGCCGCCTCCAGATGCGGGTCAACGACATCGGTGGCTCCTCCGTAGGATGTCTAGGCGCCGCGACGGGCGATGGAGAGAATGGCCGAAACCGAGCGGGTGTAGCGATTCCAGAGATCGCCCTGCTTCTTGAGATGGCGGGTGCCTTCGGGAGTCAGGCGGTAGAATCGGGCCCGCCGGTTGTGGTCGGTCACGCCCCACTCGGCGGTAACCAATCCGCGCGCTTCCATGCGTTGCAGAGCCTGGTAGAGCGCGCTGTCGTCGACCCCCAGATCGCCGCCGGAACGGCGCTCCAGCCAGCTGGCGATGCCGTAGCCGTGCATGGGACCCCAGCTCAGGGTCTTGAGAATCAGGAGATCGAGCGTGCCCTTGAGCAAGGGCAGCTCGTCCGGTTTGGTGCTCACCTTATTACGCTCCCCGTGAGTGCT
>CAZOES010000050.1:0-13859 GCA_964578865.1 uncultured Gemmatimonadaceae bacterium | reverse complement strand
TCGTCCGTCATCACCCTCGATCGGATCTACAATTCGGACTTCTTCAGCACCCAACCGGTTCCGCCCACCCGGTGGACCCCCGACGGGCAGGCCTACTTCTACTATCAGCGGCGACCGGGCGCGAAAGGGCCGGACATCGTCCGGATCAATCCGGAGAACGGCGATGCGACGACCCTGGTCAAGAGCGAGCAGCTGATTCCCGCCGGGGACTCGATGCCGCTTCGACCCCAGAGTTATCGCTTTTCGGATGACAATCGGAAGCTGCTGCTGTTCACCAACACCGCGAGAGTCTGGCGCCAGAATACCCGGGGCGACTACTGGGTCCTGGATCTCGACAAGAACACCCTCAGAAAACTGGGCGGAGCCCAGGCCAAACCCAGTACCCTGATGTTCGCCAAGTTTTCTCCCCAGGGCGATCGGGTGGCCTATGTGCGGGAGAACAATCTGTATGTCGAGCAGGTGAGCAGCGGCAAGATTACGTCGCTCACCAAGGACGGCTCGGTCACGCTGATCAACGGCACGTTCGACTGGGTCTATGAGGAGGAGTTTGGCGATCGGGATGGCTTCCGCTGGAGTCCCGATGGCAAACAGATCGCCTACTGGCAGCTGGATGCCTCGGGGATTCGCGATTTCCTGCTGATCAACGATACCGACAGCCTCTACTCGTTCACCAAGCAGATTCAGTATCCCAAAGCCGGCACCACCAACTCGGCGGTGCGGGTGGGAGTGGTCAACGCCGGCGGGGGATCAACCCGCTGGATGCAGGTCCCGGGCGACCCGCGCAACATCTACATCGCCCGGATGGAGTGGGCCGGCAACAGCAGCGAGATCGCGATGCAGCATCTCAATCGCCAGCAGAATACCCTGACGGTATTCCTCGGCGATGCGAAAACCGGGCGGACTACTCCGGTCTTTGTGGACCGGGACAGCGCCTGGGTGGAGGTGGTGGACGACTGGGACTGGCTGGACGGCGGGAAGCGTTTTCTCTGGCTGAGTGAGAAGGATGGCTGGAACCACGCCTGGACGATTTCCCGCGACGGAAAAGACGTGAAGCTGATTACACCGGGGCAATACGATATCGCCTCGGTACTCAATGTCGACGTTGCCGGGGGATACATCTACTTCACTGCCTCGCCTGACAATCCCACCCAGCGATATCTCTACCGCGCCAGGCTCGACGGCAGCGAGAAGGCCGAGCGGCTCACGCCCGCCGGAGAGGATGGGACTCACGGTTATCAGATCGCTCCGGGAGCCCGGTTCGCGATTCACAACTACTCCCGCTTTGGGGTGCCGCCCACGGTTGAGCTGGTCAAGTTGCCGTCCCACACCGTGGTCAAGACCCTGGCCGATAACGCCGAGCTCAAGCGCCGGCTGGCGCTGCTCAAGCTGGGTACCTCCAGGTTTGTGCGGGTCGATGCCGGCAACGGAGTGCAGCTCGATGGGATCGTGATGTACCCGGCCAACTTCGATTCGACCAAGAAGTATCCGGTGCTGTTCCACGTCTATGGCGAACCGGCCGGCACCACCGCCAACGACAATTACTTCGCCTGGGATCCCTGGCACGCGATGCTGACCCAGATGGGGTATGCCGTCGTCACGGTGGATAACCGGGGAACCCCTTCGCTCAGAGGGCGAGCCTGGCGCAAGTCGATTTACCGGAAGATCGGCGTGATCAACGGAGCGGATCAGGCCGCCGCGGCGCAGACCATCGGCAAATGGAACTGGGTCGACGCGACTCGGATGGGGATCTGGGGATGGAGCGGTGGGGGATCGAGCACATTGAACGTCATGTTCCGCACGCCGGGCGTGTTCAAAATGGGGATGTCGGTGGCCCCGGTGCCAGACATGCACCTCTATGACACGATCTACCAGGAGCGCTACATGGGTCTTCCTCAGGAGAATGAGGAAGACTACCGGCAGGGTTCACCGATCACCTTCGCCAACCAGCTCCAGGGTGATCTGCTGGTAGTCCACGGTTCGGGTGACGACAACGTGCACTATCAGGGCACCGAGCGGCTGGTGAACGCGCTGGTCGCGGCCAACAAGCCGTTCCAGCTGATGGTGTACCCCAACCGGACCCACGGCATCTTCGAGGGCGAGGGGACGACGATGCACCTCTTCTCGCTGCTCACCCGCTATCTGTCAGAGCATCTGCCGGCCGGTGCAAAGGATGGGAGCCGTACTCTGACGCCGTAATCGAAGTCGGGAATGAGGCGGTCTCACTAGCCGGCGCTACCGAAAGACACCTCATCCCGATCCGAGCGTAGCGAGGAGAGGGACCTATCGGTACTGTTTGGTAAACCCAGGTATGACTCCATTTCTGTGACCGAACACCCGTTGCAAGAGGTCCCGGGTTACGCCCGTGTAGATCACTCTAGACCTGCTGGCCATCATGTAGACAAAGAAGCGCTGGGGCATTGGCCAAGATGGGGCGGCTTCATCAACTCAGACTAAACCAGACCACAGATCCTTTTCGTTTCCCCCGGGCCCTCGGCGATAAGAGCAGGTCCCTCGGTCGCGAGCTCCCTCGGGGATGAGGTGTGCCTGCTTCAGCGTATTTGGTGAAAACCCTGCTTCGCACAACTCGCGCACAACTCGGCTTTCATCCTCCCGTAGCGTTGGACATTCAGCCGCTTCCAACGCTACGCTCTCGGAGGAGTCATGCCGAAACACCTGTTTCCGGTCGCAACCCTCGCCCTCGCAATCATCGTCGCACCCAACCTCGCCTGCTCCAGCGATGAATCCTCGTCCGGCGGCGGGCTGGATCTTTCGGGCACCTACAATACCGACGTCACCCTGCTCTCCTCCACCTGCGCTTTCACGGTGCAAGACAACCCCACTACGGTCAGGGTGAACTCCACCGCGATCACCCTCACCCATGCCGGCAATTCCTACAGCGGCATCATCGAACCCGACTCCTCATTCGCTACCCAGGAGAAAGTCGTGGGCGGGATCTATCACATCGCTATCGCCGGCGACTTTACCGCGGCCGGCATCGACGCCCAGGTCACGGTGAACTGGAGCAACACTCCCTGCAACGCCGTGGTCCGCTGGGTCGGTCCCCGGACCTGAGTCGCCGCAGGACGGCGGAAGGGGTGGTAGTTACCTTCCGCCGATGAGTTCTGCCCCTCCGAATCTCGCGGCCCACCGCCTGCTCGATGACTTTCTCGCCGAGCCGACCGGGACCCAGTTTGCCACGTTGGTCCGCTGGGTTCTCGATGCCTCTCCCGGAACTCACGGAAGGGAAATCCCCCGCACCCGCCGACTCGCCCTCCTGGCAGAAGTTCTTCGCCAGCATCCGCGACAAGCGGATCTGCTGGAGCGATTGCGGGCGCTGTGGGTGAGCGGCAACCCGACTCGGCTCCTGGCCGAGGCGGGACTGCCGGCCCATATCACGCTGCTGAAGGAGTCGTTCGAACGGCTGGTCGACCGGCTGGTGCCGCGACTCGAGCGGGAGAACGACCTCTACGTTCTGCTCACCTCGCTTGGCCTCACCGAAGCAGATGCCATCTGGTTCGAACAACTCTCGGTCGAGTCAATCGGGCCGTGGGTGAACCTGCTTGCCCTTCCGGCTCCCCAACTTCTGGAGGCGGCTCGTCTGGTGGCTGTGCGGGTGGCATCGGCAGGGGTTACCAGGGAGCTTCTGGAGCTGGCATCGGAACAGCAGGGCAGCTCTCCTTTCCTCAAGCTGGTCGGTCAGACCGATCAGTTGATCGGTGACTTGCATGACGATGATCATTGGGCCGGCTGGCTGGTACTACAGAGCGAATGTCATCGTGCCGTCGCCCAGGCCCATGACCAGCTGGAGACTCGGGGTATTTCGACCGACCTGATCTATCGCCTGGAGCTGATCGAGTCAGGACTTCTCCGGCTGGAGGAATTGCTGGCGGTCGCGGCCGGACGGGGCAACGGCCGGGAGCTCGCCGCTGAGCTGGTCCGGGCCAGCATTCGCCAGCGGGGCATCCGTTCGCTGGCGCGCACCGCACTCAAGCGGCTCTCCCGCAAGGTGGTGGAGCACACCGGCAGCAGTGGCGATCACTACGTAGTGAGAAGCCGGGACGAGTGGGATGCCACCGGGCGATCGGCCGCGGGAGGCGGGGTACTCACGGCTTTCACCGCGGTCGGCAAGTACGCACTGGGAGCGTTGCCGCTGGCGCCCTTAATGGCAGGGCTGGGCCTGGCTCTCAATTACACGCTGAGTTTCGTGGCGATGCAGCTGCTGCACTTCACCCTCGCCTCGAAACAGCCGGCGATGACTGCGGCGGCGCTCGCCGCAGCGCTGGAGAACCAGGATGACATGGCCGATCAGGTTGAACTGGTGGCCGGTATTACCCGATCGCAGGTGATGGCCACGCTCGGCAATGTGCTGGTCACCATTCCCGTTTCACTGGCGCTGGTAGCGCTGTGGGCCTGGGCCCGGGGCGGGCCGATGCTGGCCCCCGGGACGGCCCACCACACGGTAGACGGCACCCACCCGCTCTTTTCCTGGACCATTCCCTTCGCCGCACTCACCGGTGGGTTCCTCTGGATGTCGAGTCTCGCCGCCGGCTGGGCCGCCAACTGGAGCGGCTATCGCGGACTGCCCCAGGCCCTGGCCCGGCATCCCGGACTGATCTCGGCCTTGGGAAAGGAGCGGGCCCAGACGATCGGGCGATTCGTCGATCAGAATCTCAGCGGAATCGTGGGCTATATCGCACTGGGCTTTCTACTCGGGTTCATGCCGGTAGCCTTTCGCTTTGCCGGCCTGCCGATCGAGGTCCGTCACGTCACACTGCAAACCGCCAGTCTCACACTGGCCGCCGCATCGCTCTACCTGTTCGATCCTGAGGCCTTTCACTGGAGTGCCGTGCTTTGGGGGCTGGCCGGGATCCTGGTGATCGGGGCCCTCAACTTCGGAATCTCATTCGCGCTGGCATTGCGGACCGCGATGCGGGCCCGGGATCTCGGTAAGAACGAGAGGGCTCGGCTCTGGGCGGCGATTCGTCACGCCTTCCGAGCCGAGCCCCGCCGATTCTTGTGGAAGCCACGGCAATAGCGCCCCTGATGACGGGTTGAGACAGGATGTGAGGATTCAACAGGATGCAAAGGATTGGCAATGCTTTCACAATGGTTCAAACCCTTGGGATCCTCTTAATCCTGAAATCCGGTTTCAACCGTCGGCTCTAAGCGCCTGGATCGGACTGACCCGGGTGGCCCGCCAGGCGGGGATGGCGCCTGACACCAGTGCGATCAGCAGGAGTACACCCACCACGACGAGATATACCGCCGGCTCTCTCGCCGAAGTCTGGAACAGCAGCGACTGCAGCGCGCCGGCGATGAAGATCGCCGCGATCAGTCCGATAGCAAGGCCGGTGGTGACCAGGGTGAGACCGTCTTTCGCCACCAGACGCACCAGCTCGGCCGGCCGGGCTCCCAGTGCGCTGCGGACCCCGATCTCCTGAATCCGGCTGGCCACGCCATAGGAGAGCAGGCTGTAGAGGCCGATGGCCGAGACCAGCAGGGCCAGCGCGCCGAAGGCGGTAAAGAGCTTGGCGCCCAGTTCCCAGGAGCGGTACTCTGGGCTGATCACGTCTTCCATCGATTCGAGTTCGATCAATCGAAGGTCGGGAGCGATTTCGCTCAGCGCCGCCCGCACCGGACCCATCAGGCTGACGGGATCACCATCGGTACGCAGAAAAAGCCCGCCGGGCCAGGCACCAGTCATCTGGGAAAACGGGATGTAGTACTGCATCCTCTCGCCGGCAGCGAAGCTGTTGCGTTGGGCGTCGCGGGCCACCCCGACCACTTCGCTGCAGGGCATGGTGTCGCCGCCGATCTTCATGCACTTCCCGAGCGCTTCACCCTCGGGCCAGAGCAGCCGGGCCATCGTCTCACCGACAATAGTCACCCGGGCCGAACCCATCCTGTCTTCAGCGGTGAACCCTCGCCCCTTGATGATCCTGATGCCCATGGTCGGGAAGTAGTTGGGCGACACCCGGTCGACGTAGGGTCCGCCGGTCGGCACCCGGGGAATTGAATCGATCCCGGGAATAGTCAGCTCTTCCGACCAGCTGGTCCGGAAGGGGATGCCGGTGGTGAACGCCGCGCTCTTGATCCCCGGCATTCCGCTGATCTGGTCAAGCGCGGCGCTGTAGACCTGAACCCGGCGTTCGGTCTTGGTATCCCGGGGGAAGTTCAAACTGACCAGCAGGAGGTTTTTGGGGTTGATTCCCAGATCCAGCGATCTGACTCGATGGAACGAGACCAGGAACAAGCCCGAGCCCACCAGCAGTGCCACCGAGAGGCCGGCCTGCAGCACCACCAACCCGGAGCGGAGCAACGACCGTCGGGTACCGCCCTGTGCCCCGCCCAGTTTCAGCGCGGCAAGCAGATCGGGTCGGCTTTCGAGAAGGGCTGGAATGATTCCGGCACACAGACCGGCCGAGAGCGAGATCAGGACGCTGAAGAGGGCGACTCGCCAGGTCATCCCGGCGGCGCTACCGGCGAGGGAAGGGACCAGCAGGTGGCGAATCACATCTCCACCCCAGGCAGCCAGCATACTGCCGGCGGCTCCGGCAACCAGGGCCAGCATGATGGTCTCGACCATCAGCTCGCCGATCAGACGGCCCCGGCCGATGCCCAATGCCAAGCGGAGTGCGGTCTCCCGCCGGCGGCGAATGGCACGGAACAACAGGAGGTTGGCGACGTTGGCGCAGGCAACCAGCAGCACCGCGAGGGACACACCCGCGACCCAGAGGGAGACCTTCGATTCGGGAGGGCTGTCGGGTCCCCGGGCCTCCAGCAGCGGACCAAGCACCACCTCGGCTTTGGGATCGTAACGGGCGTCGTCAGCGTGGGCCGCACGATGGATCACGGTGGCTTGAGCCTGGGCTTGTTCCGGGGTGACTTCCGGGGCCAGCCGCACGATTCCGTTGAGCCAGTGGAAGCCGCGGCTTTCCTGCCAGGGCCCGGCAATCATCTGGAAGGCAGCCGGGCGGAGGGGAAGCCAGAGGTCGACCCGCTCAGGACTGATTCCGTTGAAGCCCTTGGGAGTCACTCCTACGATCTGATAGCGACCGTCTCCCACCTCAAAAGTACGGCCCAGAACTGTCCGATCTCCCCCGAACTCCCCCTGCCAGAATCCGTAGGACAGAACCACCGAGCCGGATCCGGTCGCGGCGGAATCGTCGGCCGGTGAAAGGAAGCGGCCCAGCGCCGGTGCAACCCCTAACAATTCGAAATAGCCCGGGCTCACCAGGTTGCCGGCCAGATCCCGGGCCGAAGCCCCCTGCCCGTAGGTAAAGTTGCCGTCTCGCACGATGGCATACCCGGTCACCAGCGGCGAGGTCGCGAAGTCGTTGATGTCGCGATAGGACAGGCTCGAACTGATGGTCTCCCGACCCAGGAAGCTGCGTTTGACGTAGATCCGGCGGACCGCGTCAGGATCCTTAACCAGCGGTGGAGGCTGAAACATCAATCGGTCGAGTACCCCGAACATCGCTGCGTTGACGCCGATACCGAGACCAAGCATGACGGACACCAACAGGGTAAAGCCCGGCTGACGCCAGAGGCTTCGCCATCCCTGGGCGATTACCCGGCGCAGGTCCTCCAGCCGGGCGTAGCGATCCCTGCTAATCCGGAAATCCTGATCGATCACGCGGAGCTCCTCCCGATAACGGGCCAGATTCCCGAAGCGGCGATGGGCCTCGGCCCGGGCCGCTTCGGGGGACATTCCCCTGGCAATCAATTCTTCGGCGACCTGCTCGAAGTAGAACTCCAGTTCCTCGTCGATCTCCTCGACCACTTCGCGGTCGAGATGAAGCCAGCGGCGAATTCCGGCGATCCGGCCCATGATCAGCCCTCCTCCGCGGCCCGGAGCACCTTGAAGACGGCCTCGGCGTAGCGGGTCCAGCGGCGGGTCTCGGCATCGAGCTGACGGCGTCCGTCCCTGGTCAACTGGTAGAACTTGGCTTTGCGGTTGTTTTCCGAGAGGCCCCAGTCAGCGTCCACCCAACCGCGCCGTTCCAGCCGGTGCAGCGCGGTATAGAGTGCCCCATCCTCGATAGCCAGCGAGTCGTCGCTGGTGTCGCGGATCCACCGGGCGATTCCGTAGCCGTGTCTGGGGCCGAAGATCAGGGCCTTGAGGACCAGCACGTCCAGGGTGCCCTGCAGCAGATCGAGATCGGGTGAGACGGAGGTCATGAGAACGGTCTTCCCCTGAAATGTTGAGGGGAAGATGGGATGGGGCCCGGAGCCGGTCAAGCACGTCCCTGCAGAGAATCCGAAACCCGGTCCCGGCGGTCCGAGTAGTGTTTCTGTCTGTAACCGAATCGGTGCAACCCTCAGGGCCACCCGAGAGTCTAAGAGCTTGTTGCGTCCATCGGCCGATGACCGCAGGCAGCGACCCACATCCTGGCTTTCCGCAATGCAAAACCTGAAGCTGGCATTCCGAACCCTGTTCAAGACTCCCTTCGTGACCGGGGTAGCCATTCTGTCTCTCGCGCTCGGCATCGGGGCCAATGCCGCGATCTTTTCGATGTTCGACCAGCTGTTGCTGCGGCCGTTGCCGGTGCCCAATGCCGGGGAGTTGGTGAACCTCTCGGCTCCCGGGCCCAACCCCGGCTCCCAGTCCTGCAACCAGTCGGGTGGCTGCGACCAGGTCTGGAGCTACGCGATGTTCAAGGACCTCGAGAAATCCCAGACGGTCCTCACCGGTATCGCGGCGCACCGGGGATTCGGCGCCAGTCTCTCCTACAAGGGCGAACCGCTTACCGGCGAAGGCAGCTTCGTCTCGGGCTCCTACTTCAGCGTCCTCAATCTCCGGCCCACCATCGGTCGGCTGATCGCCCCGTCCGACAACGAAACCGTTGGTAGTCACTTTGTCGCGGTGCTCAGCTACAGCTACTGGGCGGCCCACTTCGGGTCCGACCCCGGGGTTCTGGGTCAGACTATCACGGTGAACGGGCATCCGATGGAGATCATCGGGGTAGCGCCGAAAGGATTCGAGGGAACCACCCTGGGATCACGGCCGCTGGTCTTCGTGCCGATTCTTATGCGAGGAGTTCTCGAGGGCGACGGCCGATTCGAGAACCGCCGTACCTACTGGGCTTATCTCTTCGGCCGGCTCAAGCCGGGCGTGAGCCGGAAGCAGGCGGCGGTGGCACTCAACGGCATCTACCACCCGATCATCACCGACGTGGAAGCTCCGCTGCAGGACGGCATGAGCGAGAAGACCATGGTCCGCTTCAAGGCCAAGGAGGTGAAGGTCGAGCCGGGGGCCAAGGGCCAGAGCTCGATTCACGATGAAGCCCGGACTCCGCTCTACCTGCTCTTCGGCGTCACTGCCATCGTGCTGCTCATTGCCTGCGCCAACATCGCGAATCTGCTGCTGGCCCGGGGAGCCAATCGTTCGATGGAGATGGGAGTTCGCCTTGCGCTGGGAGCGGGCCGCCGAGTCCTGATGGTCCAGCTGCTTACCGAGTCGATTGTTCTGGCCCTGATGGGTGGACTCGCCGGGTTGCTGGTGGCGAAATGGACCCTGCATCTGATCTCGGCGATGCTCCCGCCCGATGCTTCCAACTCGCTGCACTTCGAGCTGCAGTCCTCGGTGCTGGGCTTCTCGGCGCTGGTTTCGCTGGTTACCGGCATCATCTTCGGAATGTTCCCGGCACTGCATAGCACCCGTGCCGATCTGATCTCCTCGATTCGCGCCGGAGCTGGCCAGATCACCGGCGGCGCCCGCGGTGCGGCTCGGTTCCGGGCCGGACTGGTGACGGTACAGATCGCGCTGGCCACCTCGCTGCTGGTGGGCGCCGGCCTGTTCATGAAGAGTCTGATGAACGTGGCCAAGGTGGATCTGGGCGTGAAGGTGGACAACGTGGTGACCTTCGGCATCTCGCCCGACCGCACCGGGTATGACTCCACCCGTGCGGGCCTGCTGTTCGAGCGAGTGGAGGAACAGCTGGCCGCCATCCCGGGGGTGACCGGAGTAACCACCTCAATGGTGCCCCTGCTGGCTGGCAGCAACTGGGGGACCGATGTCGAGGTCGAAGGATTCCAGTCCGGCCCGGACATCGACAACAACTCCCGTTTCAATGCGATCGGGGCGGGCTACTTCAATACGCTCGGAGTGCAGCTGCTCAAAGGCCGGGAGTTCACCACCTCGGACCGGGTCGGTACTCCCAAGGTGGCGGTGATCAACGAAGCCTTCGTCAAGAAGTTCCACCTGGGTGACAATCCGATCGGCAAGTTCATGTCGAACCGGGGCAAGGACTCGCTCAATATTCAGATCGTCGGACTGATCCCCAACGCCAAGTACAGCGAAGTGAAGGACGAGGTCCCGGCGCTCTTCTATACCCCGTGGAGACAGGACGGCAGCACCGGGTCCCTCCATTTCTACGTTCGCACGGGGCTTCCCCCGGAAACACTGCTGCGGGAAATCCCGGCGGTGATGAAGCAGATCGACCCCGGTCTTCCGGTGGAAGAGATCAAGACCATGCCCCAGCAGATCAAGGAGAACGTCTTCCTCGATCGCATGATCAGCATCCTGTCGGCGTCGTTCGCAGTCCTGGCAACCCTGCTGGCGGCGGTGGGACTCTACGGGGTGCTGGCCTACACCGTGGCCCAGCGGACCCGCGAAATCGGCGTCCGGATGGCCCTCGGGGCCGATGCCCACAAGGTGCGCCTGATGGTGATGCGGCAGGTGAGCTCGATGATCGGCATCGGGCTGGGCATCGGGGTGGTGGGCGCGTTGGGCGTTGGCCGGGCGGCCAGTTCGCTGCTCTACGGTCTCAAGGGTCACGACCCGCTGGTCTTCACCTCAGCCGTAGTACTGCTGGTGCTGGTGGCGCTGAGCGCGGGTTATCTGCCGGCAGTCCGGGCTTCGAAGGTGCACCCGATGCAGGCACTGAGATATGACTGATGATTCGAACCCGCAGCGCGGGTGAGAATCGTCATCCCGAGTGAGTGAAACGAACGAGGGATCCCTGTTCTTGAAATCAGGGATCCCTCGCTTCGCTCGGGATGACGGTCAGTCCGGATACCCACCCGGGTTCTGCGATTGCCACCGCCATGAGTCCCGGCACATGGCGTCGAGATCTCGCTCGGTTTTCCAGCCGATCTCCTGATAGATCAGCCCGGGATCGCAGTAGGCCGACGCCGCGTCACCCGGGCGACGAGCCACGATCTCATAGGGAATCGGGCGGCCGCAGGCGGTCTGGAATGCTTTCACCGCCTGCAGTACGCTGGTGCCCAGTCCGGTACCGAGGTTGTAGGCCCGGCAACCAGGCTTGCCGGCCAGCTTTTCCAGCACTCTTACATGGCCGATCGCCAGATCCACCACGTGGATGTAGTCGCGGACCCCGGAGCCATCCACGGTGGGGTAGTCACCGCCGAAGACTCTGAGTTTGGGCAGCTTTCCGACCGCGACCTGACTGATAAAGGGAAAGAGATTGGTGGGAATTCCATTGGGATCCTCACCGATACGCCCGCTCTCATGAGCTCCCACCGGATTGAAATAGCGGAGCAGCGAGATGTTCCAGCTCTCATCTGAGCGATAGATATCCCGCAGCACCTGCTCCATCATCAGCTTGGTGGCGCCGTAGGGATTCACCGCCGAGAGCGGGAAGTTCTCCTTCACCGGCACCGTTGCCGGATCGCCATACACCGTGGCGGAAGAGCTGAAGACGATGTTCTTCACCCCGTGGGAGAGCATGGTCTCACACAGCATCAGGGTGCCGGTGAGATTGTTGTGGTAGTACTTGAGCGGCTGAGCGACCGACTCTCCCACCGCCTTGAAGGCGGCGAAGTGAATCACCCCGTCCACCTTGTATTTCTTGAACACTGCTTCCATGGCAGGCCGATCCAGCAGATCCACCCGCTCAAAATCGAAGGCCTTCCCCGCCAGCTCTTTCACCCGCGGCAAAACCGTCGGCTTGCTGTTGCTGAAATTGTCGATCACCACCACCTGGTGACCGGCCTTCAGCAGCTCGATGACGGTGTGGCTCCCGATAAAACCGGCGCCGCCGGTGACAAGAATTCGCATGGGACTCCGGGTTGGGGGGAGCCGGAAAGCTAATGAGCGCCGTTTCAGAGTGCAGCCCGCGAGGGGAAACTGCCCTTAAGGCGAGGTCGTACAGTCGCAATCTCTCTCGGGAATTCCCCCGCTGCTCATCGCGCTCCTCGCAATATCGTTCCTGTCGCACGACTCGATTCCCGCCCAGCCAACCGGTGCGACTCGCTACGCCTTTGTCGGCGTGTCGGTCATTCCCATGGATCGCGAACGGATTCTCAACCAGCAGACCGTGCTGGTCGAGAACGGGAAGATTGTGACGATCGGACCGGTGAACGCGATCTCGGTGCCGAATGGGGTGACCCGCATCGATGGGAAGGGGAAGTTTCTCATCCCCGGTCTGCACGACATGCACACCCATCTCCTGTCGGACGACCGGATCCCCGACAGCCTGGCCCGCTACGAACTGGCGGTGATCCTCGCGAACGGCATCACCAGCGCCCGGATTCCCATCGGTAAACCCAATCACCTGACCCTGCGGGAGAAGATCGCCAGCGGAGCGCTGCCGGGCCCTGCACTGTTCCTCGGCAGCCCTCAGCTGGCCGGCCGCTCCTTCGGCGATGTCTTCAATGGCCGAGTGGTCACCAATGCGACTGAAGCAGGCCAGGCGGTGCGCGACTTCAAGGCTCAGGGTTACGACTTCATCAAGCTCACTTTCTTCATCACCCCCGAGGTCTACGACGCGGTGATCGCCACGGCCAGGGCCGAAAACATCAGGGTGATCGGCCACGTGGATCAGGCCGTGGGTCTGGCCAAGGCACTGGCCGCCGGCCAGCAGATCGAACACCTCGATGGTTACCTCCAGGCCTTGCTGCCGCCGGGAGCCGCCCTCAAACGCTCGGTCGACGGGGTGTACGTCTGGCAGCCCAGGGCCTGGGAAAGTCTGGATCTGCTCGATTCAACCCGGATCCCGGTACTCGCCGGAGCAACCGCCCGGGCCGGAGTCTGGAGTACCCCGACACTCACCTTTCTCAAGAATTCCTTCGGAACCGGCGAAAGCGATTCCTCGATCAAGAACCGTCTAGACTATCGCTTCTTCCCCCGGCACGTTCGCGAGGAGATGTACCAGACCCGGGAGGCGTACTGGAAGAATCCACCCAGTGAGACTCGCCGGGAGCGGTATGTGAGATTCCGAAACGCGCTGGCACGAGAGATCCACGATTCCGGCGGGCATCTGATGGCCGGCAGCGACGCCCCCGAGTGGTTCCTGCTCTACGGTTTTGCCTTGCACGCGGAACTCGGCAGTCTGGTTGGTGCCGGTCTTACCCCATACGCCGCGCTCGAGGCAGCAACCAGAAATCCGGCCGAATGGCTGGGCACGCTGCCAGTCAGCGGAACGATCGAACAGGGAAAGAACGCCGACCTGGTTCTACTCGATGGAAATCCCTTGAGCGATATCACCGCCACTCGGCGCATCACCGGCGTGATGGCCCGGGGTTGGTGGTATCCTCGAGCGGAACTGGACCGAATGCTTGACCAGGCGGCTGAGAGGGTTGGCGGAAGTCACTGAGACACCAACAACGGAGGAGTGGAATGCGTGCTGGCTGGGTCTGGACCCTGATGGTCATCACCTCCGCAGGATGCAGCCACCCTCAGACCGGCGTGGTCCCGGCGGCAACGGCCGAGGCGATGCGGAAAGAACTCCTGGCCGACATGGTAGAGTCCGCTGCCGCCTGGAACCGGGGTGATCTCGACGGCCGTGCCGCAGAAGAAGACTTCGTCGGCCAGATACACCGACTCACGCAGCAGCTCACGCTCGTAGACCGGGATGCCGAGGTCCTTCGCGAGGCTCATCACGCAATCGCGCGTG
>CAZOES010000049.1:0-26853 GCA_964578865.1 uncultured Gemmatimonadaceae bacterium | reverse complement strand
AGATGCTCACTGGTAATCCCCGGCCCGGTGTCCCTCACACTCAGCCGGACTCCGCCGTCTTCCCGGCGAGCTCGCAGGGTGATGGTGCCACCCGGAGGGGTATACCGCAGAGCATTGTCCAGCAGGTTGCTCAGAATGGTTCTGAGGGCATCGGCGTCGGCGTACACCCGCTCGGCACCCGGCTCCACGTCGGTATCGAATTCGACCTGACGCTGTTCGGCCCGGTCGGCCAGTAAGGCCCAGCTTTCGCGGGCCACGGCGGCCGCGTCGAGCACTTCCGGCTCAGGGTGCCATCCCCCCGACTCGATCTTGGATAAGTCCAGCAGCCCATCGACCAACTGCTGCATCCGCCGGGCGTTGGCCAGGATCACGCTGAGGAAGCGGCGGCTGGTTTCCTGATCTACTGAATCGTGCACCAGGGTCTCGGCATATCCCGAAATCGAAGTGAGCGGGGTTTTGAGTTCGTGGGAGACGTTGGCCACGAAATCCCGCCGGACGGTCTCAAGTTTTCTCAAGTCGGAGACGTCGTGCAGCACCAGCAGGGCGCCGCCATGAGGAAGGGGCCGGCCGGTCAGGAGCACGGTCTGGCCATCGAGATCGAGTTCCCGCTCAATCACGGAACGGCCATCCAGCAGGGCGTCGACCATCTCCCGCGCAGCTTTGACTCGGAAAATCTGGTCCAGTGCCGGAAGCGCTTCGGAAACGTCGTAACCGAGCAAACGCCGGGCGGCGGCATTGGCGGTGACGATATGGCCCCGGTCGTCCGACGCGACGACTCCTTCGACCATGGCCTCGACCAGCGCGGCGGACTCGGCCCGTTCCCGCTTGAGGTCGGCAAATCGATCCTCGAGCTGGGCGTGCATGTCCCGGAGAGAGCGGACCACTGCGTCGATGTCGGGGATTCCCGAGTGGGGAAAATGGGGCGGGGAGCCTTCAGCGATCGAGCGGGCAGCGGTTCCGATGTGGTTGAGCGGCTTCACTACCGAACGGGCCGCGATCAAAGCGAGAACCACCCCGATCAGAAGGGCAACCGCGGCGGCATCGACCACCGAGCCCTGAGAGCGTCTGACAATCTGGTCCACGCCCTGAAGTGGCGCCGCCACTCTGACTACCCCGGGTCCACCCGGCACCGCGACGTAGAGCAACGGACGATTCACCGTGGCGCTGTGGCGCCGGTCGCTGCCCACCCGCCCCTGCAGCGCCGCGGCGATTTCGGGGCGATTGCCATGGTTCTCGATCCGGGGAACCGCTTCAGCCGGTTCGTCGCTTTCGGCTATCACCCGGCCGTCCGGTGCAACCAGGGTGATTCGCAGTTCGGTCTCCCGGGCCATGACTTCGACTGCCGTCTGCCAGACCAGGGAGTCCGGGGGCAGGGCCCGGGTGATCAGCCGGGCTTCCCGTTCGAGATTGGCCCGGATGTCGTTTTCCAGATGGCGGCGGAGTGACCACTCGGCTCCGGCCACCAGCGCGACGATCACCAGAACCAGCACCCCGAGAATGCCGAGCACCAGCCGGCCGGCGTAGTTCATGCGCGCCGACTCCCCCGCTCGGCCGACCGGAACCGATAGCCGAAGCCGCGCACGGTTTCGATCAGCTCACCGGCCGGGCCCAATTTGGTTCTCAACCGCTGCACGTGCATGTCGACCGTGCGGGTTTGAATGTCGGGCTGCGCTTCCCAGACCGTTTCCAGCAGCTGGGGCCGAGTCTGCACCCGGCCCCGGCGCTCGACCAGGGTGAGGAGCAGCTTGTATTCGGTGGCCGTCAGCTCAATCTCCTTGCCTTCGACCACCACCCGGTGGCCCGAGCGCTCGATCGACACCGGTCCCGCGGCCAGGGTCGATCCGCTGGAGACCGCCGGAGCGGCCAGCCGGCGGAGCAACCCGTTCACCCGCAAGGCCAGCTCGGCCGGGGAGAACGGCTTGGTGAGGTAGTCGTCGGCGCCTAACGAGAGGCCGCGGATCCGGTCGGGCTCCTCCCGCTTGGCGGTCAACAGAATGACGCCCACTTCCCGGGTCTCTTCCCTCCGCCGCAGCTCGGCCAGCACATCGTAACCCGAGACTCCCGGCAGCATCACGTCGAGAATCACGATGTCGGGTTTCTCCTCCCGTGCCGCCTTGAGCGCGTCGGGTCCATTGGCCGCGGTCGAGACCCGATACCCGGCCTTGGCGAGATGGTAGGCTACCAGCGCGGTGATATCCGGCTCGTCGTCGACCACCAGGATGCGATGACTCATGCGGGTCGTCCTTCGGTGTCGGTCTCTACCCGGTTGCGGGCATGCAGGCGGCTGCGCGCCATCGCTTCGGCCCGCTCCCCGGCCAGTTCAGGTTCGTGTTGCACCGAATCCAGCACCGATCCCAGCACCCGGCCCAGCGGTTCGACCGGGCGGCGCAACCGATACAGCACGTACTGGGCGATCGGGGTATCGCGCACCAGTCCCATATCGCGCAGCACTCGGAGGTGTCGCGAGACAGTGGGTTGAGGGATACTGAGGATGGCTTGGAGTTCGGAGACGAAGAGGGGTGCTGCGGCGAGACAGTTCACGATCCTGAGCCGGGTGGGCTCAGCCAGCGCCGTCAACAATTCGAGTGTTTCTGGATCGGGTGGCATATGCGGCAAAACGAATAAATAGTGGGTTGATACTTTGCAAGTAGCTCCGACCTGGGCGCCCGCCAAAATCGACCGGTTCGAAGGGGCCAGGACTGCGGTGTGACGTTTGGCATTGCGCCCTCCAGTACACGCACCGGATATTGTTGCCATGCCTATACTTCCGCTGTTGCTGGCGCTTGCGACCGCGCCGGCTGACACCGTCCGGGTTGTGCTGGTCGCGACCACTGATCTTCACGGTTACGTAACGGATTGGGATTACCTGCAGAACGCTCCCTGGCCCGGAGGACTCACCCGGGCAGTCACGGTGGTCGATTCGCTGCGACAGAAATATCCCGGACAGGTTGTGATGGTCGATGGCGGCGACGCATTGCAGGGCAGTGTGTTCGCGGCCTACTTCGGGCGGGAGGTCTCGCGCGATCCCCATCCGGTCATCGAAGCCATGAACCTGCTGGGCTACGACGCGGCCACCCCGGGCGATCATGATTTCGATTTCGGAGTCGACAACTTCCAGCGGGCCCTGGCCGCTTCCGCGTTCAAGTGGGTGAGCGGCAATCTCAATGTTCTTCCCGCCGATACCCTGATCTTCTCGCCCTACATCGTGGTGAACCGCAACGGAGTCAGGGTGGCGATCACCGGGTTTACCACGCCCGCCGCCATGATTGCCGATGGGGACAAGCTGCGCGGCAAACTGCGGATCGGCCGGATCGAGCCGGCCCTCGAAGCGGTCCTCAAAGAAATGCGGAAGGACGCCGACGTCACGGTGGTGCTCTCCCACAGTGGCATCGACGGCCCCAGCAACTACGACAGCACCGGCGTTGGGGGGGAGAATGTGAGCGCCCGTCTCGCGGCCGGCTCGCTCAAGCCCGATATCGTGGTCGTAGGCCACTCTCATCGCGAGATCCGGGATACGGTGATCTCGGGAGTGCACTTCGTCCAGCCCCGGCCCGAGGGCCGCAGCCTCAGCGTGGTGTACCTCTCTCTGGTACCCCAGCCCGACGGCTCGATGAAGCTCGCCAAGGTGCGGGCCGACCGGATTTCGCTGGAGGATGTCCGTCCTTCCGACCGGGTGCAGCGCCGGATGAACGATCCTCACAGCGCGGTGCTGGGCTGGCTCGACAGCCGGATCGGAGAGAGTGAACGGCGGATGCCGATGGCCTCCTCACGGGTGGAAGACACACCCGCGATGCGGTTGCTCCACGAGGTGCAGCGCCGTACCGCCCGGGCCGATCTCTCGGCTGCGCCGGTCATCGACACTCGCGCCGGCCTGGACGAAGGGGAGATCACCACCTCCGAAGTCTTCAAGCTCTATCCGGTGGAGAACACCCTGCGCTCGATCAAGATCACCGGGGCCCAGCTGCGGGCCTACCTGGAGCAGTGCGCCCGCTACTTCTACGCCGATTCGACCGGACTGATCGCGACCAATCGCTTATATCAGCCGGCGAACTATGACGTGATCGGCGGGGCGGTCTACACCATCGATCTTTCCAAACCGATGGGTTCCCGGGTGACTCGGCTGGAAGTGAAGGGGAAGCCGGTGGCAGCGACCGATCAATTCACCCTGGCATTGAGCAGTTCACGATCTCTGGGTTGGGGCGGGTTCTCGATGCTGGCGGGCGCGCCGGTGGTGTACGACCGGGGCGAATACATCCGGGACCTGGTGCTGGCCGAGATTCGCCGCAAGCACACTATTCTGCGGACCGATTACACCGGCAACGATTGGGGTCTGGCACCGGCCGACGCGGCCCGCAAGGCGCGCTCGATCTTCGTGAAGGACGTGGCGGTCGCCAGCACCGCGCCGCCGCCGCCGGCCCCGCTCGACATTCCGCTCAAGCCCAGTGCCAAGGAAATTGCCCGACAGGAGTCGATCCTGCGGGAACAGGATCGGGCCGAAGCCCGGGCCAAGCTGACATCCGGCATCACCATGAAGCTGCCGGCCGAACCGGGAGCGGGGAAGAACCTCTCCCGGCTGGCCGCTGATGCCTATCAGAACGCCTTGCGGGCCGATTTCGCCATCATCCGGCAGGAAGATGTCGGCGAGCGGCTCCCGGCCGGCCCGCTCAACGCCCAGCAGATCGCCGCGGCGCTGCCCGGCCAGGAGCGGGTGGTGATCATCCCGCTCACCGGTGCGGAGCTGGAAGAGGTGCTGGAGCACGCGGTGGAGGGAGAATCGCCTTGCTGCGAGCTGGCCGGGCTCTCGGTGGAGTACGATCCCAGAGCCAAACCGATGGAGCGGGTGCGCCGCGTGAGGCTGCCGGGAGGAAAGTCGCTCGACCGCAAGAAGACCTACAACCTGGCGGTCAGCCCCCGGTTGATCAGCGGGGAGGTGTTCACCCTCGGGGGAACCGACTGTAATTCCAAGGGCTGCAAGAAGCCGGGCACCCTGGATCGCTGGCAGGTGCGGCCCAGCGAACGGGCCGGCTCCGAGCTGCTCTCCGAGTATCTGCGCCGACTGCCCCAGCCGGTCACTCCACCCGATGACCAGCGACTGATATCTTCTCGCTGATGCCGGACCACATTCGAATTTTCGTGAACGACCGCGGCCATACCCTGGCCCCGGGTTCGTCGGTGCGTGACGCTCTCAAGGCGATCCTGCCCGACCTGCTGGCCGATGCCGAAGCCGGTGGCGCCAATATCACCGATGCCCGCGGCCTGCCGGTCGGGCTGGACGATCTGCTTCCCGCCGGTGCCATTCTCCGGGCCGCGCGCTCCAGCCGGCGTGGCGATGGATGACGGCCACCCTCGAGGCGGCCGGTCGCTGGCTGGGCGACTGGAAGCCCGAGGTGGCGCTGGTACTGGGCTCGGGTCTCGCTGGGCTGGCCGATCAGCTGGAGCACTCCAGCCGACTCCCCTACCAGCGGATTCCCGGCTTCGAGCTGCCTGGAGTTGAAGGGCATCGGGGTGAGCTGATCGCCGGATCGATCGGCGGGAAAAGGGTGCTGGTCCAGGGCGGAAGATTCCACGGTTACGAAGGTCATTCCCCCGAAACGGTGGTCCGACCGGTCCGCCTCTTCGCCGGTCTGGGGGTCGGGACCCTCATCCTCACCAATGCGGCCGGCGGAATCGGCGCGGGACTGGGCCCCGGGTCGATCATGCTGATCAGCGATCACCTGAATTTCACTTTTTCCAATCCGCTAGTCGGTCCGCTCCATCCCGGTGATCTCCGCTTCCCTGACCTGTCGCAACCATACGATCTGGAGCTGCGCCGGCTGGCCCGAGCCGTGGCTCGGGAACAAGGGGTAGAGTTGAAAGAGGGGACCTACGGCGGTGTGATGGGGCCCAGTTACGAAAGTCGGGCCGAAGTGGTCATGCTTCGGCGGCTGGGTGCCGACGCAGTGGGAATGTCCACCGTGGCGGAGGTGCTTGCGGCCCGGGCGGCGGGAATCAGGTGCCTGGCCTTTTCGCTGATCACCAATCGGGCGGCGGGACTGGGGAGCGGTGTGTTGTCGCACGCCGAGGTAATGCGGGAGGCTCAGGCGGCGGGTGCCCGGCTCGGGCAGCTGATGGCGCGGGTGATCGCACGGATCTAACGTCGGGCTATTGGCCCAATCCCGATCTGGGTGCGGCCACCATATGATTCACCGGTCCGTGTCCGCCGCCCAGTCCCGGTGCCTCGGCAATGGCGCGATGGAGGTAGTCGAGTCCATCGGTAACGGCATCCTCCAGGGTCCGTCCCAGAGCCAGCCCGGCTGTAATCGCCGCCGACAGAGTGCAGCCAGTGCCGTGAGTCGAGGTGGTATTAATCCGCGCGTGAGTGAAACGGCGGACCTGGTCCCGGGTTACCAGCACATCCGTCATGAGGTCGCCCGGCAGATGGCCCCCTTTGACCAGGGCGGCCTTGGCGCCGAGCTCGAGCAGGGCCCGGCCGGCCTGTTCCATCTGGATCAGGTCGCGCACTTCGAGGCTAGTTAGGATCGCTGCTTCGTCCAGATTGGGTGTGACCAGGGCGGTCAGCGGAAGCAGGGTGTTGCGAACCACCGATTCCGCTTCCGGGTCCAGCAGCCGGTCGCCCGACGTGGCCACCATCACCGGGTCGCAGACGAAGTTGGTCCAGCCGTAACTCTTGATCGAGCCGGCCACCAGCCGAACCAGACCGGCCGTCGCCAGCATGCCGGTCTTGAGCGCGGCCGGGGGAAGATCCCGGGCCAGGGCTGCCAGCTGCGCTTCCACCATGGTGGCCGGGACCGGATGAACCGAGTGCACTCCCCGGGTATTCTGGGCGGTGAGCGCCACGATGACCGTAGTGCCGAACACACCGTATTGATGAAACGTCTTGAGATCGGCCTGGATTCCGGCGCCACCGCCGGAATCGGAGCCTGCAATAGTCAGCGCGATCTGCATGCGGAGAGTACGATTCCTGTGTCCCTGATCAGCACCATTCGTGATCTCCATCGGCGGCGCGGCCGCGAACGCCGGGAACTGACCCTGGCCGAAGGGGTGCGCCTGCTGGAGGAGGCACTCGCCTCCGGTGTGACGGTGCGTGGTGCCGCGACTTCACCGACGCTGGAAGGTACACCCCGGGGTATGGCACTCAAGGAGCGGCTGGAGCGGGCCGGTATCGCGCTGGAAGATGTGGATGACGATGAACTGGTAAGGCTGGCGGGCACCGAGCATCCCCAGGGAATCGTAGCCGTGGTAGAGCCTCGGCATTGGAGTTTCGACGATATTCCGATCAGCCCGAAGAGCGTCGTCATGGTGCTGGATGGAGTTCAGGATCCGGGCAACGTCGGGGCCCTGGCCCGAACTGCTCTGGCCCTGGGTGCGGCCGGTCTGGTGACGCTGCCCGGGACCGCCGATCTCTACAACCCCAAAGCGCTGCGCGGCAGTATGGGAGCCCTGTTCCGGCTGCCGTCGGTGATCAGTTCGGTCGACAATTTCATTGCCTGGGCCCGGGGAGCCGGACTGGCCCTGTGGACCACCGCGTCCAATGGCCGCCCGATTGAACGGGGCCGGCGGGAAGGGCCGATCGCGCTGCTGGTTGGTAATGAAGGCGCCGGGGTTCATCCCGAACTGGCGGCGGTGGCGTCCCGCTCGGTGTCAGTGCCGCTGGGTAATGGAGTCGAGTCACTCAATGTGGCGGTGGCGGCAGGCATTCTCCTCTATGAGGTGACGCGTGACTGATGAGACCCTCGTGATCATCGTAGCCGGTGTGCTGGGCGCGCTGGTCGGGAGCTTTCTCAACGTCTGCATCCTCCGCTGGCCCAAAGAAGAATCGGTGGTCAAGCCGAGATCGCATTGCCCCGGGTGCGGCAAGCTGATCGCCTGGTACGACAATGTGCCGATGCTTTCCTGGTTGGTCCTGGGTGGGAAGTGCCGGCACTGCAAGACCGGGATCTCGGTGCAATATCCCCTGATTGAATTGAGCGTCACCTTGATCTGGGTCTTCATGGCCTGGCGCTACGGACTGGAAGCGAAGGCGCTATCCGGAGCGATTTTCTTTACCATCCTGCTGGGCATCGCGTTCACCGACGCCCGGGAGTACATCATTCCCGATGAGTTCAGCCTCGGCGGGTTGGTGATAGGCATTCTGTTCAGCATTGCCGGTGGGTTCAGCGGGATTGCCACCGCGTTGCTGGGCGCTGCGGTCGGCTTTGCCCTTCTGTGGGGAGTCGGCGCCGCTGGCACCAAACTCTTCAAGGAAGACGCGATGGGCGGTGGCGACATCAAGATGATGGCCATGGTGGGGTCTTTCGTGGGCTGGCAGGGGGTACTGCTGACGGTGTTCCTGGGTGCACTGCTGGGGACCCTGGTGTTCGTCCCACTCTCGGTCTTTGGAAAGAAACGACTGGTCCCCTTCGGGGTATTCCTCAGTCTGGGCGCCGCGGCCACCTGGCTGGCGGGCGCGGCCCTCATCGCCTGGTATAAGAACTTCGTACTGGTTCAGTAATCGTGCGCTTTCGGCAGTACACTCTGCTCTCACTGCTCCTTCTGGCGGCCTGCCGGGGTAAACCACCGGCCGGGCCGTCCGACGCGTTGTCCCGGCTGGTCGACAGCATCGCGCCGGCGGTGGAGAAGGTCTCCGGTCTCAAGTTCCGCAGTCCGCCTCGCTCGGCCATCCGGACCCGGGACCAGGTCAAAGCCTACGTCCTTCACAAGCTGGACCAGGAACTGCCTTCCGAGAAGGCCCGCGGTCTGCAATCGACCTACCGGCTGCTCGGGTTGCTCCCCGATTCGCTCGATCTGCGCACCCTGCTGCTCGATCTCTACGCCGAGCAGATCGTGGGGTTTTACGAGCCCGATTCGACCATGCTCTTCGTGGTGGCCAATTCGGACGACCAGGTCCTTCGTCTCACGATCTCGCATGAGCTGGTTCACGCCCTGCAGCATCAGTACCTGCCGCTCGATTCGATCATGCGGCAGACCGGAGACAATGACCGCCTGATGGCGGCGCAGTCGGTGCTGGAAGGACAAGCAGTGCTGGTGCAGCTGCAGGTCATGGTGCCGGACCAGAATCTTTTCGCGATGCCGGAATTCTGGGAGACCTACCGGGAGCAGTTCCGCGGGATGCAGACCAGGATGCCGATCTTCAACAAGGCCCCCCGGATCCTGCGAGAGAGCCTGATCTTTCCCTATCTGGCCGGGGCGGACTTTCTCCGCTGGTGGCAGGGCTCCGAACTGCGCGACACCATCCCGTATGGGCCGAGGATGCCGGTTTCCACCGAGCAGATCCTCCACCCGTACCGCTACGGCCGGGGCGATCAGCCGGTCACGCTGCGATTTCAGACCGAGGAACCCCACATCCTTTATGAGGATGTGATGGGCGAGTTCGACATGCGGGTACTCGCGGCCGATGTGTCGCACGCTGGTCCCTCGCTCGAAATCGGCACACCCCTGGCGCTCGGTTGGGGCGGCGACCGCTTCCGGGTGTACGAGACCCCGGCCGGTCCGGCCATGGTCTGGTATATCGCCTTCGACGACGCCGCTTCGCGATTCCGCTTCCTCAACACTACCGGCCAGCGGCTCGAGTCCCGTCGCCGGCTGGGCTATCGGATGGAACTCACCTCACTGGAACTGGGAACCCACCCCACTACCCGGATCGTGATCGCCCCCGACAAATGGCCGGGCTGGAAACAACCGGCCATGGTGGAGGTGGTTTCGGACAGCCGCTGAGCCTCAGTGCAGTCCCTGCCGCTTTTCTTCCTCTATCCTTTCCGCCAGCACCGCCGCCATTGCCCGGGCTGACCCCGAAGCGACTTCCAGCACCACACTTACAAAGTCCAGTCCGAGCCTGAGCTCCTGGTCGGTCAGGCTCCGGGCGGTTCTGAGGGCCGCAAAAGGGCCGTGACTGACCGCATCGGCGAGGGCATCAGCCACCCGCATAGCGGTGGCCGAACGTTCCTGGTCGCTGGGGTCGGACTGGGCGGCTGTCAGAGCAGGCTTCATGTCGGGCTCCGGGGTAAAAGGAAGGAGGTCGACAATAAGGAAGAGCCGCCTCAGACCCCGGCTCCCGGCAACGCAGAACCGAACGTTTTGACGCGGTCGGGTGGCCAAAGGCTAGCTGGTCCCGAGACTTGCCATACGCCCGTAACCCCTCTATTTTGCTGGGCTTATGTTCGACGAGCTGTCCGCCAAACTCACCGCCGCGCTGCAGAAACTCACTGGGCGCGGCGTGCTTACCGAGGAGGCGGTGAAGGATGGCCTCCGCGAAATTCGCCGAGTGCTGCTCGAAGCCGATGTGAGCTTCGATCTCACCAGGGAATTTCTGGAGCGGGTTGAGCAGAAGGCGGTTGGGGCTCAACTGCTCAAGGCGGTGCGGCCCGGCGATCAGCTGGTCAAGATCGTCTACGACGAGCTCGTCGGGTTGCTGGGAGAGAAGCAGGCGCCGATCGCCTTTGCCTCGGTGCCGCCCACGGTGATTCTGCTGGTCGGCCTGCAGGGGTCCGGCAAGACCACCACTGCGGGCAAACTCGCCAAGCGGCTCAAGCTCGAACAGAAAGCGCCATTCCTGATCGCGGCCGACGTGTATCGCCCGGCGGCAGTAGATCAGTTGGTGACGCTGGCCCGGCAGGTCGAGGTCGGGGTTCACGCCGAGCCGGGTGTGACCGACGTGGCGGGGATCGTAAAGCGGGGCATTGTCGAGGCGGGAAAGGCCCGGGCCCGGACGGTGCTGGTCGATACCGCCGGACGGTTGCAGATCGACGCCGAGATGATGGACGAGCTCAAGTCGCTCAAGGCGGCGGTCAAGCCGCACGAGATCCTGCTGGTTGCCGATGGAATGACAGGTCAGGACGCGGTCCGGATTGCCAGCGGCTTCCACCAGGCGCTGGGTGTCACCGGAGTGATCCTCACCAAGATGGACGGAGACGCCCGCGGCGGCGCGGCCCTCTCGGTGTACGGAGTCACCAAAGCGCCGATCAAGTATCTCGGTCTGGGTGAGAAGCTCGATGCGCTCGAGCCGTTCCGTCCCGATCGTCTGGCCGGCCGGATTCTGCAGAAGGGCGACATCCTTACCCTGGTCGAACGGGCCCAGGCCAATGTCGACGCCGGTGAGGCCGAGAAGCTGGCCAAGAAGGCGCTGTCAAAGAAAGGCATGGACCTTCAGGATTTCCTGAGCGCCATGCGGCAGATGCAGAAGCTGGGGCCGCTCAAGAACGTGCTGGGCATGCTCCCCGGGGTGAACGCCCAGATGCTCAAGGGCGCCAACGTCGACGACAACCGGCTCAAGCATGTCGAGGCGATTGTACTGTCGATGACTCCCAAGGAGCGCCAGGATCCGGACACCATCAACGGGTCTCGGCGGCTCCGGATTGCCAAGGGGTCGGGGCGCACGGTGCAAGAAGTGAATCAGCTGCTGGCGCAGTTCAAGCAGATGCAGAAGCTGATGAAGTCGGCCGGCAAGCCGGGGATGCGGCTGCCGTTCGGAAAGATGTAGGGCGCGCACAGCTGTGCGGGCCCACGGATCAGGACTCAAGGGAGAGTTTTGCCAATGGCAGCCAGGATCAGACTTCGTCGCGTAGGCCGTAAGGGTATTCCGCTCTACCGTATCGTCGTGGCGGACAAGGATTCGCCCCGCGATGGCCGGTTTGTCGCCAGCATCGGGACCTACGATCCCCGGGCCGAGAAGGCCGCGGACAAGGTCCAGGTCGATACCGAGCAGGCCAAGGCGTGGATGGCGAAGGGTGCCATGCCGACCGACACGGTGCGGGCGCTTCTGGTCACCGCCGGCGTGGTCGCCAAGGCGTGACGTCACCCGGCGGCGCCCGCTTTCTCGCGGTTGGGCGCCTCCGCAAACCCCATGGTCTGAAGGGTGAGTTCGCCGTCTTTCCACTCACCGAGGATGGGGCAACGGTGTTCGCGGCGGGGAAGCGGCTGGTCCGTCTGGCATTGAGCGGCGATGTGGTGGGCGATCCGGTGGAGATCGAACGCAGTCGCCCGTTTCACCGCGAATGGCTGCTCAAGTTCAGAGGGGCCGAGTCGCGCGAGGATCTGGAGTCGTGGCGGGGGCAGTTTCTGGGAGCCCCGGCCGAAGAATTGAAGCCGCCGGCGGAGGGTGAAGTCTACCTCCATGAACTGGAAGGCTTCGCAGTTCGACAGGAGGATGGGTCCGCGCTGGGGCTGGTCAGTTCGCTGTACGATCTCCCCTCCGGTTTGACCATCGAGATTCAGGGCCCGAAGCGGGAATTCCTGCTTCCCTTTGTGAAAGAGTTCGTGCTCAACGTGGATCGTGAGCACCGGGTGCTGGTGGTGCAGGTGCCCGAAGGATTGCTGGAGTAGCAGTCATCGGGTGGCCATGATGCAGATCAACCTCGTCACCCTGTTTCCCGAAGCGCTGGCGCCCTACCTGGCGGCCAGTATTCCGGGCCGGGCCGAGGCGGCGGGGAAGGTGAAGTATCAGCTGCTGCAGCTGAGAAACTTTACCCATGATCGGCATCGGACGGTGGACGACTATCCCTATGGCGGTGGCGCCGGGATGGTGCTCAAGCCGGAGCCGTTCTTCGAGGCGGTGGGAACCCTGGATGAAGCGAGCCGCAAAGGGCCGATCATCCTCCTCTCGGCTCGAGGCCGCCGGTTCGGACATGATGATGCAGTCCGGTTTTCGCTGGGTGAGCGGCTGACGCTGCTCTGCGGTCACTACAAGGATGTAGACCAGCGAGTAGCTGACGGGCTGGCCACCGAGGAGCTTTCGCTGGGCGACTTCGTGCTCTCCGGTGGAGAGCCGGCCGCTCTCAGCATCGTGGATGCAGTGGTGCGGTTGCTGCCCGGGGTCCTGGGCGACCATGAGTCGGCCTCGAGCGATTCGCACTACGAGGGACTGTTGAGCCCTCCCAGTTATACTCGCCCGCCGGAGTTCGAAGGGCGATCGGTTCCCGAGGTACTGCTCTCGGGTAACCACGCGGGCATCGAGGCCTGGCGACAGGCCGAGTCCGAGCGACTCACCCGCGAGCGGCGGCCCGATCTCTGGGCAGCCTGGCAGGAGAAGCATACGTAAGCGCGTCCGGCCGGACGCGCCAACGATGGCGCGAAAGCCGCGCAGGTAATCGGGGCAACGGCCCCTTTTGAGGAGGAAGCAATGGAGCGGATGGCGGCGGTGGCCCGTGAGGGTCTGCGGACGGATATCCCCGAGTTCTTTCCGGGCGATACCATTCGGGTCATGGTCCGGGTGCGGGAAGGCGACAAGGAGCGGTTGCAGGCGTTTGAAGGTCTCTGCATGGGCCGTAAGGGCGGCGGGATCAACGAGACCTTCCGGGTCCGCAAGATCTCCGCGGGCGTGGGTGTCGAGCGGGTCTTCCCGCTGCACAGCCCCAGTCTCTCGGCCATCGAGCTGATCCGTAAGGGCAAGGTGCGCCGCGCCAAGCTCTACTACATCCGCAAGGTGAGCGGCAAGGCCGCCCGGATCCGGGAAAAGCGCGAAGCGGTCTGAGGCCGGTATGACCACGGGCCGCGCACCCTCGCTCAAGCATGAGCAGGCCGCGTGGTCCGTGTCGCGGGTTCTGATTGGCGTCGATGAAGTCGGCCGTGGCCCCCTGGCTGGTCCGGTGGTGGCTGCGGCCGTTGCTTTTCCCCCCGGGCTCCGCCGGGTGCGCGGGGTGCGCGACAGCAAAATCCTCAGTCACCTGCAGCGGGAAGCGCTGCTTCCCCGATTACGCGCCACCGCTCTCGCCATCGGTGTGGGGGCCGCCTCCATCCGGGAAATCGATCGCTTCAATATCCGGGTCGCCACTGCGATCGCCATGAAGCGGGCCCTGGCTCGGGTCCGGCACTCACTGGGCAGCACCGAAGTCACCGTGTTGATCGATGGTCTCCCCTTTCCCGAAGTCGGCTGTGAGCACCAGGCGCTGGTCGACGGCGACGCGCTCTGTTATTCGATCGCTGCGGCCGGGGTCCTGGCCAAACAGATCCGCGACCGGCTGATGTGCCAGCTGGCGGTGAGACATCCGGGGTACGGGTGGGAGCACAACGCGGGGTACGCCACCGAGCAGCACCGCGATGCGATCAACGCGCTGGGCCCCACTAAACATCACCGGTTCAGTTTCGCGCCGGTGGCACAGACTACGCTGGCGTTGTAGGGAAGGTCGGGCGGCGTCATCCCGAGTGCGAAGCCCGAGGGACCCGCTGTGCCCCCCGCCGATCCACCCTCTCGGAAAGGTCCAGCCAGCCCGCGTTGGTCCGCTCGATTAGCGCCAACTTCTTTCCCGCCGCCACCCCTTCAACTGCTTCTCTCGCGCAATCGCATCAGTTACTCGCTTGAAGACCTCGTAGTGGACCAACCGATTCATGCGGTAGCGCTGTGGAAAATCGCTCGCGACGCCGTTCCGATGCTGCCACAGTCGCTTGGGTAGATCGGATGTCACGCCGATGCACAGGCGCCTGGAGTGAGAGGCGAGAATGTAGACCGCAATCAGGGGGCGACGCATGGACAAATCTCGTCGCATCCGTCAACCGCGCGTCAACTGACTTGCGGCCCTCCTTCTATCGCCGTGGTAGCGCCCTCAGGCGCAGCGCGCCTTCGGGGTGACGGGGCTCCTCGGCGGGGATAAGTTGAGAGGCAACTTCACATCCTTTAGTCAAGTTGGAGCCATGCGCAGAATTCTCTTTCTGTTGTTTGTTGGGATACAGTCCGCCACTCCCCTCGCCGCCCAGACCAACGCCGAGCGGATGGCCAACGATCGATACAGCCGCTCCCACGACTACGACCTGGTTCACCAGAAGGTCGAGCTGGCCGAGTTCAACTGGGACAGCCTCAGCTTCAAGGGCAAAGTCACCACCACGGTGCGCGCCCTTCGGCCGGCGTTCGACTCGGTGGTGCTCGATGCCGGCGAGCTGCTCGAGATCCAGTCGGTGGTCCCCAACATCCGGGTCGCCAACGTCAGGATCAGCTCGGCGCCACCGCTTCGATTCGAGCATGTGCGCGACACCCTGGTGGTGCATCTCCTCAAGCCGGCCCGCTTCGGCGATACCGTCAGCTTCGTGATCCAGTATCGGGGCACCGTCCGCAACGGCCAGGGCCTCACTTTCATCGAGGCTGATTCAATGCCGCCCCGGCGGCCCCGCCAGATCTGGAGCCAGGGCGAGGATCATGACAATCACTACTGGTTCCCGACCTACGACTTTCCCAACGACAAGGCGACCTGGGAGCTGATTGCGACGGTTCCCAGGGGATTCACCGCGGTGTCCAACGGAAAGCTGGTCAGCGATACCCGGGCGGTCTCCGGTACCCGCACCATGCACTGGTTTCAGGATCAGCCCTCGGCGACCTACCTCGCGTCGCTTATCGTGGCGCCCCTGGTGAAGCTGACGGACCGGTGGAGAACCATTCCGGTCGACTATTACGTCTATCAGGGTGCCGATACGACGATGGCCAGACGGCTTTTCGCCGAAACCCCCGACATGATCGAAGTGTTCTCCCAGCTCACCGGGGTCAACTATCCCTGGCGCAAGTATGCCCAGACCACGGTGGCCGATTTCTTCGGCGGGATGGAGAACGTCAGCGCCACCACCCTGGTCGACTGGATTCCCGATCGCCGGTCGTACGCCGACCGCCCCTGGTATCACCACATCCTGATCGCCCACGAGTTGGCCCACCAATGGTTCGGTGACTATGCCACCCTCGGCAACTGGGCCAACATGTGGCTCAACGAGGGGTTCGCCGAGTTCATGCCGGGCCAGTACTGGGCCGAGAAACTGGGGCGTCACGCCGAGGATGATTACTACCTCGACGAATACAATCAGTTCATGGGGATCGATCAGAATCGCCGGATGCCGCTCGCGTCGCTGGGATCCAACAATGTGTATCCCAAGGGTGCGCTGGTGCTGCAGATGCTCAAGAAGTACCTGGGCGAAAGACGTTTCTGGGCCGGGGTAAAGCGCTATCTCAACGATCATCCGATGGGCAATGCCGTCACCGACGATCTGCGCCAGTCATTCCTGGCCGCGACCGGTGAGAATCTCGACTGGTTCTGGGATCAGTGGATCTATCAGGCGGGTTATCCCGAGTTTGCGGTTGAAGCCGGGTGGGATTCTGCGGCGGCAACCGTAACCCTCAAAGTTGCGCAGACTCAGGTCGACTCCAGCAAGGCCGACAGCACCGGCCTCAGGTACACCACGCCGGACGTGTTCCGCATGCCGGTCACCATCCGGATCGGCACCGCCAAAGGTGACCTGACCACGAAAGTCTGGCTCACCGGCCGGCAACAGGAGATCACAGTCAGCGGGGTTGCCACTGCGCCGACCATGGTGATCTTCGATGACGACAATACCATCCTCAAGCGGCTGAGTTTCCCTCAGCCCACGGCATGGCTGGCGACCCAGGTGGAGAAGGACCCCGATCTCTGGAACCGGGCCTGGGCCATCGATCAGCTGCGAGGGAAGAAGGACGATTCGGAAGCGACCGCTGCGCTGGCGAAGGCGGCGACCAAGTCGGACTACTTTCTCACCCGGGCCCACGCCGCCGAAGCGCTCGACGGCATCAACAGCGATATCGCCGCTGCGGGGTTGATGCGGGCAACCCGGGACACCTCAGCCCAGGTCCGAGCCGCGGCGATTACTTCACTCTTGTCGACTGGCTCACTCGAAGTGGTAACCCGGGCATGGGAGCTGTGGGAGAAGGACACCAGCTGGAATGTTAAGGCGGCCGCTCTGGGCACCTTGGTTCGGCTGGACCAGAAGAATTCGGCTACCCTGGTGCGGACCGGGCTCAAGACCTGGTCGTATCAGGATGCTATCGCCGATGCCGCGCTGGGCTTCATCGCTCAGTCCAACGACACCAGCATGATGGATGAGGTCGATCAGGCAGTGCCGACCACCGGGAATGCTGCGTTTGTACTGGGAGTTTTTGCGGCTCGGGGGAGTACCCGCGCCCTGGACCTGCTAAGCCGGCACGTCGGCTCACCCCGTGCGACGGTGCGGAAGCGGGCGCTGCAGGCCTTTCAGTTTGTCGTCCCGCCGCCGATGGCGCGGGAGCGGCTCGGCCTGCTTGCCGGCAGCGTTTCGGCTACCCGGGTCAAAGAGGAAATTCAGGAGACCCTGGGTCGTCTCAAGTCCTAGCCAATCAGCACCCATCCTGCGACTTCTTTCACCGCCTCGGCGGCCCTGGTTGGGTCGTCGAGGCGCGGCGTGAGTACCACCGGTGTGTGCTCCGCCAGTCGTTGAATGGCGGAACCGTTGCTCTTGCTGCTCTCGTCCCCATCATCCACCTGATTGAGTACAATGCCGAGTACCGCCACCTTCTCGGCCCGCAGAACCCGCAGAGCCATGAGGGTGTGACTGATGGTTCCGAGGCGATCGGCGGCGACCAGCAGCACCCGGGCGTCGAGACTGTGGGCCAGGTCGAGGTGGTTGTCCTGCCAGGTAAGGGGAGAGAGCAACCCGCCGGTCCCTTCGACAATGAGCGAGGTCTCCGGAGTAGCCAGGGCCCGCAGTCGGGCGACCAGATCATCGTAGTCGATCTCGGTTCCCGCCGCGTCCGCGGCGATAGCGGGAGCCACCGCGCCAGTGAGGCGGATTAAGGCCCGCCGCGGGCCGGCCTGCCCGCTGGCTTCCGCCAGCAACGCGCCGTCTTCGTCCGGCTTGGGCGGATCGCTGATGCCGGTCTCAATCGGTTTGACCGCGATGACCTGCTGCCCGGTTTCCCGCAGCGCCCGGGCCAGGGCACAGCTCACCCAGGTCTTGCCCACCCCGGTGTCGGTACCGACCACCAGAGTGATGGGAAGCGAAGGCGGTTCCGGCGCGGCATCCTCACGAGCGGCCGCCGAGGGCCGCGAGGTGCGCGAGGGTGAAGTCCGTTTCCTGGGGGCAGGCGAGGTCATCCACGCTCCACGAGAAAGCTCGAAGACTCATTCGATCGTCGGTATTGCAGCCATGGGGAGATACCCGCCGGTAAGTCCCTTGGCAAGGCGGAGGAAGTGCTGGAATATCCATTGCAGAAGCTGGAATGGACCGAATAGCCGCGCATGGGCGGCTTTTTCAGAGGAACCGCTCCTCGCAGGCCACAGGCCTGCCCGGGTCAAGTCTTGGGCGGATGGACCAGCAAGATCTGCTGGATCGCTCGTAGTCTGGCAGGAAAGTCGAGGGTTTGGAAGTCGTAGACTTCGTCATCGGCACCGGTCAGCGCGGCCAATGCGCCTCCGCCGCCCGCTTCACCGATCCGCATGGTGGTTTTCCGGATCAGCCGCATTTCCTTGATCTGCTGCACCTGCACCGCTCCGACGCTGTCGGCCCGGCGGTAAACCAGAGAGTCGCCGTTCAGTTTGACCAGCCGGATGTCCCAGATATAGTCGCCCGCTTCGGTGGCCACCTGCCACCGGTCGTCTTCCGCCGCGGTCTGAGCCGGCGCCGGCACGACCGGAGTCGCGAGCGAGATCATCAGCATTGGGACCAGCAAGGTGGCGGTGCGCATAGCGACTCCGTATTGCCTGGTGGACTTGAGTTTCCTCCGCGAGCCCCCCACGTTTGTCCCGCGCGGGGGCGTAGCTCAACGGGTAGAGCAAGAGACTTTTAATCTCTAGGTAGTGGGTTCGAGTCCCACCGCCCTCATTCTTCGATCAGGTCGCCGGCCCGTTCCAATATTGGGCCCGGTCTCACCGGCTGCAAATCTGCCTGACTAGGTCACCGCCCCTCCTACCATTATCACGCAATCGGTCCGGCTGGATTCTCAGGCTGCCGTCTTCCGGCCAGTCATTCAGTAACGGTCTGAGCCACCCGGCGGTTCCTGTTCAGGCGTTGTTACAGTGCGGCAGCTCCAAGCCGCGCCCCTACCGTCAGACAGCCCCTCCGGCGACATTCCCGGTGAGTCAACCCGGCATTGTCCCCAGCACAGGTACTGTCATGACCGCCACCTCGCCCCGGCCTGCCACCACCGCCAAGTCCTCGAGCTCCGTCCTGGTCTATCTCGACGGTGAGTGGCTCGACCGCGACTCGGCCAAGGTCTCGGTATTCGACCACGGATTGCTCTACGGCGACGGTGTGTTCGAAGGGATGCGGGTCTACAACGGGAAGACCTTCCGTCTGGCCGAGCACATCGACCGGCTCTACGACTCGGCCAAGGCGATCCTGCTCACCCCTTACATGTCCAAGGCTGAGATGATCGCGGTCACCGAAGAGGGTGTGCGGCGCTCCGGCCTGCAGGACGGGTACCTCCGGCACATCATCACCCGCGGCGTGGGTGACCTGGGTCTGGATCCCCGCAAGTGCCCCAAGGCAGGGATCATCATCATCTTCGATACCATCTCGATCTGGTCGCCGGAGAAGTACGAGCAGGGGCTCAGCCTGATCACCGCCGGCACCCCGATCAATCAGCGTGAGGCGCTCTCACCCCGGGTGAAGTCACTCAACTACCTGAATCACATTATGGCCAAGGTCGAGGCGACCAACGCCGGTGCGGATGATGCGATCATGCTGGACAGTGGCGGCTTCATCGCGGAAGCGACCGGGATGAACCTGTTCGTCTGGAAGAATGATGCGCTCTACACTCCCGCCGTGTTCGCCGGTCTCCTGCGGGGTGTCACCCGCGATACCATCATCGAGATCGCCGGGGAGGCGGGGTACCGGGTGGTCGAGACCATGCTCAACCGGTACGATGTGTACACCGCCGACGAGGCGTTTTTGACCGGAACTGCCGCCGAAGTGGCCCCGATCCGCCAGGTGGACGGCCGGATCATCGGCGAGGGCAAGGCCGGACCGGTCACCCGGGACCTCCGGGCCCGGTTCCAGAAGCTGGTCCGCAGCTAAAGCAGCGGGCCGCCTCCACCGAAGATTGGGGTGTGGGGCGGCTTACTCGGTGGTGGTGACGCGGATCCCTGGTGAAAAAACCCGGGTTTTGTCTCTTGACATCACCCCGCTCCGGCCTGCACATTCGCTCCCTCACACCACATCCGCAGGAACTGGTATGGCTTGGAAGGAAGTCCAGGTCGGGGACATGCTGTGGGTCGTTTCACCCGTTGCCGAGCGGGTGGCTCACACCCACGCCTGGCGCCTGGTCCTGAACTGCAAATCCCGTGGTGAGTCGGCTCGTACGGTGTGGGCCGAGACCTCGCTTCAGTCTTCCTCCCGATCCGATCTCTACGCCCAAGCCGATCGTCTCTCTGAAGCTCGCCTGCTCGCAGTGGTCGCTCAGCACGTGGGCGTCTGACGTACCAGTTCCAATCAAACAACCGGGAATCGGCGCGGCCTCACTCGTGGGGGTCCGGACGTCGGGTGGCCCACTGGTACACGATGGCTGAGAGATCGGCCATCAGCCGCGACGCATCAGCCCGTTGGGAGTATCCCCGGGTAAGCACCACCAGCACATACGGCTCTCGCCCCGGCGGAAATACGATGGCGGCGTCGTGAGCGATTGCTGTGATCTCACCGGTCTTGTGGGCGACCGGGGTCCCGGCCGGGAGGCCGGCCGGAATTCCCTCGTTGAATTCCTGAGCCAGCAGCATGGCCCTGATGCTGTCGCCCGACTGTCGTGAGGCGGTGCGGTTGGCGGCGATCCCCTCGAGGAGAATGGCGAGGTCGCGCGAAGTTGTGGTGTTGTTGAGCCCCCGCTCAAAAGCTTTTCCGTCCTCCACACCCCGCAGCACGGCGATCGAATCGGCGCCCAATTGATGGGCGGTTGTGTTGACCCGCCGCGGGTCGAGCCGCTCGATGATCAGGTTGGTTGCGAGGTTGCTGCTCCGAGTGATCATCAGCCGGGCCAGCCGGCTGATAGCCACCTCCTGGCCCTCCATCCGGTACAGCGTGGAATCAGAATCCTCGGCCGCATCGAGCCGATAATTCGACCCGTCCACGATTGACTTGAAACTGTTCCGGACTGTCAGCCGGTCACCCCAGCGAAGCTCCCCGGCGTCGATGCGCCGGGCCAGCTCCAGCAGCACCGGCACCTTCATGGTGCTGGCCGCGTGGAACCGCACCCCGCCGTTGATCCCCACCTCCTGGCGCCGCTGGGCGTCCCGGAACGTGACTCCGACGGTTGCACTGTCCTGCGCTATCCTGGCCCGGAGCAGGCCCTCGAGCTGACTGCTGTCCTGAGCTGGTAACGCACTGACGTAGAACAAGCTGACAATGACGGCGGTGAGGCATGAGTTTCGCATTCCAGAAGCTATGCCTGACTTGAACTGTTCGCATCCGCCGTCTTTTTTGAAGAGCCATGGCCACGTCAACCCGTCTGCCTGACCGCCTCAAGTTCTCCGATTTCTTCCTCGACCGGCTCGCCAGCGGCCGTTGCCGCGCCAAGGTGACCCTGTCCTGGCAGGAGGCGGACGAGTGGCTGGGTGAGGCGGAGGGACTGTCCTCCCAGTCGGGTGAACTCCGCTGTGCCGCCGAGGCCTGTGTGATGGCCCTCACCAAGGCCACCAAGAGTGAGCTGCGCTTCGAGTTGCTGGGTGTGAAAGCGGTCCGGGCGTTCGATGCGAACGTGGTGATCGTGTCACTCTCCCTGCTCGACGGAAACGAAACTCAGCGCCTGGTGGGGTGTTTTCTGACCGAAGACGCCGACCCGACCAAGGGCGCCGCCCTGGCGGTCCTGAATGCCACCAACCGGGTGCTGGGCAACCGATTCTTCATGCGTTAGCCGGACTCTCCGCGACCTTTGCAGGTTCCGCTTCATCATTGGGAAAAGCCCGAGACCGCGGTAAATCGCGGGCGACCCTTCCCGACGGTTTCCCGACAAAAAGCCGAAGTGGGGGTTCATTTTTTGGCCCTGAGCAGGGATCTTGCGGGCAATCCCGAAAGGACCGCGGGGGCCGGAGCTTGGCCAACGGGCGGGCCGAAATTAGACCAACACCCGGGGCGCGAATCCTCCGTAGGACGGAGATCACGTCCGAATTGAAAGGCAGGCCAACTCCATGAAGCGTATCGGCATCTGGGCCCTCGCGGGCTTGGCGATCGGTTGCAGCCATGGCCAATCGCCGAAGACCCAGCCCGCCCCGGCTCCCCAGGCAGCTTCTGCCGACACGGCTCGTGCTGAGGTTCCCGCGCCCAAGCCTGTGGCTGCGATGCCCGGGCCCGACAGTGCGGTCGCCAAGGCGGTTGAAAAGCTGGTCGACAGCGTCTCGACAGCCGATTCCGCCGACGTCGCTGTTCTGGAGCAACTGGCCGCCTCCAACCCAGAGGCGCGCGACAGCGGCATCGAAGACCTTCCGAATTCGGCACTTCCCGGCGGCGCCAACTCGGTCAACGCCGAAGTCACCTACGATATCGATGTCGAGACCTACGGATCCCATTCTCGGGTGAAGTATTACCTCGACTTCTTCCAGGGCCCGGCCCGCGACCGGATGAGTGTTTGGCTCCAGCGGATGCCCCGCTACGAGCCGATGATCCGGGCCAAGCTCAAGGAGTATCAGGTCCCGGAGGACATGGTTTATCTCGCGCTGATCGAGAGCGGCTTCTCCAACAGCGCCACCAGCCGGGCTCGCGCGGTGGGCATGTGGCAGTTCATCAAGGGCACCGGCAAGCTCTACGGACTCAAGGTCGACAGCTGGCTGGATGAGCGTCGCGATCCGGTGCGTGCCACCGATGCGGCGGCCCGTCACCTGGCCGATCTGCGCGATCAGTTCGGCTCGATGTACCTCGCTGCCGCGGCATACAACGCCGGCGCCGGCAAGGTGGGACGGGGACTCCGCCGGCTGGGCCCCGATGAAGAGGATGAGGACGAGGAGAATGCCGACGCGGCTTTCTTCCGGCTCTACGACACCCGTTTTCTCCGGCGGGAAACCAAAGACTATGTGCCGAAGCTGATTGCCGCCGCGTTGATCGCGAAGCAGCCGGAGAAGTATGGCTTCGAGCGTCCGGTGGGTATTCAGCCGCTGGCGTACGATTCAATCATCGTCCCGGATGCTACCGGTCTCGATGTGATCGCCAAGCTGGCCGACACCACCGTGGCCGCACTGCGCGATCTCAATCCCCAGTACATCCGGCTGGTCACTCCGCCTCGCCGCTCGGCCGTGGTACGGCTGCCCACCGGCAGCGGCACTCAGGTGAGTGAGCGGTTTGCCTCGCTGCCGGCCAAGGGCCGGGTCAGCTACGTCGATCACACGGTTGCCCGGGGACAGAGTCTCGGTTCCATCGCCCGGATGTACCGGGTGACTCCATCCCTTATCACCGACGCGAACCCCGGGGTGCGAGCCTCGCGGCTTCGGCCGGGAACTCACCTGGTAATACCCACCAGCTTTGTACCGCCGGTGACCGAGCCGACGACCGCTGCACCGGCGGCCGGAACCGGTCATGGCGGCACCACCATTCGCTACAAGGTCCGGAGCGGCGAGTCGCTCTGGATCATTGCCGGGAAGTACAACACTACGGTCGAGCGGCTCCGTCAGCTCAATGCGCTCAGCCGCAACGAGCAACTGCGGGCCGGCCAGGTGATCCGGGTCCCGGCGGCGGTCGATACCGTGGCGGCTCCCCGGCCTGAAGCTCGCCGGGTCGAGGCTCCGCCGGCCGGTGGCAATCGGACCCACGTGGTCCGCCGGGGCGAGACCCTCACCGGCATCGCCAGCAAGTACGGCGTGACTCTCACTTCGCTCCGCTCGGCCAATGGAATGGATAGCGATTCGGTGCTGAGGGCTGGGGAGAAGCTGGTGATTCCGAACTAGCGGATAGGCGGCTAAGCGGCCAGGCGGGTAGTGAAAAACATGAAGGGCGGGTTCCTCGCGGAGCCCGCCCTTCGTTGTCTTACTAACCGCCTACCCGCCTGGCCGCCTAGTTCGACGCCCCCGTGGTTGCGTGCCGAGTGCCGGTCAGGACCTTTTCGGCATAGCCATTGGAAGGATCGCCGCCGTTCAGCAGGATCTCCTCCACTCGTCCCGGCCCACGGTTGTAGGCCACCAGGGCCAGCTCGAGGTCGCCACCGTAGCGACGAGTGAGGTCGCGCAGGAAGCGGAACCCGATCCGCAGGTTCACGTCCCGATCGTACAACTGATCAGGCGACAGACCCGGCTCATAGAACCTGGCGGTAGCCGGCTGGATCTGGGTGTAGCCGATCGCGTTCATGTTCGAGAGCGCCTTGGGCTTGAACTGGCTCTCGATCTTCACCAGCCGGAACCCGACATCGGGATCAATCCCCTCGCTCAACGCGATGTCATAGATCGCCGAGGTGAGGTCGGCCGGGATCTGGTACAGCTCGGAATACTTGAAAATCACATTGGCACGATCCACCTGGGCCCGGGCGATAGCCAGCTCACCCTTGGTAGTCTCCAGCCGGCGGGTCAGTGCGCGTACTTCATCGGCCACCATCCCCAGACTCGGCGGCACGGCCTCTTCCGAGGCGCGGACTCCCGAGTTGGAACCGGCCAGCGCGCTGACCAGCAGCACCGTGGCCAGCAGTCCGACGCCCCGGATGATCAGGCGACGGGTCCAGTTGGTCCGGCCGTGCGGATCGGGTTCTTCGATGTGCATCTATCCTCCTCCTCAGGGTCAATTGGCGAGGGGTGCGCCGAGCATCCAGCGCTACCGGTCTGCCCGCCAGTCTCCTCTGGTACCACCAGTTTTTTCCAACAGGCGAATGCCCTCTACCACCATGCCGCGATCGACTGCCTTTACCATGTCGTAGACGGTCAGGCAGGCGACCGAAACAGCGGTCAGCGCCTCCATCTCAACACCGGTCCTGCCGGTGGCCACCGCGGTAGCCACCACATGCACGCCCGGGAGGTTCGCATCGGCGGTGCATTCCACCTGCACCGCGTCGAGCGGCAGCGGATGACAGAGGGGGATCAACTCCCCGGTCCGCTTGCCTCCCATCACTCCAGCTATTTCGGCCACCCGCAGCACGTCTCCCTTGGCGACTGCATTGTCACGCACCAGGAGAAACGCTTCCGGGCTCATCCGGACTTTTCCTTCAGCCACGGCGGTCCGCCGGCTCACCGGCTTGTCCGTCACGTCGACCATGCGGGCCCGGCCGGTGTTGTCCACGTGGCTCAGGCTCACAGCACCTCCGCCAGCTCGTCGGCCAGAACTGCCAGGAGCAGCTGGGGATTCACATTCCCCTGTGCCGCCTCCCGCGCTGCCAGCACTCGGCCCTGTGCAGCCACCAAGGCTTCCACCGATCGAGGTGCCCTGAGGGCCTCGGGCAGCTGTCCCCTGGCTGGCTGGCCGGCTGCATGCCGGGCCCCATCCGCCAGAGTCTCCGCCAAGGCATCGAGCATCGCGGTGAAATCTCCTCGCGCCGCCCAAGGCCCCTGTTTCATTGCCCGCTCGGCCCGGCCACCGGGACCGCTGAGGGCTGCCCGGAGCAGTTCTTCCGCTGCCCGGCCCGCCTTGGAGCTGTCTTCCGGCGCCGACAGGGCTTTGCCGATCGATCCTCCGGCCCGCGCTACCCGGTTCTTCAACTCGGCCCCGGCCAAGCCGGCGTGCTGGGCCAGGAACCGCTCAACGTCTTCATCCTCCAAACGACCGAGCCGGAGCGGAACCACCCGGGACCGGACCGTCGGCAACAGCCGGTTGGGGTCCACCACGGTCAGGACGAACTGGCAATCGGCCGGCGGTTCCTCCAGCAGCTTGAGGAGCGCGTTGGCCGCCTCCGGACTTGCCTCCTGAGGGACCAGCCGATCGGCTTCGGCCACCAGGAACACCTTCTTCCGGCCCATCGCCGGGGTCATTGCGGCCCGGCGCTGCAGCAGCCGCGCGGTAGCCACGAAGTGACCGGCCATACCATCTGGTGCGCCCCAGAGGGGCTTCTGCCGCCGCTCCTCAACCACCAACCCCACCAACTCCGCCAGCTCGTCGATCGCCTTGTCCTGCTCAGCGGCCCGGGGTCGCGGCACCGGCATCAGCCAGTGGAGGTCAGGGTGGGTCAGGCCCAGCACCTGAATGCAGGAGCGGCACTTACCACATGGGCGCTTGGCTTGGTCCTCACACAGAACCGCCTGGGCCAGCCACAATCCGAACCGCTGCTTTCCAACCCCCCCGGGACCGGTGAGGAGGATCATCTGGGGTAGCCGGTCCTCGGCTAACGCTTTCAGGACCTGTCCCTGTTCCTCTTCATGTCCGATCAACGGCAGCAAACTCATAGAAGGAAAGGTAGGAGGGGGGTAGTTGTACGGTACTAGAAGCATTGTAAAGGCATTTTCCACAAACACTTAGCTGCCACTCTGACAATGCTCTGAGAGGGGGTATGTACCCCGAGTGGATAGAAATGTGAGAGTGTGTGCTCACTCTTGATAGAAACATGCGAGCACTTGCTCGCATTATACGTAAAACGATATTTTTCAATAGCTTAACTTGGTAGATCTGAGGGGGGAGATTCCACTTCACTGGCGGCAGATATGTCTATGTTTGTCCAATAGCTGGACCGAAATGGCAGTTGGTTGTCGCTGTAGTGGCTCTATAGTGGCTTTAAGGTGTCGTTATTTGAAGAGAATCGAATGAAATTTGAGGGGCGACACGAATTGTACAGTGTCGTCCCTAGGCGCTTGACCCAGCCTGCCGGCCACTGCGAAATTCTTCCGCCGCAAAGTCTTTCCCGAGTAGCTCAGTTGGTAGAGCAGCTGACTGTTAATCAGCGGGTCGCAGGTTCGAGTCCTGCCTCGGGAGCTGTGAAAGAAGGGAGTAGATGAACGACGAAGGGGTCAGCCTGAGTGGCTGGCCCCTTTTGCTTTACCCGCCCCGTACCCCGGTTCAGCACTTTTCGGCTCGTTGGAGGCCGCATTGGGGGCGCAGGGTTCCCGGGCGCCGACCCCAGATAAGAGCTTTGGAAGGTCAAGGTAAGGGCGCGGCACGACCTTCGACGGTGCCCGAGCGGGCGGACCGACGGTCCGCCGTCGACACCAATCAAGGCAACGAGCGCGCAATCACAGGCATCGGGCTCAGCGCGCCCCAACCCTACCGAGGCCCCTC
>CAZOES010000048.1:26647-27039 GCA_964578865.1 uncultured Gemmatimonadaceae bacterium | reverse complement strand
CCCGCCGCACCGTGCCGCTCGATAGCGTCCCGGAGATCGTCGGCGGGAACCGCTTCCTCCAGGTGGCCCGCGATGTGGCTCAGCGCGCGGTGGTGCTGGTCTCCGATAGCGGCGGCGCGATCGACAGCATCCGGAGCCGGCCGCGCAACATTGCGCTGGTGACTTACGGAGAAGAGAACGCCGGGACGGTAGGGCTCACGCTTCAGAAACAGCTCCGCAATGCCGGTCATACCGTGACGCTCTTCCGTCTCTGGCCCGCCAGCGGGCCGGCCTCCTATGACTCGGTCAGGGTGATGGCCCGGAAGACGCCGTACACGCTCTTCGCACTATCCGTGAAAGTCACCACCGCCAAAGGCACCATTGGCCTCCCCGATCCGATCGCCAAACTGGTG
>CAZOES010000048.1:10253-26637 GCA_964578865.1 uncultured Gemmatimonadaceae bacterium | reverse complement strand
GCGGCGTGTTCATGAGCCAGACCTGCCGCGAACTCGCCAAACTGGTGGATCTGCTGGGCAGCCGCCCGCGTTCGGCGGTCCTCTCGCTCGGCTCACCGTATATCGGTCTCCAGGCACCGCGAATTCGATCGTACATGATCGCGTGGAGTGCCAGCCCGCTCAATGAATGGGCTGCCGCCCGCGCCCTGTCTGGACAAGCCTCCATCACCGGCCGTCTTCCGGTTAGCCTGCCACCACGCTTCGAACTGGGTCACGGACTCATGCGGCTGCTGCCCGGCACTCCATGAGGAGAATCCTGGCCGGCCTTCTGATTCTGGCTGGTTGCAAGGGGCCTCCCCCTGGAACAGTCTATCCTCAGTTTCCCGGCTGGTCCGGCGTTCGAGCGTTGCTGGACTCGGCGGTCAAAGCGAAGGCTGCTCCTGGTGCCGTAGTCGGCGTGAGCTTGGCAGGCTCGCACGCGTACTACGGCACCGGCCACCTCGGCAACGACGATCACGCCCGCCCCGACAGCTCCACGATTTACGATCTCGCCTCGCTCACCAAGGTTATCGGGCTGACCACGATGGTGATGCTGGGAGTGGAAGAGGGAAAGCTGGCCGTCGATTCGCCGGTGGTGAACTATGTCCCCCTCTTCGGCGCCGACACGACTCAGCCGGAACGCCGCCAGGTCACCTTGCGGCATCTGCTCACCCATTCGAGCGGGCTCCCCGCCTGGCGCGGACTCTATCAGGAGGCCTCTACTCGCCAGGGCGCCTTTGCACTGGCCGATACCACCCGGCTGGTGGCCGCCCCCGGGGCTCAGTTCACCTACTCCGATCTCGGCGCCATCGTGCTGACCCAGGCGGTGGAGAACACCATGGGTCACCGGATCGACTCCCTGCTCAATCAGCGGGTCTTTCGGCCACTCGGCATGGAAGACACCCGCTACCTCCCACCGACAACCTGGCGCTCGCGGATCGCCCCAACCGAAAACGACCCCTGGCGCGGACGGATCCTGCGAGGGGAAGTCCACGACGAGAACGCCTCGAGGCTCGATGGCGTTTCGGGCCACGCCGGGCTGTTCAGCTCGGCCCGCGATCTGCTGAAGTTTGCCGATCTGCTCCTCAAGAACTGGGCTGGAGCACCGGGCACCGGATCGCCGGCAGAGAACTGCCGTCCAATCGAAGCCGCTGACGCGCCCGATCTCTGGATCCTCCCCATCTTCGCTCAACGGCAGGATATCCCACCCGGCTCGGAGCGAGCTCTCGGCTGGGACACTCCGTCCATGACCGGGAGCAGCGCCGGCACTTACTTCTCCCGGAAATCCATTGGCCATACGGGGTTCACCGGCACCTCCATGTGGATCGACCCGGAGCGGTGTCTCGCAGTGGTGCTGCTCAGCAACCGGGTCCACCCAACCCGGGACAACTCCCGGTGGGGCCCGGTGCGCGGCCGGCTGGCCGATCGGGTGGTAGAAGCTCTGCAAGATTCTCTTAAGCCTTGATTACAAGGCACTTAGAATAAATCCGACTGGACTCACCGGATTGACAGCAGGGGCCACGGGTCCATACCTTCCATCAGCGAAACACGACTTCCTTGGGCCGAAGAAAGGGCACAAGACAATGGAAAGCACTGAACCGCAGGTAAGCGCGCCGGGCTTTGCCCTCACGATTACCGATCGGGCGGCTGAAGAGGTGAGGAAGTTCATGACCGCCGAGCAGGTGGCGCCGGATCAGGGTGGCCTCCGGGTGAGCGTACTTCCAGGCGGCTGCTCGGGCTTCAAGTACAGCCTCAACATCGAGGAGCATTCGCTCGAGGACGATGTGGTCATGGACATCAACTCCGTCCGGGTCTTCGTCGACGGGTTCAGCATGCAGTATCTGAACGGCGTGACGGTGGATTACACCTCCTCGATGCAGGGTTCCGGCTTCACCTTCAGCAATCCCAACGCCACTGGCGGATGTGGGTGCGGGTCGTCGTTTACGGCGTAACTGCAACGGCGTGAAAAGTGAAAAGTGAAACGGGGCGACGACGAAAGTCTCGCCCCTCTTTCTTTTCCAACTGTTATTTCCTTCCTTTACTGAACACCGAAGCACTTTTCACTTTTCACGTTTCACGTAGTTCCGACCGGAGGCCCACCTGTCTCCGTTAGACCTGACTGTCGTCGTCATCTACTTCTGTCTGACCCTCGGCATTGGGGCATGGGTCTCCCGCAGTCAGAAGACCGCGGGCGACTACTTCCTCGGCGCCCGGGATCTTCCTGCCTGGGCCATTCTGCTTTCGATCGTGGCGACCGAGACCTCGGCCCTGACGGTGATCTCAGTACCGGCGGTCGCCGCCCGCGGGGACCTCACCTTCCTGCAACTTCCGCTGGGATATCTGGTCGGTCGAATCGCGGTAGCCGCCTGGCTCCTGCCCGGCTACTTCACCGGTCAGCAGGAAACCGCCTACGCCCGGCTGGAGCATCGCTTTGGTTCCGCCACCCGCAAGGTCACCTCGGGGATCTTCCTGGTTACCCGTGCGCTGGCCGACGGGGTGCGGGTCTACGCCGGCGCGATTCCTCTTGCCGTACTGGCCCGCTGGTACGGACCCGATGGAGCGCTGCCGGGGTGGAATATTCCGGCGGCCATTGTGGTGATGAGTCTGGTCACGCTGCTGTATACCTGGCACGGCGGGCTCAAAGCGGTTGTGTGGGTCGACGTGATGCAATGGATGGTGTACATCGCAGGCGGCGTGATCGCGCTCTGGATCGCCGGCGACCTGGCCGGTGGATTCGGTAACACCCTTACCGCAGCCCAGTCGGCAGGGAAGCTCAAGTTTATCGACCCGACCATCAGCTTCACTCACACTTATACACTGCTGGGCGGACTGATCGGCGGCGGAATGCTGTCGGCCGCGTCCCACGGCACCGATCATCTGATCGTCCAACGGCTGTTGGCGAGTCGCGGCCTTCCCTCGGCCAGGATCGCGCTGGTAGGCTCCGGCATCGTGGTGTTGCTGCAGTTCGCCCTCTTCCTGTTCATCGGCATCGCCATCTGGTCGGCCGGCTTCGCGCCGACCAACATCCCAGCCGATCAGATCTTCCCTCGTTTTGTGGTCGATCACTTCCCCACCGGACTCGCCGGTCTCATGGTCGCCGCGGTGCTGGCGGCTTCGATGGCAACCCACAGCTCCGCCATCAGTGCCCTGGCCAGCTCGATCACTCACGACTTCTATGCCAGCTGGACCGGCAAGACCGACCCGGCCCACCTGCTCAAGGTCGGCCGCAGCTGGAGTCTCATCTGGGGTGTTGTGATCACGGTGGTCGCGCTGCTGTTTCACTTTGCGGCCGGGGGCGGGCAAACGCCGGTGGTTCAGTTCGCCTTGTCGATCGCATCGATCACCTATGGTGCGCTACTCGGCGACTACCTGCTGGCGGGGGGGCCGAAAGGGATCGGCGGGAGGGACGTGATCAGCGGGATCGCCATCGCGGTGTTCCTCATGCTGCTGGTATTCTTCGCCAAGGCGTTGAGCACGGTGAGCGGACTGGGCTGGCTGGCATGGGCCGCACAACTGGCCTGGCCCTGGTACGTGCCCCTGGGTTCGCTCATCACGGTGCTCGCTGGCTATGGACTTGGAGTATTGCGGGGAAAGGCCGAAGGATGACGCTGATTGTCGGGGTCGATGCCGGTGGCACCAAGACCGCCGCAATTGTGGCCCGCGAGGGCGACATCGTGGCCCGGAGCAGCGGTGCCGGAGCCAAGATGCGGAGCGGCCGGGGAATCTCGACCGCCACGACCATCGCCGAAGCAGTGCGAAGCGCCCTGGCGCAGGCCGGCGCAACCCGAGGTGATATCCTGATTGCCGGTGTCGCCGGCGCAGGACGCGAGGCCGAGCGCGACGAGCTGCGTCAGGCCCTGCGCCACGAGGATGTGGCCGAACGGGTGATCGTCACCGGCGACACCGAGATGGCGCTGGCCGCGGCGTTTGGAGACAAACCCGGAATCGTCGTGACGGCCGGAACCGGAAGCATGGGAGTGGCTCGAGATCCCTATGGCCGGATGCATCGAGCCGGCGGCTACGGATGGCAGATGGGAGACGAAGGGAGCGGGTATGCTCTGGGCCGGGCCGCGCTGGGTGCGGTGGGTCGCGCGGCCGACGATCGCAGCCCCAAGACCGAGCTGACCCCATTGCTGCTCAGGATGACCAAGAGCGACAATTTCGACGCGCTGATCCGCTGGGCCGCGGCCGCGGGTCCACCGGAAGTTGCCAGCCTGGCGCCGGCGGTCTTCGAGGCCGCTGCCTTGGGTGACACCGTGGCCGCCGGCATCATGGACTATGCGGCGCGCGAGCTGGCCGCGCTGGTCTTCAAGCTGCTGCCCCACTTCGGGGCCGACGAGCGGGTCCTGGTAGAAGTCGCCACCAACGGGGGACTCCTGTTCCACGACGGACCGCTCTATCGGATCGTGAAAACCAAGTTGACCGAGGAACCCCAGATCCGATTCCGGGAGACGCCGTTAGAGGCCGCGGCGGGGGCGATACACCTGGCGGGGAAGACCTAAGACGGGAGACGGGAGACGGGAACGAAGGCAGCTTGTCATCCCGAGCGAAGCGAGGGATCTACTCCCCTTGAGTAGATCCCACGTCGCGTACGCTCCACGGGGTGACAGGCCGATTAGTTCCGTCCCCCGTCTCACGAAGCCTTGTTCCTCAACCGTGAATGACTCGCCCCGTACAGGAAGTAGATCACCAGTCCCAGCAGCAGCCACCCCCCGAACCGGAGCCAGGTAATCCCCGGCAGATTGATCATCAGGTAGAGGCACGCCACGATCGAAATGATCGGCGTGATCGGCACCCACGGTACCCGGAAGGGCCGAGGCCGGCCTGGATCGGTTTTCCGGAGCACGATGACACCGACCGAGACCAGGATAAATGCGAAGAGCGTGCCGATGTTGGTCAGGTCGACCACTTCCGCAATGTTGGCAAAGGCCGCGAAGGTGGCCACGAAGATGCCGGTGATAATGGTGCCGATGTACGGGGTCTTGAACTTGGGATGCACCTTGCAGAAGAACTTTGGCAGCAGCCCGTCCCGCGACATTGACATGAAGATGCGGGGCTGACCCAGCTGGAACACCAGCAGTACGCTCCCCATCGCGATCACCGCACCGATGGCAATCAGAATCCGGGAGAATCGCAGCACCCCGGCCGGGCCGTCGGCATACTGCAGCGCGGTGATCATCGGCTCGGGAGTTCCCAGTTGCTGCCAGGGTGCCAGACCGGTCATCACAATCGACAGCAGGATGTACAGCACCGTGGTGATCACCAGGCTCATGATGATCCCGAAGGGCATATCCTTGGCCGGTTCCTTGGCTTCCTCCGCCGCGGTACTGACCGCATCGAATCCGATATAACTGAAGAAGATGATCGCGGCCGCGGCGCTGATTCCCTTGAAGCCATTGGGAGCGAAGCCGCCGGTGGCCGGATTGGCCCAGTTCTCCGGCTTGATGAAGAAGGTCCCGACCGCCATGAAGAACACGATGATGCCGATCTTGAGCAGCACCATCGCATTGTTCGAATTGGCCGACTCCTTGATGCCGATCACCAGGATCACCGTGATCAGAGCCACGGCCACAAAGGCCGGCAGATTGGCGATGAAGGGGATACCGAGTATGTGGGGAGCGGTGGTGATGGCGGAAGCCAGATAGGTCATGCTGGCATCGGTGGAACCGGCCGCCACCGCGGCAGCGGCATCATGAGCCGAGCGAAAATCGGTTGCGAGCCAGGCGGGGAGACTGAGCCCCATCTGGCCCAGAAGTTCTCGGAAGTAGCCCGACCACCCGATGGCCACACCGATATTGCCCACCGCGTATTCGACGATCAGATCCCAGCCGATGATCCAGGCGACGAACTCACCCAGAGAGGCATAGGCATAGGTGTAGGCCGAGCCGGCGATGGGGACCATCGCCGCAAACTCGGCGTAACAGAGTGCGGCGAACCCGCAGGCGACCGCGGTGAGCAGGAAGGAGAGGATGATGGCAGGACCGGCGCCGGGCCGGGCCGGATCACCGGCAATCGCGGTTCCGGTGGTGGCGAAGATGCCGGCGCCGATGGTGGCGCCCACACCCAGGGCGGTCAGGTGCCATTTGTTGAGCGAACGCTTGAGGCCACCGCGCTCAGCAATGTCATTCTCGCAGTCGGCGATGGACTTGCGGACGAAAAGACCGGGCATGTTGTCGGGAGAGAGAGAGGAGAGAGGAGGCAGCTTAATACACAGTCATGGTGTACTCGAAGGTTCCGGGAGCCGGGTTGCCGTCCGCACCGATCGCAGGATAGAAACGGTAGTTCTCCGCGCTCTCTCTGAGCGTCGAAGCGTACTTGCCCTTGGGCAACTCGGGGTTGAAGACGACCCGGCGGACTCTACCGTCGACGTCGATGGAAAAGGTGATCCGAAATTCCTTGCCACGCAACTCCTTAGGCGGGTCGGGGGGCGGGAGCATCTCAAAGCGGGCGCGGGGCGCCTTACCAACACCACCTTCGCCTCCGCCAGTCCCCTCACCCGGGCCGCGGCCAGTCCCAGTCCCTGGGCCCGACCCACCACCCTTGCCGCCCCCTTCGCCGCCACCCTCCCCCGGTCCCCGTCCAGTCACACTGTCCCCAGCCGAGGCGGCGGCCACCGGGGTTGCCACGGCGACCTGCTGCTGCTCCGGCACAGGAGGGGGGATCACCGGCGGAGGTGTGACTGGAACTGGGTCTGGCACCGGTGCAGCGGTCTGCTTCGGCGGTTCGACAGGAACCGCCTTGGGGGCCGCAGCAGCCGGCGCCGGGAGAGAGACGAAGACCATCCCGTTCCCACCCCCCCCGCCCCCACGAGGACCGCCTCCGGCAGAACCGCTGTCAAGAACCCGCTGAAAATCCTCCGTGATGCGCCACAGGAGGAGCACCCCGATCAGCACGTGCAGTACGACCGACACCAAGACGCCGGCCGGTGACCGGCGCCGCTTCTCGGAGAAGGCAAAGGCGTAACGAGACTGCAGGATAGCTCCTTGATCCATTCCCATGTTCCGGGGTGGGGTCTCTACCGGGGAGACGTGGCCCGCCGGGCGACCCACACCGACATTCTCCTCCCCCAAACATACGACCGGGGGGCCGTCGATGTTTGACGACCCCCCAGTTGGACCTTCAGGTCAGACTTGGGTCCTGTGCCGCCGCACCGCAGTGCGGCGGCCACAGGCCCAAGGCGGCGGTTACTGCGCCGCCTGTCCCGGCGCCGGCGCTGGGGTGAACCCGATCACCTGGACGCCCGCACCACGCGCGATATCCATCGCGTCGATCACATCCTGATAGGTCCTGCTCCCGGCCGACTTGATGAACATCAGCTTGGCCGGCCGGGTGTCGAAGATCGCGTGGATCTGGGTGTCGAGCTGATCCTTCGGCACCGGCTGAGTGTTGATGGCGTAATTGCCATCTTCGGTCAGCTCCAGCACGATCTGATTGGACTGCGCGTTCGACTTGGTCGCCTGCTCCTGGGGCGGCACCTGAACATCCAGCGCCATCCGGGCGAGCGGCTGAGACACCATGAAGATGATGAGCATCACCAGCATGATGTCGATCATCGGAATGACGTTCGGCTCGGAGCTTACATCTCCTGCCGCCGCTGTACTTCCGCCGGCCATGTCAGTTCTCCTTTACCGCGGCGTCGAACAGACCACCCTGCACCTTGGGCTCGGTGATCGCCGCCATCACCCGGGCGCCGGAACGCCGGGCCAGCTCTACCGCGTCCTGGATGCGGGCGAACTTGAGTTCGTTGTCCGCCTTGAAATACAGGATCTTGTCCTCGGTCCGGGCGGCATACATCGCCTTGAGCTGCTCCTCCAGCACGCCCGGATCCACTGGCCCCTTGCCGTTGAGGAAGTACTGCCCCCCGGCATCCACGCCGAGAATGATCTCGTTGTCGCCCTCGGGGCGGGAATCCAGGTTCTTGCCCTTCGGCATCGTCGCCTTGAAGCCGGCCGCGATCAGCGGCGTCACGATCATGAAGATGATCAGCAGCACCAGCATGATGTCGATCATCGGGATGACGTTCGGCTCCGCCTTGACCGTACTGCGGCCGGCACTACCCGCCGATATGGCCATGACCAGTCACCGCTTTCTGGGCCTGGAATTCCTTGGTGAAGATCGAGCGGCCGAACTCGCTGCCCACGGACTTGATCAGGTAGTCGATCAGTTCCTTGGAGGAGTAGGTCATTTCGACCGTCAGGTTCTCGATCTTGGTGGTGAAGTAGTTGTAGAACCACACCGCCGGGATCGCGACCATCAGACCGAAGGCGGTGGTGATCAGCGCCTCGGCGATACCGGCCGAGATGCCGGCCAGACCGCCCGACGCGCCCGACGCGGCCATACCGGTGAAGGCGGTCACGATACCCATCGTGGTGCCCAGCAGACCGACGAACGGAGCGGTCGCACCGACCGTCGCCATGACGCCCATGCCGCGCTTGAACTCGGCCAGGGTAATCAGCATCTGACGCTCCACCGCCCGCTCAGCCGAGTTGATGTCGGCCGAGGTGATGGTGGCCCGGTCCTGAATCAGCGGCTTCACTTCGCCCAGCGCGCCGCCCAGCACCTTGGCGATGTGGCTGTTCTGGTTCTTCTCGGAGAGGGCGATTGCCTTCTCCAGGTTCTCTTCCTGGATCGCGCGGGAGAACTCGGGGGCGAACTTCTTGGTCGCGTTCTGGCTCTTCTTGATCGTGATGAACTTGGTGATCGCGACCGACAGCGACCAGAGCGACATGATGGCCATGACCAGGATGACGCCCCGGGCGAAGGTACCCGCCGCGTCCCACAGCTTCAGGATATCAATACCGTGTTGCATGACCGCCGAACCTCCGTGGAGAGTAGAGTGCCCGGCCCCGGGGAGTGGGGCCGGCCCGATTTCGACTAGTTCGCCAACTTGAAGGACACCGCCTGCTGAACCAGCACCCGCACCGGCTGGCCGCGCGAACTGCCAGCCTTGAACGTGCAGCTCGTGCTGGTAATCACTGACTTCGCCGGATCCTCAAACGCCTTGTGACTGCTCGTCATCACCTTGATCGAGGTGGGATCGACCCGGCCGTCGGTATTGACCACAAACTGCATGCTCACCTTGCCGGGGATCCCGGCCGACTTCATCACCGCCGGATATGCGGCCAACAGGGCGTTCCGGCATGCATCAGCGTTGGTGATCTGAGGCTGCTCGTCGACTTCGGCCGCAAGAAAGACCTCACCCGCGATCGTGGGGACCGGTCCAGTGCCCCCGGCCACGCCGGCCGCGATGCCACCCTCAACTCCCTTACCGGTGAAATCCTTCGGATCGAACCGTTCGTTCAGGTTCACCGGGGGGATCTCGGTCGGGATATTGTCGGGCGGGGTAATGACCTGGAACCCCTGCGGCGGCGGGTTGGCGCTCACCACAACCTGCTCCGGCGGTGGGGGCGGCGGGGGTGGAGCTTCGGGTGGTTTCAGAAAGACCATCGTGGTATCCACCGCGATATCCTTGATCACCTCGGCAGCACTCTGGGTCGCCTTGATGGCGCCAAACAGAATGCCGGCGTGGATCGCGATGGAAACAGCCTGCTGGCCGAGAGATGCCTTGGGCTTACGACCAGATTCGATGAGGTTCTCGAACACGAACCAGCCTCCGTAGGTGAGCCGATGCGGGAACCTACCGTGCGGCCATTGCAGCGCAACGCCGCCAACATGACAAATCGATGACAGACAGATTAGCTGCCGAGTTATTCCGGGGCCGCTGCAGAGCCTGCCATGAAAACGTGCAACTGCGTTTCACCTGCACACGGGAAAGCAGGTGAAGGAGAGAAGTCGGGCGAATATAGGTGGGGGGACGGATTACGCCAGAGCGGAGATCACCGGTTGCCGTCTTCCGACGAAAGCAGGTCGGCTGCCTCCATCGAGGTAGCCGTGACTCCGATTGGAAGGGCCCCGCCAGGTCGTTTCGGGAGGGTAACTGTGAACACGGTGCCGCGTCCCATCCTGCTCTGGACCGTGATATTCCCTCCGTGAGCCTCAGCGATCCATTTCGTTATGGCCAGGCCAAGCCCGGTTCCCGGCCGCTCGCCGGTCCGGGTACGCGCGGTATCGACCCGGTAGAAGCGGTCAAAGATGTGAGGCACATCGTTGGCGGGAATGCCGATGCCGTTGTCGCCCACCACGATAGCTACCGCTTCCCCCTGATCTACCAGACCCAGGCTCACCTTGCCACCTGAGGGCGTGTACTTGATCGCGTTGGTCACCAGATTAAGCAACAGCTGACGGACCCGGCTCCGGTCGATCGCCACGATCACCGGATCGGCCGGTACCTCGGTCCGTACTGCGATGTTGTTTTCTTCACCCAGGATCCCCGCCGTCTCCGAGGCCTCCCCGATCAGTTCCCGGAGGTCGGCCGGATCGACCGCCAGCCTGACGCCTCCTTCGTCGGCCCGGGCCAAGGTCAGCAGGTTCTCCACCATTTCACTCATCCGGTGGATCTCTTCTAGCACCTCTTCCAGCGGCTGCAATGCTTCGGTGGGAGTCTTGGGCGTGGCCATGGCCCGTTCGACCCCGGCGCGCAGCACCATGAGCGGAGTCTTGAGCTCATGGCTCGCGTCGGCGGTGAATCGGCGGAGACTCCCGAAGCTCTCCTCCAGCCGGGCCAGCATCCGGTTCATGGTATTGGCCAGCCGGGCCAGCTCATCAGCCGAGACCGGCGCCACCCGGCGGTGCAGACTCCGACCGTCGGTAATCGCCTCCAGCTCGTCGACCATCCCCTCCAGCGGCCGGAGGCTGGTGTCGGCCAGCACGTAACCCAGCCCGATACTGCCAACCAGAATCACCGGGGCTATCACCAGCATGGCTCGCAGCAGCTGTTGGGCGCTGAAGGGCACCGAGTCCACCGGCGCGGCCACTACCATGCTGGCCGGCTCCATCCAGATACCGGGCAGCGGCACCTGGGCGTAGCGCAGCTCCCGGTCTTCTCCTTCGATCTTCACCGCCCCGACCTGCACCCCCTTCGTTCCGCCGTCACCGGCCACTGCGCCGAGTTGGAGCAGCGCAGTGCCGCTGAAGATTTTGGTCGCGATGGCGTTGCGGTAGATCGGAACCCGGTCGGGATCGAAGATGACGACATAGTCCTGCACTGCACTCAGGTACCCGCCCACCTGATTGATGGCGAGGGTGGGAGTCTGTCCGGCTTCGAGAGTCTGGCCCAGTTGGCGTTGGAAGGTGATGAAATACTGCGCCGCCAGACTTCCTTCGAGCCGGAGCCGGGAGTCCAGTTCCCGCAGACCGGACCGCTGTCGTTCGAAATACAGCGCGCCACCAAACGACCCTACCGTTACCAGAAGGGCGATGGCGTACCATAAGGTCAGGCGACTGCGGATGGATGACATTGGTTCCGTCAGGGCTTTATCACGTACCCCACCCCCCGCACGGTATTGATCAATCGTTGCGATTGGCCCGCATCCACTTTCTTCCGCAGCCGGTTGATCACCACGTCCACGATGTTGGTTCCGGGATCGAAGTGATAGTCCCAGGCATACTCGGTGATCAGGGTGCGCGACATGACCCGGCCCACATGGCGCATCAGGTACTCGAGCACGGCGTACTCTTTGGGAGTCAGCTCGATCCGCCGGCCCGACCGGGTCACTTCGCGGGTGCCCAGATCGAGTTCCAGATCGGCCACCCGGAGACTCTTGGGCGCCATCTGTTTGGGCCGCCGGCCCAAGGCCTCCACCCGGGCCAGCAGTTCTTCAAAGGCGAAGGGTTTGGTGACATAGTCGTCGGCGCCGGAACGCAGTGCCTGGACCTTGAAGTCCACCGCGTCCTGGGCCGTGAGCACCAGCACCGGGGTTGCATTGCCCCGGTCCCGCAGAGTGCGCAGCACTTCGAACCCGGTCATCCCCGGCAGCCGTAGATCGAGGATGATGAGGTCGTAGTTGCCATGGGAGCTGGCCGTGAGCGCCTCATTACCGTCGGGCACCAGATCCGCCCCGAAGCCCTGCTCCTGGAGCCCGCGCAGGACGTACTGGCCCACGGTGCGATCGTCTTCGACGACTAGGATTTTCAAACGTTTGAGTCCTGTGTTTTGGCTGAAGGCTGAAAGCTAAGAGCTATTGTGCCAGACCCAACGTCCTGGGAGGTGGTAGGATCGCCACGATAGCTCTTAGCCTTTAGCTATTAGCCCCCTACTTACCCTGCAGCGGCAAAAACACCCGGAACACCGACCCCCGCCCCGGCTGACTATCGGCCTCGATTCGTCCGCCGTGCTCCGCCACGATTCCGTAGCACACCGACAACCCCAACCCGGTGCCGCGGCCCGGGGGTTTGGTGGTGTAGAACGGTTCGAAGATCTTGGGCAACTCGGCCCGGGGAATACCGATCCCGGTGTCTTCGATCTCCACCTCGACTTCATCCTGATGCACCGTGCCCAGCCGGGAGCGGACCGTCATCGAGCCCCCTTCTTCCATAGCATCGAGCGCGTTCAGCATGATCGCCATGAACACCTGGATCAGCTGCTCGGCATTGGCGTGAACCTGAGGCAACTGCTCCGACAGGTCGCGGATGACGTCGAACTTGCGGAATCGCTCGTGGTGCTTGAGGAGGAACAGGGTGTCTTCCAGAATGGTAGAGACGTTGACCGGCCCCTTGGCCTTTCCCTTGGGACGGCTGAAGTCCAGCAACCCGTCCACGATTCCTTCGCAGCGCTGCACTTCCTTGTCGATGATCTCGAGATATTCCCGCACCGAGGACTGCTGCGGTCCCGGCACGTTATCGCTGATCCGGTTCTCCAGCGCCGCCACGCAGGCCCCGATAGTCGCCAGCGGGTTGTTGATCTCGTGCATGATGCCGGCAGCGAGCTGGCCGATGGCCGCGAGTTTCTCGCTCTGGAGAATCCGCTGCTGGGCCACGTGGCCTTCGGTAACATCCTCACCGATCGTGATCACGTGGCTGATGCTCTCGCCGTCCTGCCGCATCGGAATTTTGCTGATCCGGTAGTATTTCGGCTCGCCGCCGACATCGACTTCCAATTCGAGCTGACGGGCCTGACCGCTCCGGAACACCTCGTCGAACTCCTCCCGCAGCCGGCCGGGAGGCTGGCGGGTCAGCACATCGAACACCGGCCGGCCGACTACTTCGTCCCGCCGGAGACCCTGGGTCCCCATTTCCCGTTTCCGGTTCCAGATCTGAATCCGGTACTCCCGGTCCACCACGTACAGCCCCACCGGAAGACAGTCGATGACCAGGGTAATGAACCGGCGCTGCTCTTCGATTTCCCGGGAACGCAGCGCGACTTCGTAAGCCAGGTCCTCCGACAACTCGATCGAGGCGAGAAACGGGGCCAGGATATCGGCCACGATCGGCAGCAGCCGGTCGGTGACCGAGGGGTCGGGAGGGGGGGTGATCTCCAGCATCCCCAGCCGCTCGCCTTCATGCAGCAGTGGCAGCCGATAGGTGTTCTCCCCTGCTTCCGGCAAAACCGCAAACGAGCGGCTGGTTCGCGGGGCGCCTGGCGGTCGCGGGGCAGTGATTGCACGGACCGTGGTGGCGTTGGGCTCCCGCAGCCAGAGCTGGACGTTGGTCACCCCCAGGCCCTTGCGGAGCGCCTCCGCCACCAGACCCAGCGTCTCCTCGGCGCCGAGTCCGGTGTTGAGCAGCTGCGCAACCGACCCGATCAGGGCCAGCCCGGCGTCAGCCTGGGGGACCTCACCTGCGATGGTCATGCATCTCCGCTAATCGAAACCTGCTCCTCGGGGAGCCCACCCTTGGAATATCGCCCTCCGCCGGTGGTGATCGCGAGTCCGAGAACTCCACCACCGACCCAGGCGGCCAACAGCCAGGTAAGCCGGGCCAGATTCTCGCCATCAGGCTGCAACGTGAGTTCGAGGGCACTCTGAGTCCGGGGAGCAGCCGCCACTGCCGTGACGGTTTGCCCCTGGGCATCCTCGCCCCACACCACATCCGACTGCGCCGCGCTGACCTGGCTGAGGGGACGAACTCGCACCCCCACCGCAATTTCAGGGAGCATCGCCTGCCGGACCCCCGGGGCGGTGGCCGCCACCTCCACCAGACGTTTAAGAGTGAGAATCCGGATCTCGGCGGCCGACCGCGCCACCTTGGCGACACTCCACCCGAGATCGGTGGCTAAAGCAGTCAGAAAACCGAAGGCGCAGACCAGATACAACGCCCGCCAGCGTGGATCGGTGAGCTTGGCGAAGGCCACCACCGAGATCAGCGTGAAAATCGCCGCGAAGGTGGCGGTCAGGCGGGATATTATCGAAGGGATTTCAGACCGAACGGTGCCCCAGGCCGCGGTCCACCCCAGCATGGCAAAACGATCGCGGTCGAGGAACGGCACCAGCGCGGTGCGGTGACTCGGGTAAGCAACGATGACCGGTTCTCGCCGCTCATCCAGTCGCTTAAGCAAGGAATCGGGGACCGGAACCAGCCCGATGGTATCCGGCAGGAGAGGCACCGAACCGAGCGAGACCTGGATCCCTCCGGGCCAGAAGGTGGCTCGCTCCAGATTGTTGACCGCAGCCAGCAGCCGGGCCGCGTCGTAGCCGTTGGCGGTCCCCGCAGGCACCACAACCGAGAGATACGCCGCTGCGCTCCGCGCCATGGCCGCCTCGGCCCGGTCGAGCTCGACCCGCTCTGCTCGTTCGGCGCTGACCCACAGACCGGCGATCGCGGAGAACGTAACGACCGGACCAGCGATCAGAAGCGATTGCCGGGGATTCACTGCGTGTCGTCAGCAAGGGGCATGGGCGGGTAAGTTGCCACGGCATTGCGGGGACGCAAGATTGCAAACAGAAGTACCGAGTACCGTGTACCGAGCACGCCGGCTCGGATAACTCGGTACTCGGTACCCGGTACTGACGAGGAGTTATGCCTGCAGCCGTCGCTCAACTCACCCCTTTCATTAACGGCAACCATCTGCAGTTGGACGGGCGGGTCACCGACGCGGTCCGCAACCCGTTTACTGATCAGACCGCGGTAATCGCAGCCCAGGGCACTCCGGCCGACCTGGAGCAGGCCATCGGTTCAGCCCAGGCCGGCTTCCAGGCCATGAAGGCGATGCCGAGGCAGGCCCGGCGGGATCTGCTGGTTCGCATCGCCGATGGACTGACCCGGGAACGTCAGGCCCTGGCAACCGAGCTGGCCATCAGCTGCGGCAAGCCGATCACCCAGTCGCTCGGCGAGGTCGATCGCGCCATCATGACCTTCTCGTTCGCCGCCGACGAAGCCAGGCGATTCGGCGGGGAGATGATCCCGCTCGACGTCGATCCCCGGACCGTGGGTTACACCGGTCTGGTGCATCGCTTCCCGGTCGGGCCGATCAGCGCGATCTCACCCTTCAACTTCCCGCTCAACCTGCTGGCCCACAAAGTTGCGCCGGCCATTGCCGTGGGCAGCGCCCTCGTAGTGAAGCCGCCACCGCAGTGTCCCCAGATGGCCTTCCGGCTCGGCACCATCATGGCCGAGTGTGGCCTACCGGCCGGCGCCTACAACGTGCTGCACCTGCCGATCCCGATCGCCGAGAAACTGGCCAGCGACCCCCGCTTCGCCATGCTGACTTTTACCGGCAGTCCCACGGTGGGCTGGCATCTCAAGAATGTGGCGGGGAAGAAAAAGGTCTGTCTCGAGCTGGGCGGGAACGCCGCGGCGATCGTGCATGAGGACTCGCCCGACCTGGACTGGACGGCCTCCCGGCTGGCCTTCGGCGCCTTTGCTTACGCCGGGCAGGTCTGTATCAAGGTGCAGCGAATCCTGGTGCACCGGCCGATCTACGATCGATTCGTGGAGAAGTTTGTTGCCGCCAGCGCGGCATTGCCCTGCGGCGACCCGCTCGATCCCAAGACCGTGGTTGGTCCCATGATCGACCGGGCGGCCGCGGACCGGGTGCAGGCCTGGACCGATGAAGCGGTCAGCGCGGGCTCCAGGGTCTTGTTAGCGCCCAAGCGTAACGGCAACGTGCTCACACCCGGCCTGCTGACCAACGTACCTCACGACGCCAAGGTCTCCTGCAAGGAGATTTTCGGTCCGGTGAGTATCGTGGCGGCTTACGATGATTGGGCGGATGCGATGAAGGAGGTGAACGATTCCGACTTCGGCTTGCAGACCGGCATCTTCACCCATGACGTGAACCGGATCTTCCAGGCATTCCAGCAGCTCGAAGTGGGCGGCGTTATTGCCAACGACTTCCCCACTCTCCGGGTCGACAATTACCCGTACGGTGGGGTCAAGGACTCAGGGTTCGGCCGCGAGGGGGTGAAGTACGCGATGGAGGAGATGACGGAACCGCGCACGCTGGTGACACGACACCCGAAGTTCTGATACTGTCATCGGCAGTGTCCTGATTTGATATTTTACCACGAAGAGCACGAAAGTTGCGAAGAGA
>CAZOES010000048.1:0-10243 GCA_964578865.1 uncultured Gemmatimonadaceae bacterium | reverse complement strand
GAGTGTAACGAGGGGGATCGAGGGACCTACTCTGGGATAGTAGGTCCCTCCTCCTCACTCCGTTCGGCGTCGGGATGAGGTGTGTCTTTGGTAGACCTTACGGCTTCACTCCACTCCCCACCCTCACATAGATCAAATCCGTCGACGGACTCCAGGTCTTGCCGCCATCGGTCGACGTCTCGAACAGTTGTCGCACCCGATTCGGGTCCATGTTGGTGAAGGTGAGCCGAGTGAGGGTCAGGACGCCTTGCCCGTTGTGACTCTCCGCCATGAGTGTCAGGTTGTTCCCCTCCAGTTTCCCCTTCCGATACTCGGTAGAGTAGGCCTGATCGGCGATCCAGGTCTGCTGCCATTCCTGGGTGACCGTGTTGTACCAGTTGAAGCTCTTCCCGGTGTCGCCTATCCCTCCGGCCCAGTTCTCCTGAATGGCACAGCCACTCAGGATTCGGTCGATCCGGCTGTGGCCGGCCAGATTCTTCCCCTGGGTAGTGTAGACGTCCCATTCGCCAACCCAGAAATCGAAATCCCGGGTATGGGGAATGGTATCGCAGGGGAAGAACGAGAAGTGTGCCGCTTTCAGCCGGTCGGCGAAGCGAGGATCGTTCTTGATCGAAGCGAAGTCGGTATCATCTTCGAGGGTCTTGGGCGGGAACTTGCCGAACTTGAGAGCTGAGTCGAGTGCCGCAAGGGCGCCGTCGACCTTGCCCTGACGGGAACGCGCAGCCGCGAGGTTGTACCAGACCATGCTCCGGAGCGGGCCGGCCCCGGGGGGAGGTGGCAAGGCGGTCGCCTTGGTAAAGGCCTTCTCCGACTTGTCGAAATGGTTCTGGTTGTGCTCCGAAACACCCAGCCGGTACCAGAGACGCGGGTTGGCTGGTTCCGATTCCGCCGCCTTGGCGTACGCCGCGGCCGCCTCGGGCCATTGCTTCGCCAGATACAGACTATCCGCCCGAGGACCGCCGGGCGGACTCTGTCCTGCAAGCCTCGACACAACCAGTACGCCGATGCAAAACAGCACCAGGGAGAACAACACTCGCTCACGAACCATTGAAGCCTCACGTAGGTGGTAGTCCGAGCTGGACTTCAGCTCTTGGCCAACCTAGAAAACCCCACCTACCCCGCTATCGCCCGATTGCGCTCAAGGTTTGTCGACCGTACCGAGGTTCCGCGAATGACCTCCCTTGCTGTTCAACGCGGAGCCACGGAGAACACCGAGGCATGACGGAGAACAACAAAGAGAAAATGCTGCTTCCTCCGTCCTCTGTTCGTGATCTTGCTGGCTGGGTGTTGAACTGCGATGAATGCCCCAGCTGGGGCGAGGCTAACGAAGCCGAAGCATCCTGCGCGCCCGCGAAGGCGTCTGACCCATCCGCTCCCGGAATGCCGCGGTAAAGTGACTGTGACTGGAGAAGCCCAGTTCCTGAGCCAGGCGACTCAGGTTTCGGCCCGCGCCCTCGATGCGCTCCAGCGCTACGCGGGTGCGCAGCTCGAGTTGATAGTGATGCAGAGTGAGACCGGTGAAGCGGCGAAAGGAGCGGCAGAGGTGGAACGGGGAAGCGCCGACAGTGGCAGCCAGTTCCCGGATGCTGCGAGAAGCGAAGGGATCCCGGGCGATTTCGGCCCGGGCCGCCTCCACCATTTCTCGCATTGAAGCCGAGCGCCGCGAGCGCCGTGGCCGGCCCGCCAGCAGGGCCCGCTCGAGCGCGGCGCCGGCCAGTAACACCACTCCCTGCTCCAGTTCCACCTCATCGATCGATCCCTCCAGGGCCCGATGGAACAGCACCCGCTGCTGGAAGTACAGCTCGGCGCTGGAGGGCCCAAACGCAATCGGGAATGGTCCGTCGGGATTTGCGGCGGCCTCCGGGTCGATCCCCGCCACGATCGAAATCGCCAGCTCCCGGCTCAGACTCAACCAGTCGGACCGATCGCCCTCGGCCCCGAGCGGCCGCCGAATGTAGGGCTGGCACCGATTGTAGATCGTGACCGTTCCAGGATCGGCCACGAAGGCCGGGCGATCCTGGTGCTGGATCCACACCGACGATCGGGGGAACGCCACGGTGTACCCTTCGATCGGACCCGCGGTCGCGAACTCGGGGTGATTCACCGGGCAGCGAAAAGTCCCGATCCGGAAATCGGGGGTCGCGTGGATGACTCTATCGGGATTAGCGAAAACTCGGGGGGCAGCAGTCACGCAGGTCGCCGGTTGCGCAGGAATGTTCCATCGCCCTACGGCCTGGTGCTATCTCCAGTTTCTGCGCTGTCAGGCCGCAGAATGAAACCAGGGTCCTGTGCGATTCTGGCCAATTCGTGGCCCAGCGAACCATTGTCGATGCCGATCACTTCGCTACCGCGACGAAAGGCCGCCGCCCGGGCGCTGGTATCCCGCAAGAGACGCAGTGCCGAATCAGCCAGCGCGAGCCCAGCCACTGTCTCTCCCCCCTGAAGCTTACGGAACGCCAGGGTGGCCACTGCCGGCGCGAGTTCGGGCGCCATCTCCAGCTGGGCCACCTCGGCGGCGGTGTCGCCGCCGGCCCGAGCCTGATCGGATTCGATAAACGCAGTAATCTGGGGAGTGATGTCGGGAGTGCCGGCAATCGCCACCGCGGCCCACCCGAGTGTGGCGAGCGAAGCCGCCACCAGGCCCTGCGATACCGCGGTACTGCTCAGCACCGCGGCGCAGAGCACCCCACCAGCCATACCTCCAAGGTGGGCCGCGTTATCGATGGTGGGAGTGATGAATCCGTAGACCAGATTGTAGACCGTCCACATGCCGAGTGATCGGAGCGCGGTGGGCGGGATGTGGGCGGTCTTTCCCCGCCAGCTCAAATAGAGCGCAGTGCCCAGCAATCCGAAGATCGCGCCCGAGGCCCCCACTCCGAGATGGGAATTGAAGGCCCAGCTGGCCAGTGAGCCGGTGGCGGCCGACACGAAATAGGTCGCCAGATAGCGGGGCCGCCCCAGTACCCGTTCAATCAGCCGGCCCAGCACATACAACGAGTAGGAGTTGACCAGCAGGTGGATGAATCCGCCATGCAGAAAGGCGGTCGTGAGCAGCCGCCAGTACTCGCCCGAGGCAATCGCCCCATTCTCCTTGGCCCCAAAACGGAAGAGCCGGATCAGCAGGGCATCCTGATTACCGGGGAAGGTCACCAGCGCCATGATCCAGCACCCCGCCAGCAGGGCAAAGGTGGCGTAAGGCGGATCGGGCCGTTCCTGCAGGATTACGTCGCTACTGGTCATAGAAGGCCACTTCGTGCGACTCCTCAGTGGTAAACCGGATCTCCGGCCCCCCCAGTTCCACCTCATCGAGGGTGATCGGGCCGGTCCCGCTCCGGTCCCGCAGACCGATCCTGAGTTTGAGCGGAGGACCGGCCGATCGGTACACCGTGAGCACGGTGCGCTCGGGCCGGCGCCGCAGCCGAAGATCGAGGGTGGTCGCCCCAACCCGAACCCGTTGCAGCGTCATCTCGTTCCATCCCGCGGGGAGCTTGGGGAGCATCTCCAGTTCGCCCCGAACGGCATCGGGGTGGAGACCCCAGACCCCTTCGATGATCCCGAGCACCAGACCGGCAGGATCGGAGGACCCCGCCTGCTCAACGTCGTACTCCTCCCGTCTTGCCTCGGCCACGGAGTCCGGCAGCATCTCGCCGGTCCAGCGAATGTAGCTGTCGATCAGCTCGGGCAATGCCTCGCGATCAGTCCGGTCTCCCGCTCGCAGCGCCCGGATCACATCCCGGGCCAGGTCCCGGTCTCCCATCGCCAGGGTCGCCCTTGCGACCCGGACCGGTTCAGTCGGGACGTCACGGCCCCTGTGGGGTCGCGCCTCCAGCATCCCATCCAGCCGGACCTTGGCCCACCCGAAGGTCCGGTTCAGTAGCGGGTCGGGTGAGACCAGCCCCACCAGACGATCCTCGATGCGGCGGGCATGGAGGATTCGATCCTGCCGAAAGGCCCGGAGCTTTCGCCGCCGCAGAGCATCGAGCGCTCGATCCAGTTCCGCGTCGTCTGCTCCGGCGGCGAGCACGATGCGAAGGATCCGATCGCTTCGCACCTCGAAGCCGAGTGAGTCATCCACCGCGCCGGTGATACCGGCGATACCGCTCACCGGCTGAAGCTGAAACCGCGCGGTCGATTCCGCCCGCCCCACCCGCAGATGGCTCTCGACCTGGTGCGGCTCCTCGGCCACCAGAGGAACCAGCCGGGACCCATCGCCGCCGGGATCCGACAAGTCGCTGATCCACGCCAGCCGGATCGAGACCGGGGCGTCGGCGACGATACTCCAGAAGATGAGTGGATGATCCAGCGCGGTAGTGATCCGCTCGGTGAGCTGGACCTCGCCGGCCTGCAACACCCGGACGATCTCATCCGGCGCGACCGTGAGCGAGACCGTCTGAGGTGCGGTCCCGTTCACTTCGAGTCGCACGTTGCGGGCGATGCTCCAGGGACGGACCCGGATCTGACCCACACCGGAGCGGCCGGCGCCGATGACCTCGGCCCGCCGGCCGCTCAAGGCCCAGGATGGATTGTCCCGGCTGGAATACTCGGTGAGCAACGGAGAGGTCGAGGGAGGCCAATCGTCCCAGACCATACCTACCCTCGACCTTGGCTAATTCAGGAAAGCTTCTTGAGCTGCGCCAGGATCTCGGAGTTCTCCCGCTTGGTACTGGGAGTCTCCTCGGCGTAGGTCCAGCGGACGATGCCGTCCTTGTCGATGATGATATAGGCCCGATTGGAGAAGAAGTGCTCCTCCAGCAGGGTGCCGTACTTCCGGCTCACGTCGCGCTTGAAGTCGCTCAGCATGTCGACCCCATACTTCTCCTTCGCCTTGAACTCCTTGAGCGTCGGCACCGAGTCCACACTGATCGGGAGCACCACGGTGTTGGCGTTCTGGAACTGGCTGTAGTCGTCGCTGAACGCGCACAGTTCCTTGGTGCAGGTCCCGGTGAACGCCAGGGGGAAAAAGGCCAGCAAAACGTTCTTTCCCTTGAGGGACGAGAGGGTGACGTTGCTCCCGGCGGTGGAGGCGAGAGTGAAGTCGGGAGCGGGTGAACCGACGGCAGGCATGGGCATTGAGGTAACCGTAATGAGGTGTCAGTGAGGAGGAACTAATCTCAGGCCAAGCTTTGAGTAGTGAGGAGGAATTCATAAAGCGATGAGTTCCTCCTCACTCCTCACTCCTCACTTCCCAAACCGCTTTCCGACTTCGGTCCAGTTCACCACGTTCCACCAGGCGGCGACGTAGTCCGGACGTTTGTTCTGGTACTTGAGGTAGTAGGCGTGTTCCCACACATCGCAGCCGAGCAAAGGCTTCTTTCCTTCCATCACCGGGCTGTCCTGATTGGCGGTGCTGTAGACCTCCAGCGAACCGTCCTTCTTGAGCGCCAGCCAGCCCCAGCCGCTGCCGAACCGGGTCGTGCACGCCTTGGTAAAGGCTTCCTTGAACTTGTCGAAGCCGCCGAAGGTCTTGTTGATCGCGTCGGCCAGCGCACCCTGGGGCTCCTTGGCACCGCCCGGCGCCATGATTTCCCAGAAGAAGGTGTGATTGTGGTGACCGCCGCCATTGTTGCGGACCGGACCCCGGATGGCCTCCGGCAACGCATCGATGCTGCTGATCAGCTCATCGAGCGACTTGGACTGGAGCGCGGCATGCGGCTCCAGCGCGGCATTCAGGTTGTTGACGTACGCGGCGTGGTGCTTGTCGTGATGGATCCGCATCGTCTGTTCGTCAATGTGCGGTTCCAGCGCGGTGTAGTCGTAAGGGAGTGGCGGCAGAGTGAAGGCCATAGCGCTCTCCAGCGGAGCGGGATAATGAGCCGGAAGAGTTCCGGCGCGAGAGCCGGAAAACCTAAGGACGCTGAGAGCGGCGGTCAACGCGAGCGCGAAGGCTCCCTCACCAGGAATACCAGCGCCAGACCGGCGGCCAACAAAACGGTGTAGAAGACCTGGGTCTGGAGCGCACCGGTGAGCAGGGGTACCAGGGCTCCCATCATCAGCACCGCTACCAGACCAATCAGCCCCGACTCGAAACCCTTGCCCGGGATAAAGCGCCCACCGGTGGATACCAGCGCCTCCCCCAGCAGGAGGATAACCCCAGCCCATTGGGCTGACGGGTGCAGGGTCACCAGACCACCGGTGGCAATGGCGGCCAGAGCGAGTCGGGGAGAGCCGATCCCCGCAGCGTACCAGACCGAGAGCACTAATAAAGGAAAGACCAGCGGTTGCCAGTGTTCGGTGCCGCCGGAGAGGACCGGTACGATTACCCGAATCAGGATGGCCGCCGCGGCCAGCTTGGTCCCTGGTCCGCCCCACCTGGCATGAAAGGGGAAGAGGCCAAGCAGCGGCCAGAGGGCCAGAAAGAATCCCGCCGTGGCGAGCAGCTCGAAGGCCGGGCTGAAAGGCCCATCCTTAAGCGCTGCCAGATGGAGCGGCATTTCACCGGCCACGGACACAGTGAATCCGCTCACCATTGCCAGCAGCACCAGTCCGGCGATGACTGGCCACGCCCTCTCCTTTGCGATCATCAGCCCGGTGATCACCGCTCCGAATGCTCCCAGTAGCAGTACCAGCAGATGGGGCGCAAAAAAGGCGAGCAGAACCAGCAGCAGGTGGGCCACCAGCAAGATCGGATTGGTCGACGTCTCGGCTGAAGATTGACCGATGATTCGCTGATTCAGTCCCGCCAGCCGTTCGGCCAGCCGCAGCTTTCCTCCTGCGACGATGATCCCACCCAAGACCGCGAGCAGCCCGACCAGGGCGACCAGCGACCGCATCAGTCCGCCCGCCGCGGCCACCGGCCCAGCCACCCAGGTCCCCAGGGCCACCACCACTCCAATCGCGACCCAGGTCAATACCGGCCGATCAGATAGCTCTCCAGCCTGGATCGCCCCGACCGCCGACCACAGCGCCAGCCCGGTGCCGAGTAGCAGAAGGGCGGCGGTGATTGCCAGATAGGTCGGCGGCAGGCCCACACTTCGCCAATCGGCGGCGCCTGCGACCGCTAGACTGGCGAGGCCAAGACCAACGACGATGCCTCCGGCCAGCGATCTCCGAGCCCGAGGGCGGGGCAAGGTCAGCGCCAGCCAGGCGATTGCGGGGGGAAGCAGACCGGAGAATTGCATGGCGAAGATCCTAACCCCACCCGCAGGTCCCGGTCGAGTCACGGGCCGGTCATCAAGCTGGCGGCCCCCAGTGCAGAGTGCTATATCAAGCGCCAACCATCACCGGGAGAGCCCATGCCTCGCTCTGCCAGACTCCTTGCCCTCGCTGCGGTCCTCTCCCTCGGCTGTTCCTCGGCCGACATGCTGGGGCCGTCGGCCTTCCAGACTTCCAGCTCAAACGCAGACACCCACGGCGGTGGCGAGAACCGATTCGGCGCCATCACGGTCATGTCGCGCAACATGTATATCGGGGCCGATGTCGACCTGGTGATTCGGGCGTTGGCATCTCCCGACCCGGCCGACGATGTGGCTGCCCTGGTGGCTGCGGTGACGGTGGTTTCGCAGACCGATTTCCCCACTCGTGCCAGGGCGATGGCCCGGGAGATCGCCCGTAACCGGCCCGACGTTGTCGGGCTGCAGGAAGTCTCCAAACTCGATATCGACCTCACCGCGCTGGGGGGCACCGCGGTGATTCACCAGGACTTTCTCGCTACGCTGTTGAGCGAACTTTCCAGGCGGGGTCTCCACTATCGGGTCGCGGCCACGGTCCAGAACACCCAGGCCGCGCCCATACCGGGCATCAGCCTGGTGGACTACGATGCGATTCTGATCGGCCCCGGAGTACGGCTTCAGTCCGACCCGATCGCCCGCAATTTCACCCACAACATCGGAGTAGTGGCGCCTGGGGTGACCATCGTTCGGGGATACATCGTGCTGGATCTCAAGCTGGACGCCCGGCGCTACACCGTGGCCAGCACCCATCTCGAATCAGGGGGCGCGGCCGGGCTCGATCTGCTGCGGGCGGCCCAGGCCGCCGAACTGGGCGCTACGGTTGGTGACGATTCCCCGGCGATCCTGCTGGGCGACTTTAATGATGTGGTGGGCTCGCCGATGCACGAGACTCTGCTGGCCGCCGGCTTCTCCGATGTCTGGGCCGAGCTGCGTCCCCGGTCCGATGGGTTCACCTGCTGCCATGTGGCCGATCTCTCCAACACCGCACCCGACCTGGATCAGCGGATCGACTATGTCTTCGCCCGCGGGCTGGGCTCCCGGCGCGATCCGGTAAAGGGAGAAGTCCACCTGGTGGGCAACCGGGCCAGCGACAAGATCCCCGGACCGTTCTTCCCGATCTGGCCTTCGGATCATGCCGGGATCGTGGCCAACCTCATTGCGTTGCCAAGCTGGCTGGCCAGTCGGTAAGATCCACAGTACACCGACCATGTGGACCACGGGTGATCGCATCCCTGCTTCAAACAGCATTCATCGCGGCGCTCGGATTGGGGAATCCCGATTCGGGCGCCCGCGCTGCTGCCACGACCGTCATCCCTTCTTTTAATGAATGGCTGATCCGCCGCACCGCGCTCACCACTCCTGACAGCCTCGACCGTCAGGTGCTGTACCAGAAGATCAAATCCCCCATCGTCCTGGCTCACCTGCTGGAAACCGAAGCCCAGGCCCGTGAATTGAATGGCGACCCGCTGGGCGCCGCCATCCGCTACGACTCACTCGGCCGGGTCCTCGATGCCACCCGCTTACGACTGCCCCTTGCCACCAAGTCATCTCAGCGGCTGGTCCTGCGGGACTCCCTGATCGCCTTTGCCGGGCGTCGGGCCGGAACACCGGACGTCGCCGCGGCGTTGGACCTTCTGGCCAGGATGCAGGTGCAGACCACTGCCGCGCAGTCGCTTCAGTTGGCCAGGGCCGCGAGCAAATCCCGGCTCGGATCCAAGGCGGCCACTCTCTTTCCGCGCGCCTTTGCCGCCGGTCTCGGTACCCCGGCCGATCGATTGAGTTACGGAATGGCGCTGGCTCAGGTGGGCCGCCATCGAGAAGCGGTCGCGGCCTTCGCCAAAGTGGCCTCCGGCTCACGGGAGGCCAACGAAGCGAACTACCAGCGGGCTATCTCGCTCAATCGACTTAATCAGCGGGCCGCGGCGCTGACGATCTTATCCCGCCTGGCGAAGAGTTCCGACTCACTGATCGCGGCCAAGTCTTTGTTCAGTGCCGGCGAGATCAACTGGCGGGCCGACCAGGACTCGGCCGCCCGGACCGCCTGGCTGTCGATGATCGATCGCTTTCCCAAGTACGAGAACGCTCCGCGCGCCGCCTTTCTGGCGGGGCTGATCCAGTGGGAAAACGGTCACGAGTTGCAGGCCGGCGAAGAATGGGAACGGGCCCACCAGATGTTCGCCGGGTCCGAGGGTCTCGCGGCCGGATACTGGGCCGGCCGCGCCTTTGATCGGGCCGGCCAGCGGAAACGGGCTGAGGGATTGTGGCAATCGGTGATCGCGCGGGACTCCGCATCATACTATGCGGTGGTGAGCTTCAAGCGGCTGGGACTGGAACCGTGGAGTCCCCCTGCGGCGGCCGACAAGTTCGAATCGTTTGTGGATCTCGACAGCGCTGCCGCCCGTCTCGCCAGTCTCCGAAGTCTGGCCATGACCCAGGAGATCGAATGGGAGCGCGACTGGCTCCTGGCCGATGCCCGCTGGCAACCGGAACGCCTGTTGGCCGCGGCCAACGTGCTGCAGCAGGATGGCCAGCCCTCGGCAGCGGTCACGCTGGCCCGACGGGCACTGGTCCGGGGTGCCCCGGCCGATGCCCGCACCTATCGACTCATTTTCCCCCTGCTCCACACTGAAGACTTGAAGGCCCAGGCCGAAGCTGCCGGCGTGGACCGGGCCGTGATCGCGGCGCTGATCCGCCAAGAGTCGATCTGGAATCCGGCCGCGAAATCCCGGGCCGGGGCTCTGGGCCTGATGCAGGTCATGCCGGCAACCGGCAAGGAAATCGCCCGGGCTCTCAAGCTCCCTCAGTGGACCACTGAGGCCTTGTTAGATCCTTCGATCAACATCCGGGTCGGGACTTATCATCTGGCGGCAATTCTTCGCCGTTTCGAAGGCGACCTCTCCCGCACCCTCGCCGCCTACAACGCCGGCGCCAGCCGAGTCCCCGGCTGGAATGGACGGATCGATCCCCAGGATCCCGAGCTCTTCATCGAGCGCATTTCGTTCCAGGAGACCAGGGACTACGTGAGGATCATTCAGCGGAATCTGGCGATGTATAGGGCGTTGTATCGGGAGTAG
>CAZOES010000047.1:0-27137 GCA_964578865.1 uncultured Gemmatimonadaceae bacterium | reverse complement strand
AGACCGGGCTGATTCCCTGGGGAGAGGTATCTTCTCTCCCATGCGCGAGGAATCCAACCTCCCGGTGTACGCCTCGATCGCCGCCAACGTAGGCATCGCCACGGTCAAATTCATCGCCGCGACAGTGACTGGCAGCGCTGCGATGCTGGCCGAGGGGATTCACTCCATGGCCGATTCGATGGACGGCACCCTGCTGCTGATCGGCCAGGCCCGGGCCAAACGGCCGCCCGATGCCAGACGGCCGTTCGGCTATGGCAGGGAGCTCTATTTCTGGAGCTTCGTGGTCGCGCTGGTCTTCTTCACTCTGGGAGGCTGCTTCTCGGTTTACGAGGGCGTACGGCGAGTTCTGCATCCGGAGCCGCTGGGCGATCCGTTCTGGGCCTACATCGTCCTCGGATTCGCCTTCGTCTTCGACGGCAGTTCGTTCGTCATTGCGCTGACCAGCTTCAGAAAGCAGTCCAAAGGCCGAGGACTGGCCGAGGACGTGGTCCGGAGCAAGGATCCCACGTTATTCACCATCCTGCTGGAAGACAGCGCCGATCTCATCGGCATAGGGCTGGCATTCCTGGGTGTATTCCTCAGCCACCGGCTGGGCCGGCCGGAACTGGATGGGCTCGCTTCGATTGGTGTGGGTCTGGTCCTCGTGGCGCTGGCGGTGGTACTGCTGCGAGAAACCAAGAGCCTGCTGATAGGCGAGAGCGCCGAACCGACAGTACTGGCCGCGATCAGGACGGTGGTGAGCAGCAATCCGGCGGTGGTCCGCGAGCGGGAACTGCGAACCATCCATCTCAGCCCCCACGACATCGTCCTGGCTCTGAAGGTTGAACTGAGACCAGAGCTGGATCAGGACGGCATCGTGCGGGTGGTCGCCGAGCTCAAGTCCGGCATTCACGCAGTAGCGCCGGACGTCAATTACATCGTGGTGGAGGTCGCAGCCCGCTCGTGACGGGCGGGCGATGCGGCGGGTGTGGAGAAAGTAAGGGTTTGCAGCATCCGCTTGATCTCGTAGCGCACCAGACCCAGCGCGCTGGGATCGTTGACTTCGACAAACAGCAGACCACCGGTGGCGAGACAGGAGGCCATCATCAGGCCGGCCCGGAACTCCAGGATCACGCTGTTGAGGTGAGACAGTCCCCGGGTGCTTCCTGCCTGCTCCGCCCGAAGGGCCATTTCTGCCAGCTGGCTCCGCACGGCCTCCAGCTCATTTCCACCCGCTCCCGACTGCTCCAACAACCGGCCCTGATCATCGACCAGAGCCGCGAAGGTGATACCCGGAACAGTACGAAGAGCGGAAAGCGCCACTGCCCCGGTGTCTTCCACCACCGGTGTCCAGGCCGGTGCCGCAGGCACTTCGGCGCGGGTGCCGAGCAGTTTGACGACCTCTTCCGCCAATTCCGCCGCACGGAACGGCTTGGAGAAAACCAGGGCGGCGCCGACGCCGGCGGCCCGGGCCCGGACCTGATCGTTGACGATGCCGGAAATCAGAATCACCGGGGTGTCGCGGAGATTGGGATCATCTTGAATGCCGGTGCAGACATCGAACCCGCTCAGATCCTTCATGATGACGTCGCACACGACGAGGTCGGGCTTCTGGGCCCGCAACACCTCGAGGGCTTCACGTCCCGATGCCGCTTCTACCACGTCCAGCTGTTTGGGCTTCAAGGCGATGGCCACCGCCTTCCGCACGCTGAGGCTGTCGTCTACCACCAGGATCTTGGTCATGGAACCCTACGCAGGTGAAATCGGTGGAGCGGCACCCAAGTGCGCGCGACGATGGTCCAGCTCGGTGACAATGTCCAGCAGCAACTGGGAAACACCTTTGCGGATCGATGGCTCGGGAGCGGATCCGTTCTGGGGCAGGAAGACGAAGCTGCCCTGTCTTCCTTCAGTCTGTTCGATCAAATCGGCGACCGCTGCCTCCCCCCGCCGTCCGGCGAACTCGGCGTGAATCAGCTTGCCGTCGTCGAAATGCAGGGTCCCGGGAAGCCCCCGCACCGTCACCTGCAGACGTCCGGGCTGGCGGCCGATGGCGATCGTCTGAATCAGATCGGGCACGCCCAGCAGACTGAAGGTGCCGCGTAAGGTCGATTCAGCTGGGGTGGGCGATTCGCCGGCGCTGCTCTTCCGGTCTCCGATCAACCCGCGCAGCAGGGTCGGAACCATATGCACCGAGCCGCCCCGGGGTGCCACCAGGGTAGCTCCGCAGCGGCTCACCTCTTCCCGCGGTTCGTCGGCCGGATCCACCAGCAGAATGAACGGGAGGGCTTTGGTCTTGGGGTCATCCCGAACCACGGCGCAAAGGTCCCACCCCGGCATGTCGTCCAGGGTCGCCGCGCAGACCAAACCGCGGGGGGGATGCCAGTCGAGCGACGACAACGCCTCGGCGCCATCGCCTACGCTTTCGGCCTGCATCCCGGCGCGGCGACAGGCGCTGAGAAGAGCGTCGGCCAGCTCCTTGTTAGACTCGACGATCAGAATGTCAGCCATGCGGGCCGCCCCAACTGCCGGCCGGCACAGCGCCGATGGCGTCCTGCACCGTGGCCAGGAGGGTGTCTTCCTGCACCGGCTTGGCCAGGAAGCGGCTGGCACCAAGCTGACGGGCCAGGTTCTCGTGCTTGGCGGTACTGCGGGAGGTCAGCACTACCACCGGCACAGCACGAGTGGCGCTCCGGCGGCGGATGTCCTGCAGCAGCTCGAAGCCGTTGAGCCGGGGCATTTCCAGGTCGGTCAGCACCAGATCGACCGGTTGGTCGCCCAGCCGCTCCAGCGCCTCGACCCCGTCGGTCGCAGTGGTGACCTCGAAGCCACCCCGCTCGAGCATGCCGGACACCACTCGCCGGACACTGATCGAGTCGTCCACCAGCAGAATACGGGGCCGGGTAGTCAGAGCACCTGGGCTCGGAACCGGGCTCGCGGCGGGCGATGTGACCCCGACGTTATCGCGGAAGCTCCACAACATTGCAGGATCGAGAATGAGCACGATCTCACCGGCACCGGTCAGCATGGCGCCGCCGTAGGGACCGGCTCCCTCGAGGAAGCGGCCCAGTGTCTTGAACACCGCTTCTTCCTTGCCAACCAGCTCATCGACCGCCAGACCGTAGCTCCGGTCGCCGGCGGCCACCACCACCAGGGGACGTTGAGCGGAGGTCGCCGCGCCTTCTACCCCCAGCAGATTTTCCAGCCGGAAGGCCGGCTGGAGATCGCCTTCGGGCGAGCGATAGCGGGCCTCGCCCTCGTGAGTAAAGTCGGAAGAGGCGATCTGACGAATCTCCCGCACCACGGTGAGCGGCAGACCGAAGGTCTGGCCGCCCACCTTGAGCATCAGCGCGTCGGTAATGGCCACGGTGAGCGGCAGGGCAATCCGGAACTTGGTCCCCTGCCCAGCGACCGTGGCGACCCGGATTTCTCCCCGCAGGCTCCGCAGTTTGGTGCGTACCGCATCGAGCCCCACACCGCGGCCGGCCGTGGTACTGACGGTCTGGGCGGTGCTGAATCCGGGACGGAACAGCAAGCCGATCGCTTCCGGCTCGGTCAGCGTTTCGGCCTGCGCCGGAGAGAGCATCCCCCGCTCGACCGCCGTGCGACGCACCGCTGCGAGATCGATCCCTCGACCATCGTCTTCCACTTCCAGCAGAATTCTGGCGCCCTGCTGTTCGGCTCGAATCCAGATGGTACCGCGAGGCGGTTTGCCCAGCGCCACCCGCTCGGCTTCGGTTTCCAGTCCGTGGGTTAGGGCGTTGGTCACCAGGTGGAGCAGTCCGTCGGCCAGCTCGTTCACCACCCGGCTGTCGAGCTCCACCTGGCCGCCCTCGGTGATCAGATCTACCGCCTTGTCCAGCGCCATGCCCGACTCACGGGCCTGGCGCTCCAACCGGATGAAGAGCGGAGTGAGCGGCAGGAGCCGGGCCCGGGTGATCTCACCCCGCAGCGAACGGGTCAGCTGCTGCAAGGCGGCGCTCTCTTCTACCAGGCCCCGAATCGACAGCAATACCTGCTGCTGAACTTCGCTCAAGTCGCCCGAAATTTCGGTGGCCCGGCGGGCGAAGAGATTGAAGTCGTCGTAACGATCGAACTCCAGCTCCGAGAAGATGGTCGCCAGGTCGGCGGCGGGGAGCCGGGCGCCATCGGCCTCACGAGCTTCCCCGTCACCGCCCATCCGGGTGAAGGCGTGACGCTGCTCGAACTCGCGGACCGCATCGGTCATCCGGCCGCGGGCAAAGTTGAGATCCTGGCCCAGCGATTCCAGTCGCTCCAGCCGACGCTCGAGTCGAGCTCGGGTCAGCACCAACTCGCCGACTGAGTTCATCAGCCGTTCCAGACGATCGATTCGTACCCGGACCGTCGGGACCGGCGCCTCGACCGGAGCAGCTGTGGAAGTGACCGGCTCGCTGGGGGGGACCACGGCGGTGGGAGCTTCGACCGGCTGGGCCGGGATCGGCTCAGCGCTGGGGACTGGGCCCGCCCCGCGCAATCCGCTCAGAGCCCGGATCAATCGAGTCTCCAGCTCCACTTCCTTGCCGCCCAGCCAGGCCGACAGCGCCCGCAGACCTCCGGCGCCGAAGAACAGCGCCTGGAGCATGTCCGGGGTCATCGCCTCGCGGCCTTCGCGGATTTCTACCAGCCGGTCTTCCAGCTCGTGGGCCAGATCGCCGATGGGATCGCAGGAAACCACGTAGGCGGCGCCCTTGAGGGTATGCACCGCGCGGAACAGCCGATCGATTTCATGGGCGGCGTGGCCCTGACGCTCAAGCGCCAGCAGTGCATCGTCGATGACGTCGAGGTGATCGCTGGTTTCGGGGAGGAAATACTCCAGTACTTCGGAATTGGCCCGCCGGAAGCCTGCCAGCTGGGAGATCATGGTGGTCACCCGGGGATCTACCTGCCGGGGCGGAGCCTCCAGGAATCCATGCTGTTCGGCCAGTTCGCTGATGGCCCCATCGTCGGTGTCGACTCCGGTGGCCGTGACCTTGTCGAGCAGACGGGCCAGCAGTCCGAGATAATCGTCGACCGCATCGGCCCGGGTATCGTCGGCTTCTCCGGCCTGGGCCCCGCCGACCAATCGCTCCAACCGGGCGGCCAGCGCGGCCACCCGGGGCAGCTCATGCAGACCGGCCGCACCCTTCAGCCGGTGCGACGCGATGGCCCAGCCATCCAGCTCTTCGGCGCAGCCGCCCTCCAGCCGCCGCAGCGCCGGAACCATGGGCTGCAGCGACTCCAGCGTGTCCCACGCCTCCATCAGGAACACGCTCCGCAGGTAGGCGCGGTCCTCACTCATCGGAAGGGTCCCGCCCTCAGGCGGCCAGCTGGAATCGAGCGAGCTTCTCGCTCAACGCCTGCGCCAGGGCGCTCAGCTGCTGCACCACTCGCTGGGCTTCGAGCACGCCGCCCTCGGTATCGCGGGCGACCTTGGCGATCTCGCGCATGGCGGTCGACACACCCTCGGCGCTTTGCACCTGCTGTTGCGAGGCCAGGTTGATCGACTCGGAGAGCTCGGCTGATTCTTTCGCGATGGAGGCGAGCAGCTTGATGCTCTCACCGGCGGAGAGCGCCACCTGGTGACCCTGTTCCACTTCCCGGGTTTCCGATTCCATCGCGTGCACCGCTTCGGCGGTTTCCGACTGGACCGCTTTGACCAGGCCGGCGATGTCGCGGGTGGCTTGAGCCGAGCGTTCGGCCAGCTTCCGGACTTCGTCGGCGACCACCGCGAAACGGAGACCGGTTTCGCCGGCGCCGGCGGCTTCGATCGAGGCGTTCAGCGCCAGCAGGTTGGTCTGGCCGGCCAGCGATTCGATGGTGTTCACGATTTCGGAGATTTCCAGCGAGCGGTCGCCCAGGCCTTTGACTCGTTTGGCCATCGCCTGGGTTTCGCTCCGGATTCGCTGCATGCTGGCGAGGGCGGCGCGCACGGCTTCGTCACCACCCCGAGCCGCTTCGGCCGCGCGTTTAGCCGCGTGGGCCGAGAGGGCGGCGTCATCGGCAACCCGCTGCACCGACTGGTGCATCACTTCCACCGCGGTGTTGACCGAATCGGCCGACTGGGCCTGACTCTGCACACCGACCGCCATCTGTTCGGCTGCCCGGCTCATGACTTCGGCACTGCTCGACACCTGGTGGGCGGTATCGCGGGCTTCCTTGAGAGCGAAGCTCAGCTCTTCCGCCAGCACGTTCACCGAGTCCACCACGTTCCCCAGCACGTCGGCGGTCACTTCGCCCCGTCGGGTCAGGTCACCCTGACTGATGTCGGTGACGACGTCGAGGAACTTGGTCACGTTCTGCTGCAGCTCGCGGCTGCGCTTGGCTTCGACGCTGCGTTCTTCATCGTTGGCCGCCAGCTGTTTCACGGTGTCATTGAAGGCCTGGGCCAGCTGGCCCAGCTCGTCGTTGGCCACGACCCGTACCCGGCTGGCGTAGTCGCGATTCTTGAGTCGCTGGGCCCCGGCGTTAAGCTCACGGATGGAACGGTTGATCTGCCGGGTCACCCACACCAGCAGTACCGTCGCGATGATCACGGCGACAAGAGCGATGCCCAGCTGGGTCCACTGGTTCTGGCGGAAGCCGGCGATACGGGCATCGATCAGGCCGCCCAGAACCTGGAGCCCCTGGTCATAGAGCGCTGCCAGCGCCGGAGAGACACCGGCGGTGGCGGTGGCGAACTCGGTCAATCCGATGGTCGGCGCGGCCGGCTGAATGATCCGCTGTTCCACCAGGTCGGCCAGTGCGAGCGCGGCGTCCTGGCCTTGCTGGTCGAGAGCTTCGAGACTGCTTCGGACACTGGGGGTCGCCGCCAGCGCGAAGGCGAGGGCCTGGCGCTCCTTTTCCACGTCGGTACGCACCCGGGCAACCTGGAAAGCCAGGCCGGCGCGAGTTTCCGGGGTCAGCGTGCCACTAGCCAAACCACCGATCGCCCGGGCCCGGAGATCGGAAGCGTCTTCCATCAACGAGGGAAGCTTCTCGATCAACGTGTTCATGACCCAGTAGGCATCGAGGTCGGGGTCCAAGGTCAGCTTGGAACCGTTACCGACATCGAAGATCAGGCCCAGTGCGTCGTGACCGATCAGGTTGCGGTGAGCCGAAAGACTTTGCGAGCCGGAGGTCGACGCCGCGGCATCGCGCACACCCTTCCAGCTTTCCGCCAGCCGCTGGAACGACTCCTGGGACTTGAAGGAAGCGCCTTCCCGCTGGTCCATCACTTCGACCTGCTGCAGGGCCCCGTCGGCCGAGACTGCGGCCTGCTGGCGTCGTCCCGCGGCAGCAGCGTCGCCGGCGAGAGCGAGCGCCGCATCCTCACGGTGCTGCACCAGGGCATCGAGCAGCTGGCGGACCGGCTGCAGTGCCACCACGCCGCGCCGTTCGTCCTGAGCGAATTCGATCGCCTTGTCCTGTTCCAGGACCAGCTGGACCACCAGAATCGCGTCGCGTCCGAGGAACACCAGCGCGACCAAGCTCAGCTTCTGCCACACCTTGAGGTTTTTCAGGATCCTGAGCATCGCGCCACTCCTCTTCGGCGGTCCCGGCTGGCCAGCCGGTCCGGTGAGTACGTTGAGCCGGTCAGATGAAATCCGGCGGGCGGAGCCGGGGAGGCCGGAGTGCCTCGACCAGCGCCGGTCCATCGAGCAGAATCACTTCACGCCCCGACGCGGTGAACCCGCCGGTGGCAAACATCGAAGCACTGTCTTCAGTGGTGCGGGTGACCGGCTGGACGTTTTCCATGGGGAAAAGTCCCAGGATCGTTTGCACCGCCAGTCCCACTTCTTCCCGCCCATCCTTGAGCAGGATCGTGGCAGTCGGACTGCGAGCCGGCTGCAGGGAACGACCCAGCGTCGGCGCCGGGTCTACCACCGGAACCATGACGCCGCGCAGGTTGGCCACTCCACGCACATGAGACGCCACCCGGGGAACCGGCGTGATCTGGGGGATCTGGGCGACCTCACGGATTTCCGAAACCGGAACTCCATAGACCGAGCCACCACACTCGAACACGCAGGCGCGGGCAAAGACCAGCGGAGCTGATTCGCCCGCTGGCTCGGCCGGCGCTGCGACGGTTGGGGTGACGACGTCGGTCATCGATCTACTTCACGATCTTCCGGACCGCACCGAGCAGTTGATCGGGAGTAAACGGCTTGGTGACGTAATCGCTGGCCCCCTGCTTGATGCCCCAGGCACGATCACTCTCCTGATCCTTGGAAGTCACCATCACCACCGGCATCGACTTGGTCTGATCCTGCCGGCGCAGGGCCCGCAGCACCTCGTAGCCATTCCGCTTGGGCATCACCACGTCGAGCAGCAGCACATCGGGTTGTTCGGCCGCGGCTTTGGCCTCGGTCTCCGCCGGGTCCGAGATTGCCACCACCTGAAAGCCGGCACCCTTGAGCACCGATTCCATCACCTGGATCTCGGCGTAGGAATCGTCCACGACCATGACCTTGGCCATTTTGAGATCTCCTCGACGTAACTGTGATTAGGGAACGAGGTGACTTGGAACAAAACATGTGCCAATTGCTGGTCACCGCCTTGGCATGACGAGCTAACACTATATTGCACAACGATTTATGACATGCCAGCAGGACCAGATTCGGGCCTGGCATGAAGGAATGCTGTAAAAATGATGACGAGAGGATCCGCGAGAGGCTGGCGAAAAACCGGGCGCGATCTGAGTTAGGCAGGCCGGGGGAACCCGGCCCGTGTTGCGGCCAGGTCCCCCCGATAACGAATGCCGAGCCGGTGGCGACTAGAAAAAGCTGAACGTCGGAGGCGCCATTCCCTGCTTCCGGAAATTGCCTACCACCTGCCCTGCCATGTACACCGTGTGGGTGTAGATCTCATCCCAGACTTGCCAGGTGGGCATCCGGTTGCCGAAGAGATCGGTCTGCGCCGCCCTGGCCGCAGCATTCTCCGACTTGAACACGCCTTCAGCGTAATCGAACGCCCCGTTGATGAACTGCTTCATCCCCGCCTTGCTGTTGAGCGCGATCCCGGTGTCCGGCAGTGTGGCCTTGGGTCCCTTGAGCACCGCCGAGGAGATATAGAAGACGGTGTTGGCGGAGTGGTACATCTGCTGGGCGAAGTCGCGCTGAGTCGGGGTCGCCTTATCGCGATAGAGCCGTTCGGGCATGCTGTCGGCCATGGCGAGCAGGACCTTGCGCTGATAGGCCAGCATCTTCAGCTGATTGTCTTTCGGGTTCTCCGCCTGCGCATGGAGCGCAACCGGCGCCAGCGTGCATGAGGCGGCAACCAGCAAAGCAGTAAGTCTCATCGTCCTTGATCTCCTCACATGTTGAGTAGGGGAACAGGATTGAAGGATTGAAGGATTGAATGGATTTGAAAGGACTGTTTTTTTGTTGTTGTTGTCGTTGAAAAACAATTCAATCCCCTTCAATCCTTGCATCCTCTAATCCTGTTTTACTTCTTACCATCAACGCACCAGCGTGTGTGTGAGTTTGAGACGAAGTACCCGGCCGTTTGACATCGGCAGCCGAGGCTCGCTCGGACCCATGTCGCGCTCGGTGTTGAATCCCTCGTCGTAGACCAGCCAGAGATCGCTTCCTTCGCGGAAGTTGTAGCGGAAGCGCAGATTGACCCCCACCCGCTGATCGACCGAGTTGTACTGCAGGAGCCCAATCGTAGAGAGCCGGGCGTTCGCCGCCGCGCCGATCCGAAGACCGGCCACCTGCACATCCAGCCCGGTGTTGCGGTCGGGGAAACGGATCCGGTTGAGCTCGTAGGTTCCGCTCAGCTCGAGGTAGCGCGAGAGATTGAAGGTGGGATCGACTTTGACCCGGACCCGCCAGCCGTCGTAGAACTTCCCGATCCGGCTGTCGAACCGGCTGCGGAGCCGCTTACCTGAGGGCGCCTGATAGTTGAGCCAGAGCTCGGGGAAGGCATAGCCGCCCGGCTCGACCATCACCCCATTACCCAGCTCGAACGCCTGGCTCACATCCTCGTAGTTGTGCACCATCTCGATCCAGCCAGCCGCTCCGTTGCGCAGCTGGTAGAACCACCAGTAGGAAATGTTGGACGACTGAATCTCCCCGCCCTGGTTGTCCAGATAACCGATGGCAATGGCCCCGGGGCCGTGGCTCCGGAAGATCGAGCCCTTGGGCCAGAAGGCGTACTCGGCGAACTGGGAGAGTCGGGTGAAGTTGGTGCGCGGCAGGAAGCCCAGATCGGGGAGGTATTCCTTGCCGGCCCGGTGCACCTGGCTGCTGTAGTAGAACCCCCGGCTGCTGCGCCGTTCCCACTGGAGGAAAAACTGACTCCGGTCGGCCAGCGAGGGATCGGCCTGGGCCTTGTCGAACGTCGCGGCATTGCGGGTAGTGAGATACTCGTTGCCCACCACCTTGATCGAAGCATCCAGCCCGGTCGCCACATTGTAGTTCCCGTTCCCATCGACTCGGCTGGTGACCATCCCGCCGGCGTAGGAGAACGGATTGAAGACCCGCCGCCGGATCCGGGTGACTCCGAGATTCTCCGAAGCGATCTGATCCCGGCTATCGGTCTGAACATCCAGAGCCGCGAGATCCCAGGCGCCGGCCCGAGCCACCACTCGCGCGCCACCGAGCATGCGTATGGGGGTGCGGTCGGAAGCCAGACCGATCTGACGGCTGTGAAAGAGCCGGCCCCCGTTGCCGAAGTCGAAATCGAAAACCCCGGCCCGCTCCTGGAAGAACTGCCGTTTCTCAGGGAAGAAGAGGGGGAAGCGAGTGAGGTTGACCTGCTCGTCGTCGGCCTCGACCTGGGCGAAGTCGGTGTTGACGGTGAGATCGATATGGATGTTGTCCCGCGGGTCGTAGCGCAGATCGCCGCCTGCCTCGCGCACAAAGTCATCGTTGGTGCGGTAGGCCCCGGCACCGGTCGGCAGAGTGGGGGTCTGGTCCACGCCGCCCAGCAGATAGGGAGTGAGGTACACCGGGCGATGGGGGGTCACACCCTGCAGCACCACGTCCTGCATCATGGAAGGCCGCTGAAAGGCGTATTGCGGATCGATCGCGGGGAAGGTCACCCGCTCATTGGTCCGGGCGATGAACCGGCTCACCGTCATCCCGATCACCACCCGCCCGTCCCGGACCTGAAAGCCCACGCTGGAGAGAGGGATCCGCAGTTCGGCAAACCATCCCTGGTCGGTCACCGTGGTGGCCGACTCCCACACCGAGTTCCAGCTGTCGTTCAGGACCTCCCCGTCCTGACTCAGGGTCTGGTCCAGCCGCACCCCGGCGGCATTCGTCCCGAACCAGAGACCGGTCTCGTTGTCATTGAAGCCGTCGATCAGGATCTCGAACTGATCGTCGCCACTGAGCCGGTCGCGGTAGAGGGTGTTGACTCGGATTGACCCAGTCTTCGAGAAGCAGCGACAGGAGACGTAGATGTAGCTGTCGTCGTAGCCGACCCGAAACTCACTCGAGTCCGATGGGGTGGCGCCGAAGGAAGGCAGATACTCCTTCGCCGGCAGCGGTGTGATTCCACCCCACTCGGCGTCGGAGACCATGCCGTCGAGGCGAATGGGCTGGCTGAGCCGGGGGATTTCGATTTCGCCGGTACCCTGAGCCGCGATCGGCCCGGCGAGCAGGGATAGAACAATGCAGACAGGGTGGGAGCGCATGGGGCCATACTACGGGGCGCTCAGCGACCAGCGCGTGCGGGGAGTGTGGCGGGTTGGTCGGGGAATGTGTCGGTTGTGTGAAGCGGTGAAACGGTGGTCATACATCATACCTTGACATTCTACAACGGCCTCCCATGTTGTATTGTCGATTAACCAAGTATCTATGCCCAAACGCGACCCCGACCTGCTCCAGGGCACCCTCGATCTCCTGATCCTCAAGACCCTGGCCCGCGAGCCGCTCCATGGCTGGGGCCTGGCCAAACGGATCCAGGAGGTCTCCCGCGATGTCTTGCTGGTGAACCAGGGCTCGCTCTATCCCGCCCTGTATCGGCTGGAGGACGAAGACCTGATCGCCGGGAAATGGCAGGTCTCCGAGGAAGGGCGCCGGATCAAGATCTACCGGCTGACTGCAGCGGGCCGGACCCGGCTGGCCAGTGAGACCCGGACCTGGCGGCTCTTCGCCGGCGCGGTCGAACTGATTCTCGGTACCGACTAGGAGCACCGATGCGCTGGACTACCAAGGCAATCCGCCGCCTGAAGGTGCTGCTCGCACCCGGCCTGCTCGAGCGGGAGATGAATCAGGAACTCCAGCATCACCTGGAAGAAGCCGAACGGGAGGGCATCGCCCGAGGGCTCAGTACAGAGGAAGCCCGCCGCCAGGCCCGGCTCGCGTTCGGCGGCATGGAGCAGACCAAGGAGCTGGCCCGCGACGCCCGCGGCGGGCGCGGCATGTTCGACCTCACGGCCGATCTCCGGTATGCGGTGCGCCAGGCGATCCGCTCTCCGGGCCACACTGCCGCCGTAGTCGGTATTCTGGGGACGGCGATCGTCGGAGCGGGAGTCGCCCTGGCCCTGGCCCGGGCCTATCTCTACCGGCCGCTTCCCTTCCCCCAATCCGACCGGCTGGTGTCGGTGATGCCGGCGCCCAGCCGGGCACCGTTCGAGAACTTTCCGGACCTCAGGAAAGTCGACTGGAAACCCGGGGCCGAGATTTTCGAAGCTACCGGAGCGTGGGACCTCGATGGATTCACCGTTGTTGATCCCCCCGGTTCGGCGCCGGAGTATGTCGACGGCGCCTGGGTTACTCCCGGCTTTTTCACTCTGCGTGGTCTGCAACCAGCTATTGGGAGACCATTCGCACCGGAGGAATACGTCCCAGCCTCACCGGTTGCACTCATCAGTGATGGATTGTGGCGATCCCGGTTCGGCGCCGACAGCAGCGTAGTAGGACGTACCATCCGGCTGTACTCGACCGATCGCCCCGATGAAGTCGCGCTGGTAACCATCATCGGCGTCCTCCCCCACAACGAGTGGGCTCAACGCTTCAGCGAAGTCCTCCGCCCGCTGGGAACCCCGCGGATGTTCTCCATCGCCCGGCTCCCGGCCGGCCTGACCATGGAAGACGCCGCGGCTCGGCTGACATTGGCGGTCCGTTCTCAACTCTCCAACGCCGACTCAGCCTGGCGCATGAGCCTGTTCTCGGCCCAGGACGAACACGTCTACCAGATCCGGCCGGTGCTGCAGATGCTGATGCTCACCGGGGTGCTGCTGTTGATCCTGGCCCAGGCCAACATCGGCGCACTGCTGGTCGCCCGGAGTAGTACCAGAGGACCGGAACTCGCCGTCCGAGAGGCGCTGGGAGCGACTCGTGGGCGCCTGCTCCGCCAGCTGAGTGTCGAGGCGGCCTTGTTTGGCGGAACCGGGCTGCTGATCGGATTGATCCTGATTCCTCCGGCCGCCCGGCGCACCGCCGTGTGGCTGGAAGCGTTTGGCGGGGTGACGGTTCCCGGTGGAATTGCCAGCGTGGGGCTGGATGGGCCGGTGCTCGCCGGTATCGCGGTCATCGTGTTGGCGACCTTCATCCCTCTGGCCCTGTGGCCTGCCATCCGGGTCGCACCTCACCACAAGGCTCCGGCCTCGAGCCGCACGACCGCGAGCCGTGGCACGGTTCGTCTCCGCCGGGGATTGACCGCGATTCAGGTCGCGGTGGCGGTCACCCTGCTGGTGCAGGGAGTGGTGCTGGCTCGCAGTGTCCGGGAAATGAATCGAACAGATCTTGGATTCGATCCCGATCGGCTCCTCAAGGCCCATGTACTTCTGCCGCGGGGCGAATACACCGACGGCCCGGCTCGCGTGTCCGTCATGGCCCGAATCCTCGAACGGTTGAAGGCAACTCCAGGCGTCATCGCAGCCTCCAGCGTCTTCCCCCATCCCTTCAGGGGGAACGACTTCGACCCGGTAACCTGCGAGTCGTGCGCCGACCGGGCCGCGGCGTACGCCACACCTCAGACCGTGAGCAGCGATTACTTCGATCTGATGGGCATCCCGCAAGTCGAAGGGCGCCGGTTCGACAACACCGACCTGGCCGATCGCGAGCCCGTGACGGTGGTCAGCGAGGCGCTGGCGCGCCGACTTTGGCCCGGGACCTCAGCGATCGGGCAACGAATCCGCATCGGTTCTCCGGAGGAGAGTCCCTGGCGCCGAGTGGTCGGGGTGGTCCGCGATGTCCGGAAGACGTACAGCGATTCGCTCTACCCCGATGTGTATCTCCCTTACGCCCAGGCGCCCCGAGGGTACACCGCGCTGATGATTCGCACCATCGGGAATCCCCGCGGGCTGGAGCGGGAGATTCGGGGCGCGGTCGCGGCCGAGAATCCTCAACTGGCGCTCTCCGACGTGGAACCGATGACCGAGCTGCTGGCCGATCACCGGGGCAAGACCAGCATTCTTGCCAGCTTCGTGGGTACCGTCGCCACTGCCTGTTTTGGTCTGACCATGGTCGGACTCTACGCCGTAGTCGCCTATCTGGTACGGCTCCGCCGGAAGGAGTTCGCCATCCGGGCGGCGCTGGGCGCCTCAGGCTCGCAGCTTGGCCGCGAGGTCATCGGGGAAGCGGGAGGAATCCTGGGCCTGGGGCTTTCGGCGGGACTGCTGGGCGCGCTGGCAGTCAATCTCCTGATGCGGCACCAGCTGGGAAACCTGGTTCGGATCGACTTCGCTAATGCACTGGGTGTAGCTGGCCTGGTCGCGGCAGTCGCGGTAGTTGCTTTGCTGATCCCAGCTCGTTCAGCCGCTCAGGTTGATCTGACATCCAACCTCAGGGAATAGCTCGCTGTCTTTTACACGGAGAACCCGGAGCCACGGCTCACCACGGAGCCACGGATCGCAGGGAGGGCAACACGAAGGACAAACAAAAGTCTTTTTGTTTCCTTCGTGAAAGCTTCGTGCTCTACGTGACTCCGTGGTAGGCCGTGGCTCCGTTTACTCCGTGCGAAAGAGCGGCCAACCAAAAGGCCAGTTACCGCGCTGGTCCGATGTCGACCGCAATACTCCGCCACTTGCCCTGATTAAACCGTAGCACACTCAGCACGCAGCGGGTGATGTGCCCGGTGAGAATCGCCAGCCAGATGGTGAGCGGGGTCAGGTGACTGGTCTGCTTGATGAAAAAGCAGATCCCCAGCGGCACCGCCACCTGCGAAATGATGGAGATGTAGAGCGGACTCTTGGTGTCTCCGGTCCCCTGCAACCCGCCGGTGTAGGTCAGCGCCGTCGCGATGAAAAGCCCGGAGATGCTCAGCACCCGCAGCAGCTGCACTCCGATGTCGACTACCACCGGATCCTGCATCCCGAAGATGGCCAGCAGCTGACGGGGGAGAAACAGGAAGATCGCCCCGATGATCGCGGCTCCGCCCAATCCGTAGCGGGCCGCGACGTGCACCGACTGGTCGGCCCGGTCGGGGTGTCCGGCGCCCAGATTCTGTCCCGCCACCGCCGCCGCCGCACCCATCAATCCGATTGAAGTCCAGGTGATCAGCGAGAAGAGCTGGCTGTAAGAAACCGCGAAAGCGGCCTGGGCTGCGGCGCTCTGCTCCAGCGAGCCGATGAACGAAAGCATCAGCACCCCGCCGATGTTCATCGCGATTCCCTGGATCCCGCTGGGCAGTCCGAACTTGAACAGCGACTTGATGATGGCCCAGTCGGGCCTGAACCCCGCATGCCTGGGGAACGAGACCACCCAGCCGCCGCGCCAGAGTTTGAACAGCGAATAGAGCGCCAGACTGCCCGAGGCGATGGCCGTGCCGATCGCCGCGCCGGCGGTGCCGAAACGGGGCACCGGGCCGAAGCCTTCGATGAACAGGATATTGAGCAGCAGATTGAGAAAAGTGAGGATGATGCCAAGGATCATCGGGGTACGGGCGTCACCGGCCGAGCGAAGCGCACCGCTCAGCATGTAGAACACCAGCATCCCCTGGCTACAGAGAAACATGATCCGGAGAAACGGCAGCGCCTCGGCCTTCACTTCGGGAGTGGCGTTGACCAGATCGAGCAGCACCGGTGAGGCGAAGTAGCCGATCGGTGCCAGCACCAGGAAGGAAAGGAAAATCGCCGTGAGGAACGCCTGGTAGACCGTGCGGTCCACCTTCTCGGACTCACCTGCCCCGGCAAAACGGGCCACCAGCACACTCATGCCGGTGAAGAGCGAGTTGATGAAGATGATGACGATGATGAAAATCTGGTAACTCACGCCGATGGCGGCGTTGGCCTTGTAGCCCACCAGATGGCCAACCAGCGCATGATCCACCATGCCCTGGAGCCCGCCAAAGATGTTGGTGAGCATGGTGGGCCAGGCGATTTTCCAGACCGCGGGACCGAGTGCGCCTTCGATAATACTACGATCGTACTTTGGCTTGGCCGGCTCGGTCATGTCGACCAACTGCGTGAAAGGTGAAACGTGAAATGTGAAACGGCAGGCGAACTCGCCTGAAGGCCACTTCGAGTAACCACGATTTCACTTTTCACTTTTCACGTTTCACTTTTCACTTTTCACGTGGTCTGCCTTACGTCTGCTTCCGTATCGCCACGGCCGGATCAATACTCGCCGCTCGCCGGGCCGGAAGCCAGCATGCGCCCAGTCCGATAACAGCCATCATCGCGGCCACGATGGCCAGGGTGGCTGGATCGTGCGGGGCTACGCCGAACAGCAGGCCCCGAATGAAGCGGGTTCCCAGCACCGCACCGGCCAGGCCCAGCAGCAGTCCGATGGCCAGCAACAGTCCGCCTTCGGCCAGCACCATCCGCTGAACCATCCCGCTGTCGGCCCCCAGGCTCATCCGGATACCGATCTCATTGGTCCGGGCGTTGACCGAGAATGCTAACACCCCTGCAATCCCCACTGCGGCGATGATCAGCGCCAGGATGCTGAATGAAGAGACCAGCACCGCGTTGAGCCGGCGGGGCTCGACGCTCTGGTCCCGGATCTGCGCGATCGAAAGGACGTTCTCGATCGGATCCTGTGGCACAATCCCCCTGACCAACCGGGTAGCCGCACCGGAGAGGTTCTCCGGCGCGCCCCCAGCCCGAATCACCAGACCGCCGGTGTAGGCCGGCATCTGGGCAAAGGGCTGGAACAGCACCGGACTGGGCTCGGCGTCGAGTCCGCCATCCTTGGTGTTGCCAACCACCCCGACCACGGTGCGCCAGTCTCCCGAGATCCCGATGAAGCGCAGCACATCTCCGGTCCAGGCGATCCGCTGTCCGATTGGATCGCGGTCGGGGAAGAGCCGGTCGGCCAGGGTCTGATTGATGATCACCACCAGACCGGAGCTGTCCCGGTCGGTGGTGAGAAACTCGCGACCCTTGAGCAAGGGGATCCCCGAGGCGCTGAAGTACTCCGGACTCGCGGTGCGATACTCGGCCCGCGGCATCGCCTCACCCGCGGCCACCGGGCGCCCCTCCGCCTTTACTTCGAGCTGGAACCCACCCGAGTTTCGCAACGGCATCACCGAGCCCACCCCAACTTCCTTCACTCCCGGAATAGCTGCGAGCTCCAGCCGCATCCGGTCGTACAAGGCCTTGGTGTCTCCGTCACTTCGCCCCGGAGTCGCCAGCGGCACTTCCATTGTCAGTACGTCTTCGGTGGTGAGACCGCTCTTCACTTCAGAAAGCTGCTGCATGGTACGGGTCAGCAGCCCGGCACCGGTCAGGAGCATCACCGAGACGGCGATCTGCGCCACCACCAGCACCCGCTGAGCCCGCTGTTTCTTGAGGCTGCCACTGGAGCGATTGGTACCCGAGGTGAGCCAGGTCCCCAGCTTCCCTTCCTGGGCCAGCCGCGGCGCGTACGAAAGGATCAAGGCCACGATCAGGGTCAAGAGCAGAGTGAACCCCAGCACCATTCCATCGAGCCGGATTTCACCGGCCCGGTTGGAATACCGCTCGGCCAGAGCGACCAGCATCTGCACTCCTACCTTTGCAATGATGAGACCCAGGACCGCGCCCATGAGGGCGAGCAGCAGATTCTCCACCAGCAGCAGCTTGCGCAGCTTGGCCCCACCGGCGCCGAGGGCCGCCCGTACAACCATTTCATGTTCCCGCCGTACATTTCGCATCAGCGACAGATTCACCACATTGGCGCAGGAGATCACCATCACGAAGGCCGCCGCGGCCATCAGGAGCCACAAAGTGAGTCGGGCCTTCTCGCCCATGATCTCCTGGAATGGAGTCAGGGTGACTTTGTAGCCTGAGCCGGGATCGTAGGCATCGGGAAACTCCTGCTGCACGTGAGCCCGGACCGCCGCCACCTCGGAGCGGGCCTGCTCGATGCTGGCGCCGGGAGCGAGGCGGGCCACGATCTGGGTCATGCGATGAGTCCGGCCCTGTACCATCATGGCGCTGGTATGGTGCTCGCTGATCACCATGTTCATGATCGCGTCCATCCGGTTGGGGAAGAACGGCGCCGGCTGGAGTACGCCTACTATCTCCACTGCCCTGCCATCCAATGTCACTGTCTTCCCGATAATGCCCCGGTCACCATTGAAGCGCTTCTGCCAGTAGTCGTAGGTCAGCACCATCACCGGCGGCACCTTGGTACCGTCGTCACTGGAATCGAGGGTCCGGCCGACCACGGTAGTCAGCCCCATCACCTGGAAGAAATTCCCGGTGACCAGCGCGACGTTGAGCCGCACCGCATCGTCCTTGCCCTGCAGGGTGTAGGTCATCTGGGAGTATTCGGCGATACCACCCAGGCTCTTCACCCCGTCGCGGAAGTCATTGATCTCGGGAACCGAGAAGGCGATATCCTCGCCGCCCGGGCCGCTGATGGACTGCCGCAGATACATCAGCCGGTCGCCATCGCGGTTGGGGAGCGGCCGCAGCAGTACGCCGCGGACCACGCTGAAGATCGCGGTGTTGGCACCGATGCCAAGTCCCAGGGTCAGGACCACGGCGATGGTGAAGCCGGGAACCCGCATGAGACTGCGGAGAGCGTAACGAAGGTCTTGCATCATATGAAATTCCAGGTCTGGTGTTCGGTGAAAAGTGCAAAGTGAAGAGTCCTGGGTCCACGTTTCACGTTTCACGTTTCACGTTTTTCGATTGCGAAGCCCGTTCTAACAGCAACGTCTTTTCCCGGCTGTTTTGAGTCATCCCCGCCGCTTTCTCGAACTCCACGATGGCCTCGGCGTGACGCCCCAGCCTGGCCAGCAGATCACCTCGTACGCTAGGCAGGAGGTGATAGTTTTTCAGAGAACCCTCGGCCTGCAGCTGATCGACCAGTTCCAGACCCGCCTCGGGCCCAAAGGCCATCGAGACCGCCACTGCCCGGTTCAACTCTACCACCGGCGACGGTGAGAGTTGAGAGAGGGCGTCGTAGAGAGCCGCGATCCGGTTCCAGTCGGTTTCGGCCGCGGTGGAGGCCCGGGCGTGGCAGGCGGTGATCGCGGCCTGCAAACGATAGGGTCCCAGAGTCCCGCCGATTTTCTCGGCCCGCTCCAGCGCCGCCAGTCCACGGCGGATCAGCAGATGATCCCAACGGGACCGATCCTGATCCAGCAGCAGAACGATCTCGCCCCTGGGTCCGCTGCGAGCCCTGAGCCGAGAGGCTTGAATCTCCATCAGCGCCACCAGCCCGTGCACTTCGGATTCCTGTGGGGCCAGCTCGGCCAGGATCCGCCCCAGCCGCAGTGCGTCCTCGCAGAGTGCCGGACGAGTCCAGTCATCGCCGGCAGTGGCCGAATAACCTTCGTTGAAGACCAGATAGATGACACCGAGCACCGAGGCGAGCCGGGCGTTCAACTCGGATCCCCGGGGCGTCTCGAAGGGAACCTTGGCTTCACTCAGCGTCCGCTTGGCCCGCACGATCCGCTGGGCGATGGTCGGTTCGGGAACCAGAAAGGCGCGGGCGATCTCGCTGGTCGTGAGGCCGCCGAGCAGTCGAAGGGTCAGCGCAACTCGAGCCTCGGTCGACAGCACCGGATGACAGGCGGTGAACATCAGGCTGAGCAGATCATCGCCCACCGGGTCGTCCAGTGCTGCATCCAGATCGGGCACCGCCTCCTCCTGCCTGGCTTCAAGTTCGTGACCCAGCTGTGCGTGCTTCCGCTCCAGCATCTTGCCGCGCCGCACCCCATCGATCGCACGGTGCTTCGCGGTTGCCATCAGCCAGGCGCCGGGATTCCGGGGCAGCCCCGAACTGGGCCACTGCTCCAGCGCGGCCACCAGCGCGTCCTGAGCAAGGTCTTCCTCGATTCCCACATCGCCGGTGATTCGAGCCAGCCCAGCGATGAGTCTGGCGGATTCGATCCGCCAGACCGCATCGATGGCCCGATTGATCTCTTCCGACACTAGGCGCTGGTGGCGTGCTTCGGATCCGCCTGGAAGAAGATCTCGCGCACCTCGACCGGCGCCAGCATGTGAGCCGAGCCCTTTCGCACCCAGGCGAGCGCCTCATCCAGATTGGCCGCCTCGATCAACAACAGTCCGCCGATGTGCTCTTTCGCTTCGGTGAACGGGCCATCGGTAACCGAGATCTTCCCATCGGAATGCTTCCGCAGTGTCTTGGCGCTGCTGGCCGGTGAAACGCCGCAGGCGAATTTCAGCGCGCCGGCAGCTTCCATTTCGTCATTGAGCGCGTGGATCCCGGCAATCGTCTCTTCGGTTATCACCGACGGGTCGAAGTCGTCGGGGAGGTACGAAGCAATCAGATACTGTGGCATGACGGTCTTCCCTGGGTCTATGACCCGTTTGGGGTCGGTTCTTTACGGTGCAGGCCGCTGCGAGTCCTAGCTCTGTCGCTGCTGCATGGCTTCAAAACCGGCGGCAGCCTTCTGTACATCGGGCGGGAAGTCCGCCATCTCCTGCACCTGACGAACCTCGATAGTCTCGTTGGGACCGCCAGGGCAGCGCTTGGCCCATTCGATGGCCTCTTCCCGCGACTTCACCTGTATCATCCAGTACCCACCCACGACTTCCTTGGCCTCGGGGAATGGTCCATCGACCACCCTGGTCTTCCCGCCTTCGAACGACACCCGTGCACCCATTGAGGGGGGATGGAGTCCATCGAGAGCCAACAGAATGCCCGCCTTCTGGAGCTGTTCGTTGTACTTCATCATCGCTTCGACCGCCTTGGCATCGGGTGCGGTGCCGGGAGCGGCTGATTCGTAGCCTTTGGGGATCATGAGCATCATGAATCGCATGGTCAGCCTCGTCGTCGGTTAGAGCTTCTCGTTCCGTTCCTCGTTCCTCGTAACTCCCCTTCATCCAAGCGTCGAACGAACTTCCCCAAAATCGACATAGAAGAAATGACCGAAAATCAGTCACAATGCTCTATCATTAGTAGGGGTGTCTGGGCAGAAGGCCACCAGGAACGAGGAGCGAGGAACGAGGAACGTCTTTTCTCGTACTGTTACCATCCCGTGAATCTTCCCTTCCTTCGCCTGTCCTGACGTCGAGCCGGCCCTAGCTTGGACTCCATGACCCCGCCGACCCGCTCCGGCAGCGGCCACCCGCGCCGACGCCTTATCGCGCTGGCCACCCTGCTGGTATTGAGCCTGGGTCTGGGGGCATTCCTCGCCTTCCAGTCGATCGAGACCTCGCGGCGGCATCGGGAAACGGCCGAGCGGGCGTTGCAGGACTACGCCGGCTTCGCCGCCTTCATTCTGGCGTCGCAGAGCTATCGCCAGATGGGGAACGATGTGGTCACCGCCTTTGCCGGTTGGCCCGCGCCGGGGCTGGCGTCGGTGCCGGCCAAAGGAACCGCCTGCCCCGGCGGCAACAGTTACTTCGATCAGCGGCCGATCGGATCGCCCCTCAAGCTTGGCGGCAAGCCGGTAAGCGCGGTAGAGATCGCAGCACTCACCGATACCCTCAAGTTTGCCATGCCTCTGCTCAAGGAGGTGTGGTGGCGCTTCCGGTTTATCCGGGTGCCGGCCGGCGAGGCGCAGGGGTGGTTCATCACATCGTACGAGATGCCCAAGGGGACTTACGGGCTCCATGGTTTCTCCACCTGCATTGCGGGGGACAGCTCCACCTTTCGCCACGTGATGCTGACGGAACGGGCCCTGCCCCCGGCACTTACCGGCACCCTGCCGGCCGACTCGCTCTTCAGTGTGGAAGTGCTCTCCGCCCAGGGCCCGCTGGTCCGGATCTCCACCCCCACCGCCCCCTCACCGTATCGGGGGGAGGCGAGACTGGGCACCGAGTTCGGCGATCTGGCCCTGCGGGTCGATCTCAACTCCGAAGTGGCTCAGCGGCTGGTGATCGGCGGAATTCCCCGCTCGCCCACACCGCTGGCGCTGGCCCTGCTGGCCTTGAGCACGCTGCTGGTGGTCACCGCGCTGTTCCAGCTGCGGCGGGAATACGAGCTGATCGCCATCCGCTCCGAGTTTGTCTCCAACGTCTCCCACGAACTGCGGACTCCCCTGTCCCAGATCCTGATCTTCACCGAGCTCTTGCGATTGGGCCGGCTCCGAACCGGAGCCGACCGGGAACGCTCGCTCCGGTTGATCGAGCAGGAGACCCGCCGGTTGATCCGGCTGGTGGAAAATGTGCTGCAGTTCGCCGGCGCGAGAACTGCCCGCCGCCGGTTGATCCGGGAAAATCTCCCGCTCCACGCCGTGGTATCCGAGACCCTGGAAGCGTTCGGACCTCTGGCGGCGGCGCGGGACGCAACCCTGGAGGACGAAGTACCCGAAGGATCGGTGGTTCAGGGTGATCCCAATGCGGTTCGCCAGATCCTTCTAAACCTGCTGGACAACGCGGTGAAGTACGGCCCCCGGGGCCAGCGGATCCGGGTTGGGGCCGAGCGGCACAACGGCAGCGTCCGCATCGTAGTCGAAGACCAGGGTCCGGGAATCCCCGAGGCCGATCGCGAACGGGTGTGGGAGGGTTACTACCGGCTGCAGCGGGAGACCCGCTCCGGGGTCGCCGGCAGCGGCATCGGGCTCGCGGTGGTTCGCTCGTTAGCCAATGACATGCAGGGAAAGAGCTGGATCGAAGACGCCGATCAGGGTGGCGCGCGCTTCGTGATCGAGCTCGCTTCCGGTGAGGGGGATCAGACGTGAACCGTGTACTGCTGGTAGAGGATAACCCCGGGTTGGCCTTCGGACTTCGGGCTTCACTGGAAGTGGAGGGCTACGAAGTGCTCCACGCCGAGACCGGCGGCGAAGCCCTGACCATGACTCGCGAGGCAGTACCCGATCTCATCGTGCTGGACCTGATGCTCCCTGAGATGAGCGGCTACGAAGTGCTCCGCCGGCTCCGGAACGATCGGGCCGACCAGCCGGTGCTGATCATGACCGCCAAAGGCGCCGAGGCCGATAAGGTGCAGGGCTTCCGTCTCGGTGCTGATGACTACGTGGTCAAGCCGGTGGGTGTCCTCGAGTTCCTGGCCCGAGTGGAGGCCCTGCTCCGCCGGAGCCGGCCCAGAATCCAGGCCGAAATCCACCGTTTCGACGATCTGGAGGTTGATGGTGACCGCCGGATCGCCAAGGTGGGCGGGAGCGAGATCGAACTCAGCCCCCTGGAGTTCGATCTGCTCTACGCCCTCGCCGCGCGCCGCGGGCGGCTGGTCCAGCGAGCCGAGCTGCTCAAGGAAGTGTGGGGCTATCGCTCGGACATCGAGTCCCGCACGGTGGATACTCACATCGCCAAACTACGGGCCAAGATCGACCGGGGCCCTACCAGCCGGATTGTGACAGTGCGCAAGAAGGGGTATCGGTTGCGGTAGTTGCCAATCCAGAGTGGAAGTTGATCGGAGGCACGGTTCGGACAGGAGACACGGAGACACGGAGGTTACACGGAGGGAACCTGTCGTCTTAGAGATCTCACCGTCGCCACGTTGGTAGTTGTTGGTAACTAATCGTACTCCGGGTTCGGAGACAAACCTTGCAATTCGGTGAGTTCACAAAAAGGCAATTGCGCCTGCGATTGGCTTGATGTTCGCTTGAGACTGAACTCTTCCGTGCGACCTCCGGTCTCCGTGCCTCCTGTCCAAACCGTGCCTCCGATAACCTCCGAAGCTGGTTACCCGGGAATCCTCCGAGGGGCCAAACGTCTATCCAGGTGAACCCTTACGCCTGGTGACGCGATGCCCCGATTGTGCCGCAGTCCGAGAACCTTCCTGTCGATTACAGCCAGCCTGCTCCTGGCCGGTGCTCTCACCCTCGCTTGCAGCGGTTCGAATCCGCTGCAGCCCTTCGACGTAATCGACGTAACCGTGCGGGGCGCCGGGACCGGAGCCGGCACCGTCATGGCTCAGGATCCGAGCCTGCTTGCCATCTCATGCGCCTGGCCCGGCAACACCGGGAGCTGTGATGATGACTTCGAGGATGCCGGCGGGGGCGGAGTCTTCAACCTGGTTGCCCTTCCCGGTCCCGGCAGCATCCTGGCGGAGTGGACCGGTTGCAGCTCGGTGAACGGCACCACCTGTACCCTGACCTTCGGTCAGTTCATCGACGACACGGCATTTTCAGTGACGGCCCGCTTCGAACCTTCGGGGGAGGGCACTAATACCGTCATGATGTACAACGCCGCCGAAGTATCGGCCAATCTGTTAGGTCCGGGGGAATTGCCCGGCGCGGGCAACCTGGTGCCGTCCCACGGAGACTCCCGCCACCCGACGGTTCCCTCTGCGGTGGGAAGCATGCCGGAATTCCGGGCCTACATCAACGGCAACCTGGTGGCGAGCAAGACTTGCCAAGTCACCTCTGCAGCCTGGCAGGACGATTCGGAACCGTTGGTAGTGCTGTACGACACCGACGGGTACTATCTCACCTGTGAAGGGTTCTGATTCCAGGACGGAGGATTTCTGCAGCGGCTTTCCTGTTACCGGAAATCCTCCCACCTCGGAGGCAGACGTAAATCGTCGATTGACTCTGCCTCCAGACAGGTCTAAATACCCGGATGTAGACCCAATGGCTGAAAGGCCGTCTTGGCGGGCAGGTGAAGACTTGTCAGTCGAAGGCGCGATCAGGATCGAGATACGATCCGTCGCGCCTTTTGCGTTTACCAGAGCGCGATCGCTCCAATCGATCGCTTCATATTGAGAGGAACCCATGCACGGTAGAATCCTGAAGAATCTGACTGTATCGGCGGCAGCACTCTCGCTGGTCGCGGGGGCGAGTGCCTTCCGGGGTGGCGATCCGGTTGATACCGCCACGTTCGCTCCCGACAGCACCGACCCCGAAGTAGTCTCCTTCCTGGTCCATACCAACCAGGATGAGATCCGCGCCGCCCGCGGCGTGCTGACTACCTCGCGGAATGCCGAGGTGCGGGCTTTTGCACTCAAGATGGTGGACGATCACGGTAAGGCCCTCACCAAGGTGACGGCAATCGGCAAGCGACTGGGCTATCAGATCTCCGACAGCGTGCCCAGCCGGCCAGACATGTCTGTCCCCAGCAGCGACAGCATGCCCCACCACGGTGATTCGACTCACGCACCCCCGGCACCCATGCCGAACGACTCCAGCACCGTTTCCAGTCGGCCTTACCCCAAGACCGATGACTCCACCGGAGTGAGCGCCGGTCCCCATGGGGCCGATCATGCCTATGTCGACGCCCAGGTGGCAGCCCATCAGGACGTACTCGACAAGCTCAGTGCCACCGCGCCGGGCATCAAGGATGCCGAGCTGCGGAGATTTGTGACTGACGTCCAGAAGACGGTGAAGAATCACCTGGCCGAAGCCAAGCGGCTGGAAGCTGCGCTGAAGCGCACCTCTACATGAATATGACGACGATTCTTGACGGCTCGGCTGTGGGACTGCACCACAGCCGGGTGCGGGCGGTAGTCAGGGCGCTTCTTCTGACTCTGCTGGGGCTCGCCCTGAGCGGCGCCATCCTTGCCGCTCAAGCTCCTACCAACAACAGCGCGTTGCCCAGGCCGGACAGCGTGACGAATGAGTCGCTGCTTAACCTCCTCGCCCGCAGCAATCGCGCGATGATTGCCGGGGCAAGACAGGCAGAAGCCACGGTGCAGAACGCCGACGTGAAGCGGTTTGCCGGCCAGTTGGCGGCCGAGCACACCACCATTCTGTCCAACCTGCATCAGTTGTGGCGCCAACTGGGCTACACCGCCCCGGACAGCACTCCTGCTCCGGCCTCGGCGCAAAGTATTACCGGGGACGACACCGCGGCGGGCCGGGCCACTCCTTCGGTCTCCAGCGAATGGAGTTATGTGGCGCAGGAGATTGCCGGGCACACCAATCTGCTGCTCGAGCTGCAACGCCGCACTCCCAAAGTGGGCGATGAACGGCTGCGGGCCTTCGTCGCCAATGTAATTCAGACCGAAGAAACCCATCTACGTGTTGCCCGTGAGCTGCTGAACAGGCAACCGAAGCCCGAGATCCCGCCCTCCGGCCGCTGATATCACCCGCCCCATGGCGGAGAGTCGAGCCCACATGACCCGGTCCAGTGGTGTGTCCCGGGAATTGTGACGCCTGATTCTGCGCCGCTCTGCCGCCATCCGGTGCCGGTCACACTCCTGGTCGGTCCCATATTCGCCGGATGGCTTGCGCGCCCCCTGCCGAGGACAGAACCTTATGGGTATGGCCGCTCCGATCTACTACGCCGCCGACATGGTTCGGGCCCTCCCCGACGACGGGAACCGCTACGAAGTGGTCCACGGGGAGTTGCTGGTGACTCCGACGCCCCGGCTGTGGCACGAAGAGATCGCCGGTCGACTCTACGAGCTCATCAGGATCTACCTTCGGCAGGAGCCTGTGGGTCATGCCATCGGTTCCCGCTCCGATCTCTCCTGGGGTCTCAGCGACGTGCTGGTGTCACCCGATCTTTTCGTGGTACCCCTCGATGAGGTTCGGCAACTCGACTGGCTGGCCCTGCGCACTGTCCTCCTGGCGGCCGAAGTGTTATCCCCCTCGTCCACCCGGGCAGATCGCTTCACCAAGCGACGCCTCTATCAGGAGCAGAAAGTACCCCTCTACTGGGTGATCGATCCGGACGAGCACTTCGTTGAGGTATGGCGGCCGGGGGACGACCTTCCCATCATCGTGCGCGATCAGTTGGAATGGAGGCCGGCGGGAAGCAGTGAATCCTTCGTCCTCAGCTTGGAGGAGTTGTTCCGGCCGATATGAGTCCCGACTTCGAAAACAAGAAGCCCCGCCGTCCACTGGGGACGCCGGGGCGCTGGGTGCCTCAGCTGAAGGATGAACCACCGCCAGCTGGAGGCTGAATGGGCCTGAGTGGAGTTGAACCACTGACCTCACGCTTATCAGGCGTGCGCTCTAACCACCTGAGCTACAGGCCCCAA
>CAZOES010000046.1:0-27139 GCA_964578865.1 uncultured Gemmatimonadaceae bacterium | reverse complement strand
GGGACCCGATTCGAAGACCGGGCCGCGATTTTCCTCAAGGCCGCTGATCTTCTGGCTGGACCCTGGCGTGCCAAGGTAAACGCCGCGACCATGGCCGGACAGAGCAAAACCGCGTTTCAAGCCGAGATCGACAGCGCCTGCGAGCTGATCGACTTCTGGCGCTTCAATGTCGAGTTCGCCCACCGGTTGTACCAGGAGCAGCCCCAATCGTCGCCGGGAATCTGGAACCGGATGGATCATCGGCCACTGGAAGGATTCGTCTACGCTGTTACGCCGTTCAACTTCACGGCAATCGGCGGGAATCTGCCCACCGCGCCGGCACTGATGGGCAATGTGGCCATCTGGAAACCATCCCATACGGCCCTGTTGAGCAACTACTACGTCTTCCGGGTGCTGGAAGCGGCGGGGATGCCGCCGGGAGTGATCAACTTCCTGCCGGGCGACTCGGTCCAGGTCAGCAACGCACTTCTGACCGACCGCTCCTTTGCCGGCATTCACTTTACCGGCTCCACGGCGGTGTTCCAATCACTTTGGCGCACCATCAGCGAAAAGTTGCCGGATTACGCCTCCTATCCTCGCATCGTCGGTGAGACTGGCGGCAAGGACTTTGTTCTGGCGCATCCCAGTGCGGAGGTCGACGCTCTCGCGGTTGGTCTGGTGCGGGGGGCTTACGAGTACCAGGGACAGAAATGTTCGGCCGCATCGCGGGCCTACATCCCCGCGAGTCTGTGGCCCAAGGTGAAAGAGCGGATGCTCGCCATGATCGCCGAAATCAAAATGGGCGATGTGGGAGACTTCCGGAATTTCATGGGCGCGGTAATCGACAAACGGGCCTGGGACCGGCTCACCGGTTACATCGCCAAGGCCAAACAGGATGCCGGAGTGAGCATCCTGGCCGGTGGCGGCGCCAAGGCGGAGACCGGTTTTTTCGTGGAGCCGACCCTGATTCAGGTCGAAGATCCCCGCTATCGCACCATGTGCGAGGAGATGTTCGGCCCGGTTCTCACAGTCTATGTGTACCAGGACGCCCGCTGGACCGACACCCTCAAGTTGGTGGACCAGACCGGCCCCTACGCCCTCACCGGAGCGGTGTTCTCCCAGGATCGCGCTGCGCTCGCCGAGGCAGAGCAGGTGCTGCGCTACTCGGCCGGCAACTTCTATCTCAACGACAAGCCCACCGGCGCCGTCGTGGGGCAGCAGCCGTTCGGCGGCGCCCGGGCCAGCGGCACCAACGATAAGGCCGGCTCGATTCTCAATCTGATGCGGTGGACCTCTCCTCGAAGCATCAAGGAGACGATGGTGCCCCCCCGGCAGTATCACTATCCCTTCATGCTAGCGGAGTAGGCGAAGGTCGATCGGGCCGCGTAAAGAAGCTTTAACGTTTCCGGGCGAGGACGAGGTTAGAATTCGTTCTCGCCCGTTGTATTGTACGCCTTCGCCCCAGGTTCTCATGGCCGAACCCGCAGCCTTCGAAGCCTTGAAGACGATCAAGCTCACCACGGTACGGAAGGCGATTTCGGACGACTGCTTCCGCCGTTCCTGGCTGCAGACCTTCGGCTGGTTCGGGTTCGACCTCCTCCTGTATCTCGGATTGATGACCGGTGTGTTTGTCAGTGATGCCTGGTGGGCCAAGCTGCTCTTCGGGCTGGGGGCCGGCTGCGCCGTGGCGTTCATGTTCGTCTGGGCGCACGACGCGGCCCACGGTGCGCTGTTCAAGAGCGAATGGACCGCAGAAATCCTGGGCACCACCCTGATGCTGCCGTCGCTCAACATGTACCGCCTCTGGTGCCACGGACACAATCGGGTGCACCACGGATTCACTTCATACACCCCCGTCGACTGGATCTGGCGCCCGCTTACGCCGCAGGGATACGCGGCGCTGCCATGGCATCGTCGGATGGTTTACCGGCTGGAGCGTACGCCCTGGGGCTGCGCGCTGCACTACCTGCTCAAGGTCTGGTGGCCCGGGATGGTGATGTACCGCCCGGAGAAACAGTCGCGGGAACGGTTCGGCTACCGGGTGAACAAGCTGATCACACTGGCTTTCGCGATCGGTCTGACGGCGCTGACCTGGCGGTTCGGGGGTGGACTCATCGGGGTCCTGGCCGGCGTGGTGCTGCCGTTCATCGTCTTCAACTATTTCATCGCTCTGTTCGTCTATCTGCATCACACCCATCCGGACGTGCCGTTCTTCGACCAGCGGCCGGAATGGAGCAACACCATAGGACAGGTGTACTGCACCGTAGTGTGGCGCTGCTCGCGGCTGAGCGAGCTGCTGGTCCACAACATCATGATCCACGTGCCCCACCATGTGGAACCGCGGATCCCGTTTTACCGCCTCAAGGCTGCCTACGCCGATCTCCAGAAGGAGTATGGTCCCTACCTGCACGAGTATCGCTTCCGCTGGCGGTCGATGGTTATGGTATTCCGGCGCTGCAAGCTGTACGACTTCGAGAAGAAGGTGTGGTACAGCTTCCGGGAGGCCGCGGCGCTCACCGCGTAGGCGACACGGTAGTCCTCCGTCCTACAGCGCACCTCTCTACAGTCCGAGTCCAGCGTCAGCAAGGCCCCGATCAAATCGGGGCCTTCTCGTTGGTAGCTTCTCTTCCACGTCAGCCGAGCTAGTCAGGCCTGATGCCATTGCGGAGCGGAGCGGGGAAAGGGCGGGCGGTGGTCGCCCGCCGCCGGCCGCCTAGAAAAGAGGGAGCTGGATATGGGGATGCGCGGAGCGGTCTCGATGGGTGTGGTGGCGCTGGTTGGTATGGCGGCGGCGTGCGGCTATGACAGTAACGGTGGGTATGGAAGTGGCCCGACTCCTCCGGTCAATGCTCAGATTGTAACCGGAAGCGGTGACATTACCGGCGCGGTGACCCAGTTCCGTGCTCTGCTGGGCGATTCCGCCAACAAGGTGGCCGGTCAACAGGTGGGTGGCCGGCGGGAGATCAACTGGGAAGGTGTGGCCGGTGCGATCTTGAACGTCGACACTCTCCCGGGCGATCAGTTCAACCGGGTGGTCCCCCGGGGTCAGATTACCTCGACTCCCGGCACCGGCCAGCGGGTGAGTGACAATGCCTTCTTTGATCTGGAGCCGACCGATTCGACGGAGTTCCGGGCCTTCAGCGGCAAGAAGATCTTCGCTTCGATCGGCAGTCCGATCGTGGATGTGACCTTCCGGGTTGCCGGAACCGACAGTGTGGCGGCGGTGCAGGGCTTCGGGGTGGTGTTCCTCGATGTCGACAAGGCCGGTTCGTCGACCATGGAGTTCTTCGGCTCGAACGGCGCGTCGCTCAAGAAGATTACCGTTCCGGTCCGCAGTGATGCCAACGGGTTCTCGTTCGCCGGTGCATTCTTCGAATCGGCCCTGGTGACCCGGGTGCGGATTACCGCGGGTGAAACCGCGATCGGCGCGGGCGTCAAGGATATCACGAACGGCGGAGCCAAGGATCTGGTGGCGACGGATGACTTCATCGCCTCGGAGCCGCATCCGATCCAGTAGCCACAGATTGGCAGATTGAACAGCTGATTGCACAGATTTCGAAAGCCAGGTACCTGATCCAGTTTGTGTCATGGTTCGTACCTGGTTATCTGTGCAATCAGTAGTTGATTCTGTGACATCTGTGGATTGCCCTGCAGGTCCGAAAGAGAGGAATGAAACGATGCAGACTCGAGTGATGGCGACGATTGTCCTGGTTGGTACGATGCTCGGGTCCCCATCCCTGTCGGCCCAGTCCCCGATCGCGCCGGGCAAGGTGACTGCCGGGACCCTGAGCTTCGACGGCCACGCCACGGTGGGAGATTTCGTGGGCACCACCTCGACCGTGACCGGCGAGATGACCGGTGGAGCGAGTCTTCATCACATCAGCGGCTGGGTGGAAGCGCCGGTCAACACCATCAAGACCGGCAAGGACAAGCGGGACAAGGATATGAACAAGTCGATGGAGTCGGATCAGTTCCCCATGATCCGGTTCGATCTCGACAGCGTCACACCGGGGGCGATGTTCGGAGATACCACCGGCGTGACGCTGCACGGCAAGTTCATCATCCACGGGATTACCAAAGCCGCTGACCTGCCGGGGAAACTGCTGCTCACCCCGGCCGAAGCCCGCATCTGGGCCGGCGCGCCGATGAATCTGAAGGACTACAAGATCGGCGGATTGAGCAAGGCGCTGGGCATCCTCAAGATGCACGAGAACATCGAAGTGCATATCGACGTGACATTCGGTCTGGCGGAGCGTTGACCCTTTCCGGTTCGACCGGTACCATGCCCTCCATCCCTTTCCGGGAACCCAGGCAATGATCTGGCTGGTAGTCATCCTCTCAATGGCGCTGGCCGCCACGTTGACCATGCTCCTTCGCGCTCGGCGGCAACCCGTCGAGCGCGTCGAGCGTGATACCCATCTCGAGCAGCTGTTCGAGACCTTTCCTCACGCCCTCACCCTGCGCGATCTCGACGGTCGGTTGCTCCGGGCCAACGCCGAGTTCACCCGGCTCTTCCAGTACACGGTGCCGGAGGTTCTGGGGGTGAACATCGATCGATTGCTGGGGACTCCCGGCGGGGAGCGGGCCGAGGGGGTGACCCGAATGCTGACCTCGGCCAGCAAGGTGTGGCGCCAGACCCGGCGCCGGCGGCGGGATGGATCGACGGTGGAAGTGTCTCACACCGGAGCGCCGCTTTCGCGTGATGGCCAGCCGCTGGCGTTCTACGAGGTGTATCACGATCTCACCTCCCAACTGATGGCCGAGGCCACCATCACCGAACAGCAGCGGCTGCTGGAGGCATTCTTCAGCCAGTCGCTCGACGGTTTCTTTTTCATGATGCTGGACCGGCCGATCCGCTGGAACGATGAGGCCGATAAAGAGGCGCTGCTGGACTACGCCTTTGCCCACCATCGGATCACCCGGGTCAATGACGCGATGCTGGCCCAGTACGGCCGGACCCGCAACGAGATGATCGGTCTCACTCCGGCCGATCTCTATGCCCACCATCCGGCCCAGGGCCGTCACGCCTGGCGGCGCTTCTTCGATGCCGGGCGGATCCACACGGTCACCGACGAGCGCAAAGCCGATGGCACACCGATCCTGATCGAAGGGGACTACGTCTGTCTCTACGATGACGAAGGCCGATTGACCGGTCACTTTGGAATTCAGCGCGATATCACCGAACGGACCCGCCAGGAAGTGGCCCTGCGAGAATCGGAGGAGAAGTTTGCCACCGCCTTCCGCTCCTCCCCGTTCCCGATCACCATCGCGACCCTCAATGAGGGCCGCTTTCTCGAGGTGAACGAAGCGTTTCTTCGCGACGTCGGCTTCAAACGGGAGGCGGTGCTGGGCCACACTTCGGCCGAGCTGGGGCTCTGGCGCGATCCCGAGGCCCGGGCAGAATTGGTGCGCCGCCTGGAGCGGGACGGTATGGTACGGGAGTACGAGTTCGTGGCTAAGACCCAGCACCGTGACCGCCAGATCAATCACATCTGGGCCGAGAAGATTTCCCTCAAGGGCCAGGAGTGCCTGCTGGACATCGTGTGGGATGTCACCGAATGGCGCGCCAACGAAGAGGCGCTGCGGCGCTCCCGCCAGGAGCTGCGCGACTTCGCGGCCCGGCTGCAGACCGTGCGGGAAGAAGAACGGACCCGGATCGCGCGAGAGCTGCACGACGAGCTGGGCCAGGCCCTGACCGGTCTCAAGCTGGACCTGGCCTGGATCAAGGGAAAATTGCCCAAGCCGCAGAACGATCTAAGCGAACGGCTGCAGACCCTGATGGGGCGGGTGGACGGAACCGTGGATTCGGTCCGCCGGATCGCTACCGAACTCCGTCCCGGGGTGCTCGATCTGCTGGGCCTGGTTGCGGCGATCGAGTGGCAGGCCCAGGAATTCGGGAAACGCACCGGAATCGAAACCAATCTTGAGCTTCACTCGGATCACTCTCCGGTGGACGATGTCCGGGCCACCACGGTCTTCCGGATCCTGCAGGAGGCTCTGACCAACGTGGCCCGTCACGCTTCGGCCAGTCGGACCCGGATTGCGTTCACCCAGACGCGCGACCATCTCCTCCTGGAGGTGGCCGACAACGGCCGGGGTATTTCCAGCGACGAGCTGGCGGGTAGGCGCTCGCTTGGGCTGGTGGGGATTCGGGAACGGGCCATTGGCGCCGGCGGCGAGCTGGAGATTCAGGGAGAAGCGGGGCGAGGTACCACGGTGAAGGTGCGAATTCCTTGTGGCGCCGAGCGCGTCAAGGAGGGTGTGGCGTGATTCGCCTGTTAATTGCAGACGATCATCCCATTGTGCGTGAGGGCCTGCGACGGATCGCGGCCGATCAGCCGGGGATCTCGGTGGTGGCCGAAGCGGCTTCGGCCGATGAGGCGCTGACCAAGGTCGCCAGCAATGCGGTCGACGTGATGCTGCTCGACGTATCGATGCCCGGGCCCACTTTCATCGAGGTGCTGCAGCAGGTGCGGCGGGACCATTCTTCGGTGAAGGTCCTGGTCTTGAGTGTCCATCCGGAGGATCAGTGGGCGGTGCGGGCGCTCCGGGCCGGCGCGGCAGGATATCTCACCAAGGACCACTCCCCCGAGCAGCTGATCGAGGCGATCCGCCGGGTCTATCGGGGTGGCAAGTACGTCACCGCGGCGCTGGCCGAGAAGCTCGCCACCGGCCTGGAAGCCGGCGGAAGCGGCACCCCCCATGAGGGCCTGTCCGACCGGGAATACGAGGTGCTGCGGGCGCTGGGTGCCGGGCTCAGCGTGAAGGATGTAGCCGGCAGGCTCAACCTGAGCCCCAAGACAGTCAGTACCTACCGCACCCGGATCCTGGAAAAGATGCAGATGCGGACCAACGCCGATCTGGTCCGTTACGTCCGGGATCACGCGCTGGGCGACTAGCCCGGCTGTCGGTCCCGGTCCTGCAAACCCCTGGTCGTTTCACTCCCGGGAGACGACACTACCTTAGGACATGTTGCCGAGACCTGCCGGCTTGCTCGTTGCCTCCATTCTACTTCTTCCGCCGGGCAGCCAGCCGGGAGCGCCGCGCTACGCCCCCCTGCTCCTCGACTGTGCCCGCTATCGGGTGCAGGTCGAATCCGAAATCGTAGTTCAATCCGGCCGGGAGCGAACCAGGGAACACTCCAGTCGCGACGGGATCATGGTCCTCAAGGCCAGCCCGGCCGGTTCGCTGGTGAAGCTGGAAGCCTGGTTCGACACCCTTTCGCTATGGCGGGATGGTTCGGGCCAGCGGCTGGTACCCGATACTGATGGTCTGATCGGCGGGCGCTACAAGGGAGACCTGACCGCGCTGGGCGGCTTCACGACCACCGACATCCCATTCATTCCCGATGAGGTTGCCGAAATCTCCGACCTGAGCAACGCCTTGGCCGACCTGCTGCCCCCGCTGGCCGACACCACCCTCCGGCCGGGCCAATCCTGGAAAGACGATTTTGGCACCGTAATCAGCCGGACCACCGACGGGATGATCGGCGGCAGGCCGGTGGAACGATATCGATTGATCCGGAAGGCGACCCGGGAAGAGCGCCGGATGCTTCCCGACTCGACCGAAGTGAAAGCCAACCGGGTGGAAAACGAATCGGGGATCTACAGCTGGTCACCCGAGTTGGGGCTGGTGCGCTGGGAACGAGACGTGAGCGATCTGGTGACGGTGCCGGCGGGTGGACTGGTGAAGCAGCCGTTCAAGACCGGGATTGATCAGAAGGTGACGGTCTTAAGGGTAGGTGGGAGTTGTGGCAGATAGGTGGGCCAGTAGGCTAGTGGGCTAGGACACAGCACCAGCCTACTAGCCCACCAGCCCACTAGCCCACTAGCCCACTTCTCTGTACACATACCCCGGCATCTCCTCCGGAGCGGTCTGCGCCGCGACAATCAACTCCTCATGTCTCGGCGAAAGACTGCAAACCGGATCGGTGTTGGTCGCATCGCCGGTGAGCGCAAAGGCCTGGCACCGGCACCCGCCAAAGTCCCGGCTCTTCATGGGACAGCTTCTGCAGGGCTCCTTCATCCAGCTATCGCCCCGGAAGGCATTGAAGATGGGCGATTTCTCCCAGATCCAGCCGAGCGAGTGCTGATTCACGTGCACCATCTCAAGGGTAGGAATCTGGGTTGCCCCATGGCAGGGTAACGCCCGGCCATTGGGCGTGACCAGCAGATATACACTTCCCCATCCGCCGTAGCAGGGCTTGGGATACTGCTCGTAATAATCGGGCAGCACATAGATCACCTGCATCTTGTTGCGATACCTCCGGATCGCTTCCTCGGCGATGAGACGGGATCGCTCGACTTGTTCCCGGGTGGGCATCAGCGCGGCCCGGTTCTGCAGGGCCCAGCCATAGTACTGGGTGTTGGCCAGCTCGATCCGGTCGGCGCCCAGACTGTAGGCGAAGTCGATGATCTCACCGAGATGATCGAGGTTGGCCCGATGGAGCACCACGTTCACCGAGAAGGCGAGGTCCAGCTCCTTCACCAGCGCCGCTGCCTCGTACTTCTGCTTGCCCAGCTTGATCCCGGCGATCTTATCGGCGTTGGCCGGATCGATATCCTGAAAGGAAATCTGGACGTGATCGACCCCGGCGTCCTTGAGCCGCTGGGCCCGGGCCCGGGTAAGTCCCAACCCCGAAGTCACCAGGGTGGAATAGAGCCCCTCAGCCCGGGCGTGGGCGACCAGCTCTTCCAGATCTTTCCGGATCAGGGGTTCCCCTCCCGAGAGCCCGAGTTGCAGGACTCCGAGTTCCCGGGCCTCGGTAAAGACCCGCTTCCAATCGGCAGTCGAGAGCTCCGACTCGGCCCGAGTCATCTCGAGGGGATTGGAGCAGTAGGGGCAGTGCAGGGGACAGCGGTAGGTCAGTTCGGCCAGCAGCGTGGTCGGGGTGCGAAGGTTGGGGGGCGCAACTGCTCGGCTGCTGGAGACCAATGGTGCCGCAGGACCGATCCCGCCGGTGCTGCGAGATTCCACCTCACCGTTCAGCCCGGCTCCCGGCCACACCACCACGTCCCGGCCGGCCAGCAGCTGGAGATACTCGATCACATCCAGCTTCACATCGGCCTGATAGCGCTGCCCCAGGATCCGGACGATCTCTTCGACACTGTGGTGGCCATCACAGAGTTCGAGAATGGCCTTGCCGCTGTCGTTGATGAACATCGCGCCTTCGGGATAGAGCAAAACCGGCCGCTGCCGGACCTTGTCGAATCCGATGCGGGCCAGCCGCCACAGGCTGGGGTTGCTGTTAAGGTCAACGTTCATGGATCTTGAAAACGTGAAAAGTGAAACGTGAAAAGTGAAATGGGAACTGCATCGTAGCCACTTTTCACATTTCACGTTTCACATTTCACGCCTCGTTGTAGGCATTATGAATCACATCAATCAGCGACCACAGCATCTCGAGCTTGAACGCCAGCGCTTCAAAGGCCTGACGCTGGGTCTCTATGGTGGTGCAGTGGGTCTGGACGATCGACAAACCGTGGCGGACATCCCGCGGCGCCTGCACCAGCCGGCTCTTGAAGTAGTCCAGCCCCTCGACTGGAATCCACGGATAGTGCCGGGGGAACGCCTCGATCCGCTGGCCGTGGATCTTGGGGGCAAACAGCTCGGTGAGTGACGAGGCGCAGGCCTGGACCCACGGCTTCGACTTGCAGAACCAGACGTACGACTCGCAGATGGTACGAGCTGCCGGAAGGACGTGGCGCTCGTCTTCCATCTCTTCCCGCGGCACCCCCAGCGCGATACCCAGCCGGATCCACAGTTCGATACCGCCTTCGCCTTCCCTGGTCCCGTCGTGGTCCACGATCCGCTGGATCCACTCCCGGCGAATGGCGGGATCGGGGCAATTCGAGATGATCGCGCCATCCTTGCGGGGGACCACCCGCTGATAGGCCAGCCGATTGGTGACCCACCCCTGGAACTGCCGGCGAGTGAGTTTCCCTTCGTACATCAGTTTGTGGAAGGGATGCTCGACGTAGTACAGGCCGTGGAACGCGCGCAGCTCGGCCTCGAGCTCTTCCGGTGTCAGGGGCCGGGTGAGATCGGGGATGACGACCTTGTAGTTCTGAGTACCGAGTACCGAGTACCGGGTGTCCGGTGTCGCGGTCATAGTTGGTTCTCGCTGACGGCTAACGGCTAAAGACTGAATCGCATTCCATCGTCACCCACTGTGAGTCCCGCCGACACTACTTCCATCCGTTCGGGCGAATCCTCGATCAGGATCGGGTTCGAGTTGTTGATATGAGTGTAGACCTTCTGCCGGCAAGGCAAGGTTCGCAGCACCGCCAGGCTGCCGCCCGGTCCTGAAATCGGGGTATGGTCCATCTGCCGAGCGGTCCGTTGGCTGATGCCGAGAGAGACCAGCTCGGTGTCGGTCCAGAAGGTGCCGTCGAACAGCAGCAGATCGGCTCCGGCCAGTCGGGCCAGCAGTCCCGGTTCCAGCGCTCCGCATCCCGGCACAAATGCCGCCTTGGATCCGCCGGCAGTCTCGATCATGAGACCGACGGTATGGCCGGTGTTCTCGCGCCGGGCGAAGCGGGGAGGATCTCCCTGGACTGGGAAGGCGGTCAGGGAGATTCCGGCTTCACTGCCGTCGCGGTAGCGGAGACTCACCCGCTGCTCCAGCGGAAGCTCGGTGATCTGCACCTGGGCAAAGGCTTGGGTCACCGGCAGAAGCCGGGAGTCCTCTTTGAGAACCTCGAGCACTGCACTGGTGGCGTAGAGCTGGAGCTGCCGGGCCTCCCGCAACAGGGCCACTCCCAGGGTGTGATCCAGCTCGGCGTCAGTCGGGACGATTCCCTCGATGGGAACATACCGCATGCCCTCGGGCGCAAAGCCATTGAGATGGGTCAGCTGGCGGTGCACGTCGGGGGAGGCGTTCAGCAGAAACCAGCGCTTACCGTCGCTGGAGATGGCCGCCGAGGATTGGGTGCGAGGATGAGCCCGAACCGGATCGGCGCGAGCGATCCGGCAAGTGGGGCACCAGCAATTCCACTGGGGGAATCCGCCTCCAGCGGCAGTTCCGAGCAGAACCAGTTCCATACAAAAGCAAACGGGGCTCGCATCGCGAGCCCCGCTCAGTGCTGTAGCGACTTAAAGGGTCGCGACGTACGCGGTTACTTCCATCGTCACCGCGACGACTTCCGCTTCGGGCTTGGTCCAGGTCATTGGAAAATCCTCAAGCAAAGGGAAACAAAGAAAGTGGGTTGGGCTTTTTCACCCAATCGGGGATGGAATTCCCGACGACGCCCTCTGTAGTGCAGGCCGTGTGCCGAACGTCTCCTGAGTCAGAGGCAAGCGTCTAAGCTGTTGTTGTGAAAGGCCTTCTGGTTTGCTGAAAGGACCGGCTGATGGACCACTTCACTGGGTGAGAGAACCCAGTTTGGGTTATTTCACCCACCCCCACTGATGCCGTACTTCTTCATTCTATAGCGCAGCGTGTCGCGGGAGATCCCCAGCTGCTGAGCCGCTTTGGTCTGATTGCCAGACGCATCTTTGAGGGCCTGCTCCAGCATTGTGCGCTCGATCTGCTCGAGTGTCGCACCCGGGGTGGAAGGGCGGAAAGGCGGAAAGGCGGAAGCCTGATCCGAAGGCGAGGTGTTCTCGCTGGGTCCCTCATTCTCCCTTCCGCCCTTCCGCCCTTCCGCCTCTTCCGCCCGCGGACGGGTGAGCGACAAATGATCCGGCCCCAGCTCCTGTCCCTTGCTCCACAGCACCGCCCGCTCGATCACATGAGAGAGTTCCCGTACGTTGCCGGGCCAGGGATAACTCAACATCAGCTGTTTGGCTTCATTCCCGATCCGGCGCACATCCTTGCCATACTTGGCGCTGAACTTTCGGAGATAGTGCTCGGCCAGAATCAGCACATCGTCGCCCCGCTCGCGGAGCGGCGGCAGCCGGAGGAGAATCACTGCCAGCCGGAAGAAGAGGTCCCGGCGAAAGCGATCCTGCTCGACTTCCCGCTCCAGATCGCGATTGGTGGCCGACAGGATCCGGACATCGATCTTCCGGTCCTTCACTCCACCCACCCGGCGGACCACCCGGTCTTCGATGGCGCGAAGCAGCTTCCCCTGCAGCGCCAGTTCGACATCGCCGATCTCATCCAGGAAGATGAATCCCCCCTCGGCCGCCTCGAAGAGCCCGACCCTGGACTCCTTCGCATCGGTGAAGGCCCCCCGCTCATGGCCGAACAGCTCCGCTTCCATCAGCGAGGCCGGCAGCGCGGTGCAGTTCACATCGATGAACGGTTTGCCGCTGCGGTCGCCCGAGGCATGAATGGTCCGCGCGATCAGCCCTTTGCCGGTTCCAGTCTCTCCGGTAATCAGCACCGGGGGAGTCTCATCCAGGGCCGCGATCTGCCGGGCCTGGTCCAGCAGCGCTTTCATCACCGGTGACTGGCCCACCACATCGGAGAACGGGAGGTCGCGGCTGGACTCCCGGCGCCGGTAATACGACAGCTCCTGCCGCAGCCGGGTATTCTCCCGAGCCCGTTCGGCCAGCAGCTTGAGCTCCTCCAGGTCGACCGGCTTTTTCACGTAGTCGAAGGCGCCCAGCTTGACCGCCTCGACCGCTCCTTCGATCGAACCGTGGGCGGTCATCACGACGACTGAAATCGCGGGATCGAACTCCCGAATCTTCTTGAGCAGCTCGATCCCGTTCATTCCCGGCAGGCGAACATCGGTAAACACTACTTCCGGCCTGGCGGTACCCAGCATGGCGAAGGCACTCTCGGCATCGTGGGCCACCTCGGCCTCGTAGCCGTTCTCGGCCAGATAGGCCTTGATCGCCTTCGCCAGAGTGCGTTCATCATCCACCACCAGGATCGTAGGCGCGGTCATGCCGTTCCCAGCGGGAGCCAGATCCGCACCGTTGTGCCTTGGCCGACCTCGCTCTGCAGTTCCAATGTTCCTCGGTGCTGCTCCATGAACCGCCGCGCGGTTGCCAGGCCGAGACCGGTGCCTTCGGCTCTAGTGGTAAAAAAGGGCTGCCCGACTTCACGCAGGGTTTCCGGTGGGATGCCGCGGCCGGTATCGGACACCGTGAGCGCGATCCCGGGTTGCCGATCGTGGTTGCCGGCCTGGCCGGCAGCGATCTTCAACCGTCCGCCGCCCGGCATCGCATCCAGGGCATTGCCGATCACTTCCTGCAAGGCCTGCTCCAGTTTCATGTGGTCGACCGCCACCTCAGGCAGGCCGGAATCGATGGCCAACTCCAGGGCCACACCCTGGGTCTTCATCCGCTCGGAGAAGGTTGGCAGTACCGCCCGAACCAGCTGATCTACCGGTTGGGGGGTGGGCCTGAATGGAGCCGGCTTGGAGAACGTAAGCAGGTGATTGATCCGGCGGTCCAGCCGGTCAACTTCATCGATGATCGCCTGCAACTGCTCCGGCGCAGCGGCGGAATGGGGATGCTTGAGCACCAGCTGGGCCGAGGCCCGCAGACTGGAAAGCGGATTGCGCAGACCGTGGGCTACTCCGGCGGCCATCTCCCCCAATGAGGCCAGCTTCTCCTTCTGTACCAGCTGAGACTGCGCCTCCCGCAGCCGATCGGTCATCCCGGCAAAGGCGCGGGCCAGATCCCCGATCTCGTCCTGAGAATCGACTCCCACCGGGTGCTCGAGATTCCCGGCCCCGACGATGGCCATGGCCCCGCGCAGATCGTTGATCGGCCGGGAGAGGCTCCTGGCCATGGCCCAGGCCAGCAGCGAGCCCAGGACCAGCGTCGCGGCGAGAATTCCCACCAGCACCTTTCGCTCGGTGTTGACGATTTCCTCGACCCGGCCGAATGCCGCCTGTACGCTGGTCTCGCGGGTCTTCCGGTAGATCTGGCGGTTGAGCGCGGTAAGGGCCGGCTGAATCCGGTTCCTCAGGTCTGCAACCGCCAATTGATAAGCCTGCTCCCGGTGGCCGCTGTCGGTCAGACGGAAGACGCTGTCTCCTACCGCTTCATACTGTTTCTGGATATCGAGAATCGCGGTGGCCAGATCCTCCTGGCCTGGCCCCAGCTCTCCCTTCCAGCGATCGAACCAGTAGTGCACCACCTCGCCGGTGAGCTGGAAATCCTTTTTGGCCGCGTGGTCCAGCCCGGTGACGTAACGCCAGATCACCTCGCTCTGGTTGAACATCGCCGTTTCCAGTTCGGCGTAGGTGCGGTTGCGACCGAGACTGGTACCCAGTGCTTCGAGGGCGTGGCGCTCGAGGGCGTTGCTCCGAATAGCTTCGGCGCCTACCAGCAGGGCGGGAAGCACCATGCCGGAGACGCCGAGGAGGAGTTTACGCTGGAAGGTCATGGGACTGAAAGCTAAGAGCTGTTAGCTGATAGCTGATAGCTAAGGGCGTGGGTTACACGCTGCCGATGACCTGTCTGAATTTGGCTTTCAGCTCTTAGCTCTTAGCTCTTAGCTCTACTGACACTCCGGCGCCTTGTTCCGGTGTTCCCGCCAGGTCACGTCCCCATTGGTCCGGGGGAGCTTCACCATTTCGAAGGGGTAGGCCGATTGCCGCAGGTTCTGGCAGCCGATGGTGTAACGCACCACCAGCACCGTAAGGTCCTTGCGGGTGCCCACCGAGTCGATGTGGATCACGTCGCCCGGCTTCATGGCACCGGCCGCGGCCACCGCCACCATCTCCTTGCTGAAGTCGATGACCGGGCGGGCCAGTCTGGAATTCGCCGGGCGGAGCCGCATGGCCTGGGTCCAGATGTCTTTCCACTCGAGCGTGTCGCGGACGATCCTGGTCATCGAGTCGGTGAAGACGGCCGAGTTATCCGAGAGGATAAAGGCATCATCGTCCACCGCCCGCATGTCGACCAGCAGCGACGGCGCCGGCTTGGGAGCTTCCGGGGCCTTCCCTTTATGACAGGCGACCAGCGCAAGGAGACAGGCACCGGCCAACACCGACACATTTGCTCTCATGGACGCTCTCTCGGGCGTAAGATGTAGAAGATTATTGACCCGCGATCTGGCTCACGCAACCCATCCCTCTGAGCCATTCCGCCTGCAGCACCGGTACCGTCTCGGGGAACCCGATCTCGAACTGCACCGGGTAGTTCTGGCCTTCATGGGTGAAGTTCCATTCGGCGGTGTACTTGATCCCCTTGTTGTTCCAGTTCCTTGCCTCCTTGAACAGCTGAAAGAGGGCCCATGTCCCGGACTTCTCCAGCGGCTGCATGTTCCCCTTGATCGTGACTTCCAATCGAGCCAGCCCGGCGTTCTCGCCCAGCCAGGTATAGGGCTGATCACCGGTCCGATTGGCGGCCCAGATCTTGGTATTGCCGTCGATCTGCAGCTTGATCTGAGTCACATCCGGGTTAGTGATGCCGCGGAAGCTGAAGTTGAGCTGGGGCACCTGCTTGGCGCCCTCAGGATAGAAAGCCCGGGAGAACTGGGCGGCCCGGTTGAAGAAGGCCAGGAACCGGGGATTCACCTTGATGCTCGCCCCGGGGGTCGGGGCATACGAGATCCCGGTGCTGGTGATAATCTTGCTGAGCTGACCGTTGTACATGCCCCAGATGGCGCCGTCCGGTTTGGCGAAGAACCCGTTCAACTCATCCAGCACCGCCGGAGTGCCGTTGGGATTGATCGGCATCTTGGTCAGGACTTTCCCGAGATTGCTGCAGAAGTCGTTGCCCGACTTGTTGACGCCCGCCACCCCGACGTTCCCCAGCATCTGGTCGATGTTGCTGTATCCCGCACCGAGCAAGCGGCTGATATCGGGACCCACACCACCGGGCGCGGTGGCGAAGTTGAATGCCATGGTTCCGGCGGCGAGTTTGGCGGCTGCAGTCTGGTTTTTCGCCTCTTGGGCCGGACCTTCCCGCTCCGATGGACCGGCCGAATTCACCGCGTCGAGCGCGACGCTCAACGCCGCCACCGCCTGCATGTACTTGGCGCTGGCGTCGGTCAGCAGCTTCACCGAATCATTGGGCGATACCACCAGTGCCGGCTGGAACAGGGTGCTGGCGAAGGCGCTGTCGAATCCGGTGTTGAGCGACACCGCGTTAATGAGCTGCATCAGCGGCGACGGATTGCCGGCCAGGATCTTCACCTTGCGACCCGCATCGCTCAGGTTGGCGAACGGCGCTATCCGGGCATCGGCCAGCAGCCTGGCCCAGTGCATCGCGTAATCATCCCGGTAGGTCTGCTTCACCTTGTTGACGATGGCGTAGCGTTCCTGCTCCGTGAGCTTCTCCTGCCCCAGCACCCAGCCTTCTCCCTGGAAGTACCGTTCCTGGTTCTTGAAGGCGCTGTCCCACATGTAGCGCCATCCCAGCCTGGTGAACGCGGCCGGGATAATGTGGGGTGCGGTCAGGACCGGATTGGCGTTGGGGAATTGCTTGTCGAAATCGAAGGTCCTGGCGCCGTGCTGGGCCGCTTCGGACTTCATGATTTCGTAGACCTGCTGCCCATCCTTGAACTGATTCAGGAAGGCGCGGGCCTTGGACACCCGGACACTGTCGACCACATCGGGCAGCGGATTGCGACCCCGGGCCAGTTCTTCGGCAAAGAAGGTGAACTGATCCCGGGCCAGCCGGACTTTCTGATCGGAGACATTCTCCCGGCCCTGGAGCCAGGTCTGCTCCAGGATCGGCACCAGATAGTCGGGCTTGCTGCTGTCCGGAAAGGCGGTGACGATGAGGTGAGCCTTGAGCTGCCCGTAACTCCACTGATAGTTGCTGCTGTCGTTCCGGACCGGCGGGAAGTTCTGCATGTTCTCCCGTAGCCGCTCGGCGGTGCGGGCATACAGCAGACTGTCGAAGCGGGCGAAGTAATACTTGTTCGCCTGGCGGTAAAGTTTGTTGCCGGTGTAGAGGCCCCAGCGATATCCGATCGGAGCTCCTTCCCGGTTCCAGTGTCCCAGCCGGTCGGTCCACAGGCGCAGCGAATCGAGGTGTTGCAGCGAGGGAATGCTGGCCAGGTCGCCGGCCGGCAGCGCTTCACCGCTCACATCCCGGATGGCCGCTTCCACCCGGTTCTTGAGCCGGCGGTTACCGGCGAACGAGATGATCAGCATCAGGGTGTAGAACACCGCGATTCCTGCCGCGGTGGCGAGCAGAACCCGCCGCAACAAGTTGACCCGGGCACCGCCGGCCGTTGCCGCCAGTGCTACCCGGTCCTTGAAGATCACGTCCTTGAAGAGCCGGCCCAGGAACATCCACTGGGGCACTTTCCGGGAGACCGAGCCCACCACCGCGGCGGGTGCCTGCTGCTGCATCCCGAACATCGAAGGCACGAAAGCCTGGGTCGCATCCATGGCCGACTGCTGCTGCCGCTGGGGTTGCTGCGACATCGGCCCGCTCTCTTCCACCACCACCGCGCGGACCCCGGAGAAATAGAAGCCCCGCAGCACCGGACTCACTTCCAGCTGGCTGGGTTTGCACAGGTCGACCAGGAACTGAGTTGCCTGGGGAATGACCTTGCGGAACTCGCGGGCGAACTCGTACGCGCCATAGAGCACCGCCGGCTGAGTCTCCCGCGGCAGGAACTGCAACCGGTGGCCGGCCAGCGAACCGGCCAGACGCTGCATCGCATTGCCGATCCGGCTGGCGGTACGATCGGCGTAGGTGCCGGCCGGCCCGCTGTCCCAGGGCAGGGTGGCACCCAAAACTTCCTTGGCTTCGTCGCTCGAGAAGTTGCGGACGAAGTCGGTGAAGTAGGGGATCTTGTCGCACTTGGTAAACACCACGTAGACCGGCAACCGGATCCCCAGCTTCTTGGAAACTTCCAGCAGCCGGGCTCGCAGCTCCCGGGCGTGACTCACCACCTGTTCGCCGCCCCCGGGACGCACCAGATCCTCGGCGCTCAGCGTGACGATGGCGATCCGGGGGGCCTGCCGGCCGGAGGAGAGCACCGCGCTGGTGCGGCTGGGCTGGATGTGACGAATCAGGCGGCCAAAGCGATGCTGGTCGGATACCAGCCGCCCGCCAGCTTCAAGCAGGATGGTCTTGTTGGTGTACCAGAGATTCACCCCCCGGGTGGCCACGATGGCGTCACCCCGCATCACCTCGCCGGTGAGCAGATCGGGATCCAGTCCCGAGCGGATGAGCATCGAGGTCTTGGCGCTGTCGGTAGGACCGATACAGAGAATCAGGGGGAGCTGGGACAGCCGGGTCTTGTCACTCAGCTTGGCCGCTACCAGCCGGTTCCGGGCGGTGTTGATCGCCGTGTCGACCTCGTCGACCTGCTGGCTTTCCTTGGCCCCTTCCCTGGCCTTGAGCTGCTTGAGGAAGTACCAGATCAGCGAGCTGATCGCGCTGACCCCGAGGATGATCAGGAAGGCTGCCAGTGACTGGGTCTCGCGGCGGCCCAGCTTCAGGAAGCTGATGACCAGCCACACCACCAGGAGCCAGATCAGCATCCCGATGGCGCCGACCAACCAGATCTTTACTCGCGCTTTCAGCATGGGATCGTATGGCTCAGGGAGCGAGGCTCTTCACGAGCGACGCGACATCCGAGACGCCCGAGGAAAGGATCAGGACAAAGACGATCAAAAAAAACAAGGCCACCGCCGAGCTGATGCCGGCGGTCATGATCAGCCGATGGAGCCAGGGATCCTGGGCGATCTGCAGAGTCTCGTTGGCCATCGGAGCCCACTGAGGACCCAGCGGACCGTAGCCTCCGCGAATCCGGTGGATCTTCTCTCCGGTCTGCCCGATGAAGCTGCGAAGTTCTCCGGTATCGCCCAGGGTGTAGCGACCCTTGAATCCGAGCAGCATGCAGATCTGGTGCACCTCGAGGAGATCGGCCAGATCCTCCGAGTCGGGGCGTCCCAGGAGTTCTCTGAGATTCTGGAAGAAGACCTCGCCCCCCATGTGGCCGCCGAAGATTTCTTCCTGCAGCGGCTTGCGGGGCCAGTCGGCGAACATCGGCTGGCTGGAGTTGAGGACCGACTCGTCCAGAAACACAGTGGCGGCGTAAATCGCCCGCTTCACCGTGCCCTGATCATAGCCCGCCCGCCGGGCCTGATCGTCAGCCGCGGCCAGCAGCTGCTTCAGGTGGGCCCGGAATGACTCCGAGTCGGCCGCGGTCTGCCGGTTGGCGCGCAAGCGGACGATCGTGGTGATCGCCTCTTGAAGGACCAGCGCCAGGGTTCCTCGGCGCCGGGCCGGCTCGGCCTGCAAATCCGCCGGATTGACGGCGGCTGGGCTGCTCATGAGTTCAGAGCCATGTCGTTTGGGACTTTGAACTTACTGCGAGCCGCGAGGTGGGGGAACCGGGGGTTGGGATTGGATTAGACGGTCGAGACGGACGAGACGGTCGAGTTGATCGGTTCGGTGGACCGTCTTGACCGTCTCGACCGTCTCAATCTCACCCGCTCGATTGGGTGAGGATGCGGAGGTCGATCTCCACATTCCGGAACACTTCCGGAACGTAAACCCCGATCTCCTTGGTCTTCTGGATCGCCTCCCAGCAGGGACCGGCCCGGCTGATCAGGAAATACTGGGTGTCCACTCGGGGCGCGATTCCAGCGGGGGGAGAAGAGAGGTGCTCGAGATTGAGTCCGGCGTACGCTTCCTTCACCAGACGCAGGATGTGTTTCTGAGAGCAGATCTTCACCAGCGCCGGGGCTTTGGTGATTATCTCACTCTCACCCATCGCGGCCCGCAGCCCGAGGATCCACTTGGAAGGTCCGAAGGCGCGCTGATCGTTGACCGCTGCGCCGTAGAGATAATCGGCCTGGCGCGCCAGCGGCACGGCGAGATAGGACGACGGGAGAATGACCTCGAGGTGAGTGCGGATATGGCGTTCCAGCGCCAGGAAACAGTCGCCCAGACGATCATGGTCGTAGCCGGGCACGGTGCGAGGATGGGCGTCCAGTGCGAAGGTGCAGAGCGCGCCGCCCAGCCGGGCCATTTCTATGTAAAGTTGCTCCGGGTGCGCTGCCCGGGTGTCCCGATGATAGCGCAGGGGGCCGAGGGCTGCGTGGATGGTGTGGGCCAGCCAGAAGCTGGCCACTTCGTGGGTGGCGTACTCCGCCACCCCTTTTCGGTCGGCTCGGCGATCGGAGAGCATCGAGTCGCTCTTGGCATCCAGCATTTCGACCATGCGAGCCACCAGCGCCATCAATTGCGGGCTGGCTCCGATCTGGAGGCAGGGCGGGATATAGCTCGGATCGTAGACGAAATTGCCGCTCCCGTCCCGTTTGATCCGGGCCAGCGGCAGAGAGATGACTCCCTCAGGTACCGGATCCAGGACCAGGCGGAAATTCTTCTTGCCCAGACTGACTTCCTGTTCATCCCGTCCGGTAGTTTCGTCCCGGATGAAGGTGTTCTCGGCCATGAACCGGCGAGTGGCCCCTTCGAGGTCGCCTTCGACGGCGCAGTTGGGCTGGCCGGGGCGGTAGGGCGGGATAGTCAGGTGAACCAGGTGACTGTCCTGGGTCGGCGAGAAGAGATCGCGAATTTCCAGGGGAGTCGGCGGGGGGTCGCCCTCGGGGATATTGAAGGCCAGACCGTCCGCCAGCACTCCCCGCGCGTGCACAACTGAAACGGTCCCGTTTCTCAGCGCCTCAGCGTCGAGCTCGAGGCCGGCGTAGCCGTAGGGGCGATAGAACAAGTGCTCCAGGGCAAACCGGAGCGAGTCTTCGAAGTACCGCCCCTGCATCTGGAAATGATGCTGGGCGAGATGCATCCCCTCCTGCCAGACGACACGCGAGAGCGAAGTCATGCCACCTCGCGCGAGGGGCGCAAGCGGATGTTGGTATTCGATTTGCCGGGGGAAACGCTCATGGCTAGTATCATCTTAGCACCCTTAGTTCCGCTCAATCAACCAGTGCGATCCGACCCCGACGCCCCTGGCCTCGATGACTCCTGAGGAACTCACCGCCCGCTACGGTCCGCTCAAGCAGCTTACGAGTGGGCCGGTGCGTTCGGTGCTGGCCATGCGGGCGGCGACCAAAGCGATCGTGATGCTGCATCACTTCGAAGCCGGCCCCGACGATCCCAGCCGGGACCTGATCGCGCTCATCGAGTATCTCCCCGACGAGAAGAAGCAGCGCATTGTCGAACGGCTCGACGTCGGCGGGGTGCCGGTAGTGGTGACCAAGATGCTGCATAACTTCGTCAGTCTCGAGGCCTGGCTCACCGACCTGAGCGGCGAGGGGGTCCAGCTGCCTCCCTCGTCCCGGCCGGGCGAGACGCCCAAGCCGCCGATTCCCAGCGCCAAGGCTGCGCCCCCGGCCCCACCGGCGGCCGAGGCCACGATGGTGATCTCGCCCAGGATGGCGAAGCCTCCGGCTGCGACCGGCCCGGTCAGCGGGATCGCGGCACCGTTTACCGATCCGGTGGTGCGCCCGGATCCGTCCGCGCCGGTCTTCGACCCGCCGCCTCCCGCGGCGGCGGCTCCTCCGCCGGCACCAGCGTCCAAGCCGCCGGCTGCGGCTCCACCGGCCGGCGAATTCACGTCGATTTTCGGGGCTCAGTCGGCCCCCCCACCGGCCGCGCCAGCCGCACCGACCTCGGTGCCTCCCGCTGCGCCTCCAGCCGCAGCCGCCCCTCCACCGGCAGCACCGGAGGAAGAGGCGGGCGATTTCACTGCGCTCTTCATGGCGCCCAAAAAGCCGGCCGCCTCTCCGCCGCCACCGGCCGCCGCCGCACCGGCGCCTCCGGCACCGGCACCACCGGCTCCGAAACCAGCGCCGCCTCCACCCGCTGCTCCAGCTGCCGGGGATTTCACCGCGCTCTTTTCACCGCCTCAGGTACCTAAGAAGGCCGAGCCGACGGTGTCACCTTCATCGGCTCCAACACCTCAGGCGGTGCCGGTGCCTCCGGCTGCGCCGCCCCGGAGCGGACCGGTGTTCACCCCTCCGGCGTTTCAGGCGCCGGAGGTTCCCACCGATCCGATCATCCCGGCGGCCAAGCCGGTGGTGCCACCCACCACGGTGAATCCGCTGCAGGTGCCGCCGACGCAGGTGCCCCCGACCCCGTCAGCTCCACCCAAACCCGCGGCACCGGTTGCCGGTCCTTCTTTCTCCGATCCGATCATCCCCGGCCGGGTGGAGGACAAGCCGCCGATTCCGCCCAGCGTGACCCCGACGCACACGCCGCGCTCCCCCATGCCGGCGCGGAAGGTGCCTCAGCCGCCACCCAAGGGTCCGCCACCGAAGGCGAAGCCGTCCGAGGAGCCGCTCAGCGCCACCTCGAGCTTTGCCTCTCCCGCGAAGCCACCGGCGCCGGAACCTCCGCGGGCCGCGCCGCCACCGGCCGCTCCACCGCCGGCGGGAGATTTCACGGCGCTGTTCTCGGGAGCAACTCCGCCGTCGCGCCAGGCCCCTCCGCCGCCACCGGCGCGCGGACCCAGTCCGCCGCCGGATGAGCCGGGGAATTTCACCCAGCTCTTCAGCCCCAAGTACAACGATCCGCCGCCGGACGATCTCTCCCGCCGGCTCAACCGGGGCATCGAGCCGACGCCGAATTTGCACGGCGCAACCGGTACGTCCATGCCGGCTCAGCGTCCGCCCACCCCGGCCCAGCAGCAGAAGCCGGTGGAGCCGGGCGATTTCACCAAGATGTTCAGCGCTCCGACCAAGCCTCCCGGTCCCGGCTCGGCTCCCTCCGGCGGCGGCGGAGACTACACCGACAGCCTCTACAATCAGCCGTCCAATCAGGGCGGGACCGGTTTGCCGCCCAGCTCGGCCGGGGCTTCGGCTCCGCCCCCTTCGCCCGGTGGTAGTGAATACACCCGGGCCCTCAAGCGGGTCTCGTTCGGAGAAATGCAAGCGGCCAAGCCGGCCCAGCCGGCGGGTGGGGCCAAGCCCGGAGAAAAGCAGCCGGCCGCGGGTGGCGGCGCCGGCATGGGAGAGGATGAGGAGAAAAAGCCTAACTATCTCCCCATCATCCTGATTGTGGTCGGATTGATTGTGGTGCTGGTGATCGTGGTGGTGGTGTTCAGTAGCCTGTCGGGGCTATAGTGGGCCAGTAGGCTGGCGGGCTAGTAGGCTGGGAACCATCCTCGGCCCACTAGCCCACTAGCCCACTAGCCCACTAGCCCACTAGCCCCCTACCGCTCAGCCTGCGGCAGTACGATCACCAGCTCCAGCTCCGGCGCCGGGAAATCCTGCGGCACATAGGCGGCCAGGTTCCGCGCCAGCGCCATCGCCTCCCAGTCCGGTCCCGACTTACTCAACTGAAAATAGTGATGCTTCACCTTCACCGGGATCGCGCTCGGGGGATTGGGCACGTGGGTCAGGGTCACCCCGGGAAGCGCCTGCTTGATCAATCGGTCGATCTTGTCGGCTGAACTCACTTTCACCAGCTGGGGCACCTTGCGCAGCAGGTCGGCCGGGTTGAGCTCGGCGCTGAAGGCGAGATAGAGTCCGGGGGCTTTGAAGTACTTGTCCTGATCCACTGCAGTGGCGTAGACCGACGGCTGGACCTGGCGAAGCGGCAGGGAGACACAATTGGCCGGAACCACCGTCTCCAGCAGGGTGCGCAGGATCTGATCCAGGTTGGTGCAGCAGGTGCTCAGGTCGGAATGATCGTAGGCCGGCAGGTCGCGCGGATGCACTGTGGTGGAGAACGTGGTCAGCGCGCCGGCCAGGGCCGACATAGCTTCGAAGAGTTGAGCCGGATGGCCTCGCCGGATCTCGAACAGATGGCGCAGCAGCGGCGAGTGAGTATTGATGGTGTAAAGCAGCCAGAAACTGGCCACGTCGGAAATGCTGAATTCGGCCAGACTCTGATTCTTCTGGCGCCGGGTGCCGGACAGGGCAGTGCTCTTGGCCGAGAGGATTTCTACCAGTCGCCGGGCGATAGCCAGCAGATAGTCGCTGGCTCCGATATCGAGCAGGGGTGGAACGAACTGGGAGTCCAGGGTCAGCTCCCCGGCCGAGCCCCGCCGCACCCGGGCCACTTTGATGACCGAATGCCCTTCCAGCGATTCGCCCTCGACCAGCAATCGCAGATTCTTTCGAGCGACCTGAATCGGCTTTTCGGCCAGTCCGGTGTTCTCATCCCGGCGGAGCTGAACCTCGGCGAGATAGCGGGTGTTGCGATCCTTCTGGGCGGCGGACACGTTGGAAGCGGCCGGTCGATGCTCCGGAACCGCCAGGTAGATATCGAGAGTGGTCTGGTCCGGTTCCCACGCGGTATCGAGCGGCTTGGGAGGCGGCGCCACATCGGCGGTGGGGAAATCGAACAACAGGCCGTCGGGAAAACGGCCCGATCCCCGGGTCAGTGCCAGGGCTCCACCCGACAACGCTTCGCGATTGATTTCCAGCTGGCTGAAGCCCCAGGGGCAGAACGCGAGGGTGCCCAGCTGGAAGTGCAACTGGTCCTCGAGAAACCGGTCCTGAGTCTGCAGATGTTGCGGGGTAAGCAGGGCGCCCTTGGTCCAGAGCACCGGTTGCATTTGGCGCATGGCCGTATTCTAGTGCGACACTCTATGAGGGGCTATGGGCTAAGGGCTGAGAGCTATCGACTCGACATCTTGGCCCGCAAAATTCTCCCAGCCCCAACCCACGATAGCCCTTAGCCTACAGCCCTTAGCCCCCATGTCCGACACCAACCTCGATATCAGCCTCGGCCACGGCGAAACTGCCCGCCCCCTCGACGACACCCCCTTTCGCATTGCGGTCATCGGCGACTTCAGCGGCCGAGGAACCCGGGGGGCGAATGAATCTGGAGCGGCCCTGGCCCGGCGGCCGGCGTGGCGGGTGGACCGGGACGATCTCAATGATGTGATGAAAGAGATCGGCCCCGCGTTACGGCTGCAGCTGGAGGACGGCGGGACCCTCACAATCCGGTTCGACTCGCTCGAGGATTTTCACCCCGACCGACTGTTCGAACGGCTACCGGTGTTTCAGGCCTTGAGGGAATTGCGCCAGCGGCTGTCCCATCCCACGACCTTCAAGGCCGCGGCGGCCGAGCTGGTTGGAGGGGCTCCGGCTCCTGCACCAAAGCGGCCCAGCGGCGGCAGTCTGCTGGGAGACATCCTCGACGAGCAGTCTCCCAGAAACGTGGAAGAGACCTTGGCGGACGCCGGCGGCGATCTCCACGGGTTCATCCAGAAGATCCTCAAGCCCCATCTGGTTCCCAATCCCGATCCCCGACAGAGCGAGATGGTGGCCCAGGTCGATGCCGCGGCCGGCGCGGCTCTGAGGAGCATCCTTCACTCGCCCGGCTTCCAGGCGCTGGAGAGTCTCTGGCGGTCGGTTGAGATCCTGGTCCGCCAGGTCGAGACCAGCGCCGATCTGAAGATCCTGTTGATCGACCTGAGTGAAGCCGAGCTCAAAGGCGCCTTGCCGGCCGGGGGAGATCCACAGGCCAGCCCGGTGCTGCGGCTTCTCGCCGCCAACGCCAATCCCGATCCTTGGTCGTTGCTTATAGGTGGCTACACTGTTGGGGCGGGGGATGCCGATGTCGAACGGGCGGCTCAGCTCGCGGCCATCGGCATGCTGCTCAGGGCGCCCTGGGTTTCCGCCGCCGATCCGGCGCTGGCAGCCGTCGGAGAAGACCTGGGGGAAACCTCCACCTGGCCCAAACCCAGCCCGACCTGGAACGCCTTCCGCGGCAGTTCCTTGTCCCGCTGGCTCGGCCTGGTTCTTCCCCGATTCCTGGCCCGGCTTCCTTATGGCAAGGGTCTGGAGGAGTGCGAGCGGTTCCCATTCGAGGAAATGGGCCCCAAGGCATCGGCTGCGACCTTCCTCTGGGGCAATCCGGCGGTGATGGTGGCAGCCATTCTGGGGAGAAGCTTTGGGGAGAATAGCTGGTCGCTGATGCGGGGATTGGAGCCGGAGGTATCGGGTCTGCCGGTGGGCGTGATCGGCCGGGGGGTGGAGGCTCAGGCGGTCGGTCCGGGGGAAAGTCCCCTGAGTGTCCGGGCGGCCGACGCCCTGATGGACCGAGGCTTCATGGTTTTGGCGCCACTTAAGGAGAGCGACCGGGTCCGGCTGGTCCGGCTGCAATCGGCCGCGAGCCCGATCGCGGCGCTGGCCGGTCGCTGGGGCTGAAGTGGGTAGCCGGGTAGCAACTACCCGCCTACCCGCCTAGCCGTGAGAAGAATGTCGGGTCCTGAGCGTATGACACGATATCCGGTGTGGCAACCGACCGTGCGGAAGCTGATCCGGGCCCCTTGTGGACCTTGTAATTCAAGTGCAGGATCAAGTTTGACAATCACTTGGGCAAACCGTAGAATGATCGTTCTCCCTTCGGCGAAGCCTTGCTGGCGGCCCGCGCGCGGTCGCGGCTCCTACCTTTTCACCTGAGGTATCTGCGGTATGGCCAAGGAAAGCACCCAAAAGAAACTGGAGCGGGTCCGCCCCCCACGGGTCCAGATCAGTTACGACGTCGAAACCGGCGGCGCCATCGAAATGAAGGAATTGCCCTTCGTGATGGGCATTCTGGGCGACTTCACCGGTCAGCCGACTGAACCGCTGGCCAAGCTCAAGGAGCGCAAGTTTGTCGACATCACCCTCGACAACTTCGACGAAGTCCTGGCCAGCATGAAGCCGCACCTCGCGCTGAGCGTCGAGAACAAGCTGAGCGACGACCCCGATGCCGGAAAGCTGGCGGTCGACCTCAAGTTCGAGAGCCTGGACGACTTCTCACCCGATGCAGTAGCCCGCCAGATCAAGCCGCTCAAGGAGCTGCTGGAGCTGCGCACCAAGCTGGCCGACCTGCGGGGCGCGCTGGGCACCAACGAAAAGCTCGATTCGGTCCTGGCGGAAACGCTGGGCGACGAGGAAAAAATGAAGAAGCTCAAGGCCGAGTTTGATAGCCAGGGAGGCGGCAATGGCTGAGGCACAGGCGGAAGGCGCGGCGGCGGGGGCCCAGAGTCAGGAACTCACTCTTCTCGACAGCATCGTTGAAGAGGGTCGGGTCGGCAAAGACGCGGCCGCCAAGGCCCGCGGGAAGGACCTGATCAAGAGCTTCGTCGGCGAAGTGCTGGCCGGCTCGGTCACCGTCGGCAAGAACGTCGAGGTGATGATCAACGCCCGAATCGCCCAGATCGATCACCTGGTCTCGCTCCAGCTGAACGAGGTGATGCATCATCCGGACTTCCAGAAGCTGGAAGGCACCTGGCGCGGGCTCCGCTACCTGGTCAGCAACACCGAGACCAGCGAGAACCTGCGGATCAAGGTCTTCAACTGCTCCAAGAAGGAAATGCTGCGCGACCTGCAGCGGGCCGCTGAATTCGATCAGAGCGCGCTGTTCAAGAAGGTCT
>CAZOES010000045.1:0-27280 GCA_964578865.1 uncultured Gemmatimonadaceae bacterium | reverse complement strand
GTCGGTGGAGCAGGTAGTCAACAACAGTGTACCGAGGAATACACGGATCGCCCGAGACAGGCTGGACCACCGGCGCGCGCGGGTACGGGCGAGAGAATTCAAGATTGTATCAGTTAGGAGGAGGTGATAAGGCCAAGCTACGGGCCAATTTGGCTCGTGTCAAACAGTCCCGGAAAGGGGCAATTCGCCCCCGGCGGAAGTCACTCGCCCCGCCGGAAACCGCTCCCCCTCTCCCCATCCGTAGGCTCCCGCGCAGCAGGCGATGTGCCGGACTTGTCCGGTCCCTTTCCTTATTCCAGGAGCCCACGTGTATCGGAACCTTCCGCCGACCCGCTTCCAGCTGGCCGCCCTGTTGGTCCCAACCCTGTTCGCCCTGCTTCCATCCGGGGCAGTGGCCCAGACGGCTACCGGGTGCACCGCCGCAAGCGGGGACGGCCTGGCGCTGCTCGCCAAGGGCATCGAATCGTCCGGAATGAACCGGCTGGGACATCCCCTGGGGCTCACCCTGATCGAGATGGTTTCCCAGGACTTCCAGTCCGACCGGAGCTATCCGCCCTACCTCCAGGAGGGGCGCAGCGCCCAACTCTGGTATTTCCCTGCTTCGCGCATGGAAACGGTGAGCGGCAAGGCCGTGGACCCGTTCGGCGAGCGGCCAATGTTCGGATCCTGGTCTACCAGCAAAGCCGCCTGGATGAAGCGCGACTCGGCCTACGTTCCGGCACCCTTCCTCCTCAGCTTCACCGCCGCGAGCCGCCCGCTGAATGCCTGGGCGGTGCTGGCCGATTGGAGCAGTGAAGCCAAACCGACGATCAATGGACGTTGCATCGTCCGGGACTTTCCCCGGGTTCGGCTGGTGAGGTCCGGAACCGGCGGCGAGGAGCGGCTCTATCTGGATCCGGTGAATGGGCTGCCGGTGCAGTACGAGCGCAGCGAGACCGACTTCGCGAAGCTGTGGGGCCGGCGCAAGGTCACCTACGTCTACAGCAACTGGGTGAAGATCGGCGACTCACAATATCCCATGGCAAGCTTCCGACTGGTGGATGGAGAGCTCCATACCACTCGGACGGCGGCGCCGATGGAGGGAGACTCGGGTGCGCCGGCCATGCCTGCGCTGGCCGATACGCTCGACATGCGAGTCACCGCAGCGGCACCGCCCTCACCGGCGCCCGATACCGTGCGGGTGAATCAGCATACCTTCCTGCTGCGAACCCGGTTCTACACCAACGTCATCACCCTGGCGCAGGACACGGTTTACCTGCTGGATGCCCAGTATGAAGGAGAAACCCGGGCTCGGCAGGACTCCACCTGGATCGCCAGACTCTTCCCCGGAAAACACCCGGTAGTATTGATCGTGTCGGACCTGGCCTGGCCTCACATCTCCGGGGTTCGCAGCTGGGTCGCGATGGGCGCGAAGGTGGTGGCCCATCGGAGTGCCAAGGCCTTTCTGACCCGGGTGGTGGAGCGGCGCTGGACCGAGTCGCCCGACCTGCTCGAGAAGCGCAGAGGATCCGTCAGGTTCACGTTGATGGCGGTAGACGACTCGATGACCCTCGCCGGGGGCGCCATCAAGACCTTCCCTATCAACGGTATCGGAAGTGAAGGCTCGCTGATGACCTGGCTGGCCCGCGATCAGTTCCTCTTCCCCGGCGACTACGTGCAGGGACTCTCGGGGCCTTCGATGGCCTACGCAGCCGAAGTGGTCGCCGCGGCCAGACGAGTAAGGATCGAGCCGGAACGTTTCGCGGCGATGCATATGGGGCTGACCGAGTGGAGCAAGCTGGTGGCCGCACTGGCGCCCACTGCGGCAGTTCCCTAGACTGCGGCCCATGAGCCCGTACAGCGAGACCGAGTCACCCCGGCGACAGATCCACCCGTTGCTGCTGTTGCTGGGGGTCTGGACCATCCCCGCGATCATCTCCGCGGGGCAAGGGTATTTCCTGCTGGCCTACGAGAACAATCCGCAGCCATTGTTGCGGCAGATCTATCTCCAGCTGCCAATCTGGTGGTACTGGGTCCTGGCGACACCGATCATCGCCTGGCTCCTGCGGCGCTTCCCGCTGGAACGAGGCCGGCTCAAAACGTCGATCCCGGCTCATCTCGCCTTCGCCGTGATTTCGGCGGTGAGCCACACCGCCCTGATCGCGTATGTCTCCCGGATTCTGGTCCGGTTGCCGGCCGGGGAAACCATGCAGCCGTACAACATCTGGCTCCGGGGTTATCTCCGGAGCCGGTTGCAGTTCGAGCTGCTGACCTATGTGCTCATTCTGGCCGGCCTGCTGGCCATCACCTGGTATCGCCGGGTGAAAGAGCGCGACCTGGCGGCCAGCCGGCTGCAGGCTCAGCTCTCGGACGCCGAGCTCCGGGCGCTCAAGATGCAGCTCCATCCCCATTTCTTGTTCAATACCCTGCACGCCATAAGCGTGCTCATCAGGGAGAACCCCACCTCTGCCCAGCGGACCGTCACGCTGCTGGGCGATTTGCTGCGGAGCACGCTGGCGACCGCCGGCATCCAGGTAGTGACGCTGCGGGAAGAGCTCACCTTCCTGCGGCGCTATCTCGAAATCGAAGAGATTCGCTTTCAGGACCGGCTCTCGGTCCGGTTCGAGATCGATCCAGCCGCGGAGGATGCCCTGGTTCCCAATCTGATCCTGCAGCCGCTGGTGGAAAACGCGGTGCGCCATGCGGTGGAACCCAAGCCCACCCCGGGAACTGTGGTGGTCCGGGCCGGGCGACAAGGCCAGACCCTGGAGTTGGCGGTGCTGGACGACGGCCCCGGTGTCGACAGCCACAATTCGGCGGGCGGAAACGGTATCGGGCTGTCCACCACCCGGGCTCGACTGGAAGGGCTGTACGGCAAACAAGGACAGCTCACCCTGGAACCGCGCCCGGAAGGTGGACTGGCGGTGGTGGTGCGCATCCCGCTGCAGACCTCCGAGAGCCGCGAACTCGAAGCCCGGAGGGCCGGCTAGATGAGCGGCGGCAAGCCGATCCGGGTCTTGATCGTGGACGACGAACCACTGGTCCGCCGCGGGATCGTAGCATTGTTAGCCGAGGAGCCGGAGATCGAAGTGCTGGGCGAGGCCCGCAATGGGACGGAAGCGGTCACCCAGATCAGGGCCACTCAGCCCGACCTGGTCTTTCTCGATGTGCAGATGCCGGGGCTCGACGGCTTGGGGGTGCTGGCGACCCTCGATCCGGAAGAACGCCCCGCGGTCGTGTTCGTGACCGCGTTCGATCAATACGCGGTGCGGGCCTTCGATCTGCACGCGGTGGACTACTTGCTCAAGCCGTTTGATGACGAACGGTTCCGCACCGCGCTGGCACGGGTCCGGGGCCGGCTCCGGGCCGGCGAGGCTTCCACCGAGCGGGCGGCGATCAATGCGCTGATCTCCGAGCTTCGGGGTACCCCGGCCGGGCCCGACCGGCTGGCGGTGCGGGAGTCGGGCCAGATCGTGCTGGTGCCGGTCAATGAGATCGACTGGATCGAAGCGGCCGATAACTACGTGCGGCTGCATCGGGGCAAGCAGTATCACCTGCTCCGGGAATCACTGGGGCGACTGGAGGAGACGCTCGACAAGCGGCGCTTCGCCCGGATTCATCGTTCGGCGATGGTGAATCTCAGCCGGGTGAAAGCTCTGGAGCCGGTACCCGGTGGGGAATACGACGTGATCCTGATCGACGGGAGAAGGCTGACGTTGAGTCGGGGGTATAGGGACAGGTTTCAGGAACGCTTCAAGGTCTGAACTGCGTGAAAAGTGAAAAGTGAAAAGGAACTCCCCTAGAATCGGGTCACGTTTCACTTTTCACGTTGTCACGTTTGTCTCGCCACTGCTCACCCTCCACACCATTCGTGGGAAGCCAGAGCAACGCCTGACACCCTCGCACACCCTTCCGATTCTCCAGCCGCAACCGCCCGCCGTGGGCCTCGGCGATCTGGCGCGACAGCGCCAGGCCGACGCCCGAACCGCCTGGCTTGGTGGTATAGAACGGCACAAAGAGATTCGCCGTATCGACGATACCGGGTCCCTCGTCCTCCACCGCCACTTCAACTCCGCCCGCCATCGGGCGCCAGGTGACACTCACCCCGCCGCCGGTTTCCCCCACCGCATCCGAGGCGTTGCGAATCAGGTTGATCAGCAGCTGATCCAGCTGGTCACCGTCGGCCACCAGGGTGAGCGCGGGACCAGGGACCACCTTCACTTGCACTCGCGGCTCCAGCGCCGCCACCCGGCGGACCCAGGGTTCGATCGGCATGGGGCGACGCACCGGCCGGGGCAGCCGGGCCAGGCGGGCGTAGGCCGCGAGGAATCTTCCCAGCGAATCGGCCCGCTGCCCGATGATGCCGAGTCCTTCGTGAATATCGGTCTTGGCATCGGGACCGCCCCGATCGAGAATGTTGCGGAGACTGCCCGCCAGCGACTGGATCGGCGCCAGCGAATTGTTGATTTCGTGGGAGAGCACCCGGATGAGGCGCTGCCAGGCCTGGCGCTCCTCGGTCTGCAGCGTCCGGCTCACATCGGTGAGCAGCACCAGCTGATGGGGGCGACCGTCCTGCCGGAAGCTGCTGCGACGCAGTTCCCACCGGCTGGTGGCCGGTCCGCCACGCTCCAGCACCCGAGGCGTATCGCCGGTGAGGCATTCGGCCAGTCCCAGCGTCTCCGCACTTCTTCCCAGCAATCGCTCGGCCGGCTGATTGAGCAGCCGTTCACCGCCCCGGTTGACCAGTCTCAGAGTCCCATCATTGTCGAACGCAAACACCGAGGCGTCGATCTCGGCCATCACCGCTCTGAGCAGAGTGGTGGCTTCAAGGGCGCCGAGTCGCTGACCCCGCAGGGTATCGGCCAGGGCGTTGGCTTCGAGATAGACCAGACCGAGTGAGTCTTCGGCTTCGGCGCCGCGGGCGCGGAGAGAGTAGTCACCCTCGCGGAGCGCGGCCAGCACGTTGGAGAGGGTCTGCAGCGGTCGAACTACCCGCTCATGGAGGGAGGCAAGGCCTACCAGCAGCGCCAGGGAAATGAACAGAGTGGCGGTCCACTGGACCTTCTGGGAAAAATCCCCGCGCCAGAGCAGCAGCAACGCGATCCCCACCGCCGGCGCGACGGTCAGGAGGGCGATGAACAAGACTCTTCGGGGGTGGTTATGCAATGATCAGTACCGAGTACCGAACGAGCCGAATCAAGGGTCTCTCGGGAAGTTACCATCCTAGGCACATAACTCGGTACTCGGTACTCGGTCCTTACAGTCCATATCGCTCAAGTCGTCGATACATGGCACTCCGGCTCAGCCCCAGAGCCTTGGCGGCCTCGGTCACGTTGCCACCGGCGCGGGCCAGCGCCTTCTGCACCAGCACCTTTTCGACTTCCTCCAGGGTCATCTGGTCCAGCCGGCCGGCCGAATCGGTCGGGGCTGCGAGGGCGAGATCGCTCACCCGGATTTCGGTGCCATCGGCCAGCAGCACCGCGCGCTCGATGGTGTGATCCAGTTCCCGGACGTTGCCGGGCCAGCTGTAACGGAGCAGTGCGTCCATCGCATCGGGGCGGAACCCGGTGATCGGCTTGCGGTACCGCTCGGCGTGGCGCCGCAGGAACTGGGAGGCCAGGGCCGGTATGTCTTCCCGCCGGTTCCGCAGGGCCGGGATCAGAATCTCGATGGTGTTCAGCCGGTAGAGCAGATCCTCCCGGAATCGGCCGGCCTGCACTTCAGCCCGGGGATCTACATTGGTGGCTGAGAGTACCCGCACGTCGGCCCGCCGAGTCTTGGAAGAACCCACCCGTTCGAATTCGCCGGTATTGAGTACCCGCAGCAGCTTGGCCTGCTGGGTGGGGGTGATGTTGGCGATTTCGTCGAGGAAAAGGGTTCCCCCTTCCGCCAGCTCGAATCGGCCGATGCGATCGGCCTTGGCGTCGGTAAAGGCGCCCTTGAGGTGTCCGAACAACTCGCTCTCGAACACCCCCTCGGACAGTCCGCCCACATTCACCGTGATCATCGGTTTCCCGGCCCGGGCACTGGCGGCGTGAATCCAGCGAGCCGCGACCTCCTTACCCACCCCGTGCTCACCGAGGATCAGCGCGTTGGCATCCGACGGGGCCACCCGCTCCATCAGCCGGGCCACATTGCGCATCGCCTGCGACTCGGCCACCAGGTCGGGAAGACCCTCGCGCCTGAGCGTCTGGTTCTCGCTCTCGAGTCGCATGGTCCGGCGCAAAGCCCGCCCCAGCTCAATCTGGGTCTTGAGCATGGTCAGCAGCCGGTTGTTGTCCCACGGCTTCTCGAGATAGTCCCGGGCTCCCCGTCGCATCGCCTCGACCGCGCCTTCGACGCTGCCGTAGGCAGTCATGACCACGACCGGTAGAGACGGGTCGAGCTGTTGAATTCTGGAGAGCAGGTCGAAGCCTTCCCGCCCCGAGGTAGTGTCGCGGGTGTAATTGAGATCCATGAGCAACACGTCGAAGTCGGAACGCTCGAGCGCGCTGAGGACCCCGCCGGGCGAGGTGGTTGTGTCGGCGACGAAGCCCTCGCCTTTGAGACGGAGGCGGAGGGCCTGGAGGATGTCGGGTTGGTCGTCGGCGACCAGGACTCGGGGAGCGGCAGAAACCATGAAAACCTTGGAAATGAGTATCACAAACTACTGGAATCTGTCATCCCGACCGACCCGACTCCGAGTGAACGAGGAGGAGGGGTGTGGAGGGATCACCGATTCAGGGATCCTGCCAATGCCAACTCGGAGATCCCTCGACTTCGCTCGGGATGACAAGTCAGTTGCCCTACTCCTGCTTCAGCGCCTCCACCGGATTCACTAATGGCTAATGGCTAATGGCAAACGACTAACGGCCTCTCCGACTTACCCTTCTCACCAGCTTAAGCCCCGACCAGATCTCATCGACGGCGCAGACCTTCACGTCGACCAGACCCATCGGCAACGCCGCCTTGCGAATCCCATCCTCGCCGAGGTCAGTCGCCAGCCCGGAACTCTTCTTGGGCCACGAGATCCAGAGCATCCCGTCGTCCACCAGCGCCTTTTCGATAGCTGGGAGCTTGCGCTGCAGCTCGGCGGTGTTGCGGACAAAGAGGTGAACGAATGCGGCCTTGGCGGGAACTCGACTGACAATCGACACACCATCAGGCAGCGGTGCAACCACCGACTCATATTCCCACGGCGCATTAACCACTGCCACCTTGCTGCCTGGCTTGATCCCCAGTTTCTGAGGCAGCGGCGTGCCTGAGTACCCCGCCGGCGTCACTGCTGCTGGCCCAGGACCCAGCCATCCTTGAGCTGAATGACCCGGTGACCGTACTTGGCGTTCTCTTCCGAGTGAGTCACCTGGACGATGGTGGTTCCTTCCTGGTTGAGCTGCTTGAACAGCTCCATGATTTCCCTACCCTGGGCTGAGTGGAGGTTGCCGGTCGGCTCGTCGGCCAGGAGCACCGGCGGCCGGGCAATCACGGCACGGGCCACAGCCACCAGCTGCTGCTGGCCACCCGAGAGCTGGCGCGGATAGAGATCCTTCTTCCCGACGATGTTGAACTTGTCGAGGGTATCGGCCACCAGCGCCGAGCGCTCGCCCGACTTGATGTTCCGGTAGCTGAGCGGCACATCGAGGTTCTCCGCGACGGTGAGATCGTCCAGCAGGTGGTACTGCTGAAAGACGAAGCCGACGCTGGCCCGGGCCAGGGAAAGGCGGTCTTTCGGCTTGAGCGAGTGGACCGCCTGCCCTCCCAGCCAGTACTCGCCCTTGAAGTCGGCGTCGAGCATGCCAAGGATCGCCAGCAGCGTCGATTTCCCGGCGCCGGAGGGACCCATGATGGTGATGAACTCGCCCCGTTCGAACTCCAGATTGACCCGGCGCAGCAGCCAGGTCGGGGATGGTTTGGTCGGAATCGACTTCTCAATATCAACGAGGCGAATCAAGACCTGCTCCTCTGTAAGGGTGGCGCTGCTTACTCACTCGAGAGCGCCACGGTGGGATCGATTCGCGACGCGCGCCGGGCCGGGAGATAGCAGGCCAGGAAGGCGACCGCGTGCAACAGTCCGAGTGCCACAAGATACGTGGGGAAATCCAAAGCCGTGACCCCGAAAAGCTGGCTGCTCAGGGCCCGGCCCAGGAGAAGGGCTCCGCCTACCCCTACCGCGGCCCCCATCGCTACCGCCCCCATCCCTTCCTTTAATACCAGCCCTACTATTGCCAGCTGATTGGCCCCGATAGCCCGGCGGATCCCCAGTTCCCGCTCCCGGGAGCGGACCAGCCGGCTGAGTACCCCGTACAGGCCGACCATGGCCAGCCCCAGCGCCGAGGCCGCGAACACCGCGACCAGGACGGTAAGAAATCCCCGCGGAGCCAGCGAACCGGCGACAATTTCATCCATAGTCCGGACGTTGGTGACCACCGCTTCCGGCTCCTCCGCGACCAGCGCGCGGCGGACCGGCTCCAGCAGACTGGCGGGAGGGACCGAGGTGCGAACCGTGATGAAGATGTGACTCCAGGGGTTGGCGGTGAGCGGGAGATAGATCGCCGGATCGCTGGGTTGATCGAGGCCGAACTGCCGTACGTCGGCCACCACCCCAACCACGGTTCCAGCCACCGGCTCCCCGAAGTCGGCTCGGCCGGCGGCACTCTTGAAGAAGGAAATCTGATGACCCAGCGGATCCTTCCCGGGCCAATATTTGTCGGCCAGTGACTTGTTGATCACGATCGGCCCGGCCACGTTGCCCATCTCGGACTGAGAGAACCAGCGGCCCCGCAACAGCGGAATCCTCATCGACTCCAGGTACTGGAGGTTCGCCACCCGGAGGCCGACCGTGAGTTCCTGCCCTTCGGCGGGCTTCTCGCCGTCGATGCCGAGCCGGGTGCCGGTCCAGGCGCCGGCCATAGGAAGGTGATTGATCAGGCCAACCGACTTCACCCCGGGCAGCGAACTCACCCGCTCGGCCATCCGCCGATAGAGGCCCGCGACATCACTGTCAGGCGGATCGAATCGCGAGCCGGGAAATACATGCACCGTGAGCAGCCCGTCGCTCTCAAAGCCGCGGTCGACTCGGGTCACCCGCCAGAAACTGTTGACCAGGAGCGCCGCTGAGACGAGTAACGCCAGCGCCAATCCCGCCTGGACCCCGATCAGGACCCGACGGAGCTTGCCGCCGGCGCGACCGGTCCCGCCCTTGGCTCCCGCCTGTTTGAGGACCGCGGCGAGATCGGGCTGACTCCCGACAATCGCCGGCAGGATTCCGGCAGCGAAGCCGGCGAAGAGCGTCACGCCCATGGCGATGAAGAAGACCCGGGCATCGAGCCGGATCTCATCCAGCCGGGGAATGGCGTTGGCAACACCGGCGGCAACCAGGTTGTTGGCGTTGGTCGAAGTCAGCAGGGCCACCAGCCAGGAGGCCACCATCAGACCCAGCACCGCGCCGGCCGCGGAGAGAACCAGTGACTCCACGATGAGCTGACGGATCAGCCGGGCGCGCCCGGCACCGAGCGCGGTGCGGAGGGCCATCTCCCGGGTGCGCTCGGTAACCCGGGCCATGCCGAGGCTGGTGACATTCACACAGGCCATGATCAGCAGCAGCACCGTCGCAGCCAGCAGCAGAAGCAGCGGCGTGCTGGTGCCACCCCCGGTGACCGCGGTTGCCATCGGAGTGATGCTGCCGGCGAAACCGGCGTTCTCCACCGGGTACGCCTCGGCAAACCGTTTCCCCAGTTCAGCCAGCTCCCTTGCCGCAGTAGCCGAATCGATGTCGGGGCGAAGCCGCGCGATCATCCCGCCGTCGACATGAACATCCCGCCGGTTCATGGCCGGGAGCGGGGCGCCGGCGGTGATTGAGGTGTAGACATCGGCCCAGACCGGATAGCCGGCTCCGGCAGGAAGCACACCCACGATGGTGTAGCGACCATCCCCGGTATCGAGTGTCTTTCCCACTACTCCCGGATCACCGGCGAATTGACGACGCCAGAATCCGTAGGTGATCACCGACGCCAGCGGGGCCCCCGCCCTCTCATCGTCCGGTCCCAGCACTCGGCCGAGGACCGGCGTGGCACCGAGGACCTGGAAGAACCCGTCGGAGACCCGGGCGTCGGCGAATTGGGCAATTCCTTCAGTGGTCCGGAGCGAGCCGGACTTGCCCAGCACGTAGCCGAAGCCTTCGAAGCTCTTGGCGTTGTCGCGATAGTCGAGATAGGTGAGATAGGCCGGCAGCCGGACATTGACCTTGGCGCTCCGTTCGGTCATGACGAACAGCTTGCCGGGTGCACGATAGGGCAGCGGAGTGAGCAGCACCCCGTTCACCACCGAGAGAATCGCGGTGACCCCGCCAATACCCAGGCCGAGCGTGAGCAGCGACGCGAGCGCATGACCCGGCGCCCGGCGCAAACCCCTGATGGCCGAGAGAATGTCGTTCATCGGCTACTCCGATCTGAGCGTGACCATCGGGTCGGCCTTGGCGGCCCGCTGGATTGGCAGATAGCAGGCGATCACTGCGACCGCAGCCAGTAGTGCAGTCACCAGCAGGTAGGTAAACGGATCGGTCGGGCCAACCCCAAAGAGCATGGAGCGCAGCGCTCGGGTTGCGCCCAAAGCGCCAACCACACCAAAGGCTGCCCCTGCCGCAACAACTCGCAACACCTCGGAGAGTCCCAGATTGAGCAGGCGCTTCCGATCGGCTCCCAGCGCCACCCGGATCCCCAGCTCGCGAGTCCGCTGGCTCAGCGAATAAGCAGTGACCCCGGCAATACCGATCACGGCGAGACCCAGTGCCAGCGCCGCGAATACCGAGACCAGCAGCATGTTGAACCGCCGGGCCGCAGTCGAACGGGATACCACATCCATCATGCTGACCAGCTCGCCCACCGGCTGCTGCGGGTCGATCGACTTGACCGCCTGGCGCACTGCGGTCGAGAGGGCGCCGATGTCGCGGGAACTCCGGAGCAGGAGCCACATCTCGGTGCGGTCACCACTGTCCTGGCTCAACGGGAGGTACATGGCAGGAGCCGGATCCTCGTCCAGCTTCCCGAAGCGGAGATCGGCGGCAACACCCACCACGGTGAGATGATCGCTCCTGCCCATGGGGATCTGCTTGCCGATCGCCGAGTTCTCGCCCCAGAGACGTTTCGCCAGAGTCTGGCTGACGACTACCACCGGCTCCGAAGAAGCATTGTCTTCGGCCGTGAAGCCCCGGCCTGCCAGCATAGCCATCCGCAGGGTGGCGGCGTAACCATCGCCGGCCTGGAACATGCCGATCAGCAGCATGGACTCAGGATCATCGGCTCGAATTTCCCGCGGGTCGATCACGCTGTAGTCGTTGGAGCCGGATAGCGGGAGATTGTTAGACATGGACACCTGCTCCACCCCGGGAATGGCCGTTAACCGGCTCTTGAGGTCGGAGAAGAAGGCGTCCTGAGCCGGTCGGCCGACATAGCGCGAAGGGGTCAGTCGAACCCGCGCCGCCAGCAAATGGGCTGGATCGAAACCGGGGTCGACTCCGCCCAGGCGAACGAAGCTCTTGAGCAGCAGCCCCGCCCCCACCAGCAGCACCAGCGAGACCGCCAGCTGAGCCGCCACCAGGCCATTGAGTAACCGGCGTCGCTGACGGGTTCCACTCTGACGCTGGCCTCCACTCCGGAGCGACTGCTCCAGATCGGGATTCACCGCCCGAAGCGCCGGTACCAGCCCAAAGGCGATCCCGGTCAGGAGCGAAAGCCCGAAGGTGAACAGCATGACCCGGAGTGGTGCATCGGCAGTGTTCACCCGTGGAAGGGCCTGGGGCCAGGTGCTGGTCAACAGACCAAGCCCCCATCCGGCCAGCACCCCGCCCAGCAGTCCGGCCGCCACCGCAAGCAGCAGATGCTCGACCAGCAGCTGGCGCACCACTCGGCCCCGTCCTGCGCCCAGCACCTGCCGTAGTGCCAGCTCTCGCTGGCGGCCGGTGGCCCTGGCAATCAGGAGTGCGGCGGCATTGGCCGAGGCTGTGACCAGCACCAACAGCGCCGCGCCCAGCAGAATCAGCAGAGCCGGCTTGGTCGCTCCGGTGACGTCGTCACTCAACCGGTCGGCCACATAGCCGTTGGAGAACCGATCGGCAGCCGCCGCGTCGCGCTTGACCGCTGCCGCTGAGGCATCGAGGGCCGACTGAAGACTCTGAATCGTGGCACCCGGCGCCAGCCGGCCCACCGCGGTGAAGTTGCTGCGCTCCCGATTGGTCTCCAGCGCCGGATCGGCACTGAAGGTGAAGCCGACGGGCAACCAGATCTGCTCCGACTCACTGGGAAAGGAAACCTGGGGCGGCAACACCCCGATGATGGCGTAACTCTTGTTCTCGATCGTCAGCTGCTTGCCGAGTATGGCCGGGTCGGCGCCCCAGCGGCTCACCCACAACCGATAGCTGATCAGCACCACCTGATCGCGTTCTTCCGCCGCGGTGAAGGCTCGGCCGATCCGCGGGGTGACCCCAAGGACCTGGAACATGCTGGCCGACGTCACCATGCCATCCAGTTCGATCGGCTCACCGTCGCCCGAGACATTGAAGCGCCGGCTCTGGTACCCCGCCACCGCGGAGACCTGCCCCGGCATCGCCTCGATCTCTTTGATCTGACGGTAGGAGAGCGAGAGCCTGATCCGATCCATGTTGCTGCTCTGCCAGATCTTCACCAGCCGGTTGCTCTCGGGGTATGGCAGGGCCCGGAGAATGGCGCGATCGGCCACGGTGAACACCGCCGTGTTCACTCCGAGCCCGAGTGCGAGGGTGAGCACGACGACGGCGGTGAAGACCGGAGTCTGCCACAGCCGGCGGGCGGCGTATCGAAGATCCTGAATCAATCCCATCGTTCGCGTCCTTTAGTTTTCGTTTCTTTCACGAAGGGCTCGAAGTCACGGCCTGCCACGGAGCCACGAAACCCACGAAGTCTTCACGGAGGAAAACAACTTCTTGTTTTCTTCGTGTGACCTTCGTGCTCTTGGTGAATCCGTGTTGAGGCCGTGGCTCCGGGTTCTTCGTGGCACCATGCATTGAACTATTCGGCTCGGAGCGCTACCAGAGGATCTACTCTGGCTGCGCGGGCCGCGGGCCACCAGCTGGCGCTGAGCGTCACCCCGAGCATCGCCACCGCCACCCCGATCAGAATCAGAGGATTCAGGGGCGACACATCATACAGCAGCGAACCGATCCAGCGGCTGGCCGCCAGACTCAGCGCCAGACCGAGCCCGACACCGACCAAGCCATGCACCAGGCCCTGGCGTACCACCTCGGCCCTGATCCGCCCGGGATCGGCACCCAGCGCCAGCCGGATTCCGATATCGTGGCGCCGGCGGGCAACGTGGTAACTCAAGAGACCGAAGAGTCCGACCGCCGCGAGTAGGGTTGCCAGCCCGGCATAGAGCGTCGCCAGGAACGACAGTAGCCTCTCAGTCGCACTGGCCAGCGCCAGATGGACCGCGAGCGGTTTGAGATCGTAAACCGGGAGACCGGGATCGAGCCGCCTGACACTCGCCCGGATCAGAGCGGCCAGGGTGGTCTGGGCCACTCCCGGCCGGGACCGAACCAGCAGCGTACCGGTGATCGGCGGCTGCTGCAGGGCCGGCAGGTACACCACGGGCAAGGGGCTCTCTCGCAAGCTCCGGTACTTCCCGTCAGGCACTACACCGACGACGGTTATCCCCGGTTTGGTGGAATCGCCGTCCATCCACATGTGCCTGCCGATGGGTGACTGATCAGGCCAGTACTTCTTCGCCATCGCCTGGTTGATCACCGCGACCTCCTCACTCCCCTTCCGATCCGAGAGGGTGAAGGCGCGGCCCTGCAGCACCGGAATATCGAGGGTGGAGAAGTACCCGGGACCAGCCATGTTGAGATCGAACTCTACCTGGGCCGGCCCCACCGGGGACCCTTCAAGCCCAACCTGATCGTAGTGAATCCCCCCGGGACTCGGCGTAATGATCTGGGCCACGGTGGCGCCGGCCACCTGCGGCGTGGCGGCAAGATCGGTAATCACGTTTTCCCAGAACTGGGCCGCCCGGGCGCCGTTGTAACCGCGGGCATCGAGATCGACCCCCGCCAGCATCACGTCGGCCGCATTGTAGCCCGGGTTGACCTGGGACAGGCGCCGAGTGGTGACACTGAGCAAGAGACCGCCCGCCACCAGGACCACCGCCAGCGCCAGCTGCCCAGTCACCAGCCGCCCGCGCATGGCTCCACCAGGTGTACCGGCACCGCCACCGTCCTTGAGCCCCCGAGACAGCTCCAGGGTCGAGGCCCAGCTCACCGGCGACGCGGCGATGGCTGCGGCCAGGAGCAGCGCGATGGCGCAGGCGAGACCTGCGGCCCGGAGATCGAGGCCGCCACTCAACTGCAGTTCCTGGCCAAAGAGTGTACGCAGCGCCGGAGTGGCATTCCCTATCCACGCTGCGACCAGCAGCCCAGCCGCGGCGCCCAGCAGCGCCAGTACCGCACCTTCAGCCAGGAAGAGCCGGGCGATCCGCCAGCGAGTGGCCCCTAACGAGAGACGAATCGACAGTTCTCGCTGCCGGGTGGTTGCCCGGGCGAGTAGCAGTCCGGCCAGGTTGGCCCCGGCGATCAGCAGCACCAGCGCCGAGGCTGCAAAGAGAATCGAGAGGGGTTTCTTGAGATCGCTGACCAGATAGGTGAGACCCAGACTGCCGTCCCGCATGGTCAGCCGGGAAGTCCCCGAGAAAAGGCTGTCCTTTGCCAACTGGGCTCCCAGCAGATCGAGGCCTGACTGGGCCCGGGCGCTGTCGAGTCCCGGCATCCGGCGCCCCATCACGTCGAGCCAGCTCACCGTCCGGCGAGTGAAGGCATTGTGGCCGGCGGTGGTGGCCGAGGTCAGGGGAACCCAGGCCGCTTCGGCGCCGCCCCGCACCGGGCCGAGGAATCCTTCCGGCGCGACACCGATCACCACATAGGGACTCCCGTTCAGCGAGAGGCGCTTCCCCAGAATGGCCCGATCGCCCTGAAAGCGACGCTGCCAGAGTCCATAGGAGAGGACGACCACATTCTCCGCCGCCCCCACGCGATCTTCAATCGGCTGAATCTCCCGGCCCAGCGGCAAGCCGATTCCCAGGGCGCTGAAGAATCCGGCGGAGATTGCGCCGCCATCGAGCCGCTCAACTTCATCATTCAGACTCAGGGTGAGACTGAGCGGAGAGTGGGCCACCACCTGGTCAAAGGCGCCGGAGCGGTCCCGCACATCTTCGAAGAGGGGATAGGAGAGATTGGAGTTCACGCCATTGTCCCGCCCTCGATCGATCACCACCTGGGTCCAGCGGTTGCCGTTGCCGTCGGTGGCGAGCGGACGAATCAGGGCCCGGTCCAGCACCGAGAAGACGGCGATGACGGTGCCCAGCCCCAGGGCCAGCACCAGGATCACCGAGAGGCTCAAGCCTGGACGATGGGTCAGGCTGCGGAGAGCATAGCGAAAGTCGCTCAACATACTGACTCCAGGTTAGGAGTACCGAGTACCGAGTACCGCGTGAATCGAGTCACATCAAGCTCGGTACTCGGTACTGGGTACTTGCTATTCACTTCTCAGCGTCGACATCGGGTCAACCTTGGCAGCCCGGCGGGCCGGCACCAGGCTCGCCAGCAGAGCCGCGGCGAGCAGCAGAGCGGTGGCCCCGAGATAGCTCACCCAGTCGCTGGCACTCACACCGAAGAGCAGTGAACTCATCAGGCGGCTGAGACCGAAGGCCACCAGCAGTCCGATGGTCAAGCCCATGCCCGCCAGCTTCACGCCCCTTCCCGCCACCAGGGCCGCCACCTCGGCCGGGCGGGCGCCCAGCGCCAGCCGCAGCGCCATCTCCCGCTGACGCAATCCGGCCACGAAGGAGAGCAGCGCGAAGATCCCCTGGGCCGCGATCAGCAGGGCGGCGAGGGCCAGCAACATCGAGATGACCGCACTCATCCGCTCCCGGCCCAGGGTCCGCTGTACCAGATCGGGCAGAGTCTGAACCTCGCTCAGAGGTACCATGGGGTCGACCGACCACACCGCGGCCTGGATCTGGCGAACCAGGTCTGCCGGATTGCCTTTGGCTCGCACCATCAGGGTCCCGAAGCGCTGCCAGCCCATTACCCGCTGGACATAGGGCGCATAGACCGCCGGCCGATCTCCTTCGGAAACCCGCCGGGTCCGTACATCCCGGGCAACTCCAACGATCGTCATCCAGTGCAGCGAGTCACCGTTGTCAAAGGCGATTCGCCGACCAATCGGATCGCCGTCCGGCAGGCGTTGCTGGACAAAGGCCTCGTTAACGATGGCCACCGGCAGCGAGCCGGCGTCATCGGCCGGGGTGAAGTTGCGTCCCTTGAGGATGGGAATCCGCATGGTGGAGAGGTAGTCGCCCACCATCGGGCGGCTGGATGCACCGGGGCGCCCGTCCGGGCTGAGGGTTTCCCCTTCCACCGCGACCCGATGCCCGACGCCACCTCCCTTGAGCGGCGGCGAGATGACCGTGGCGGCCGAGACGACGCCCGGGAGTGCATTGATCCGCTCGACCATGGCAGTGAAGGCCGCGGTTTGCGGCGGCGCAGTCCCGTACTTGAGTGCCGGCAGCACGATTTCAGCGCTGAGCACCTGGTCCGGCACGAACCCGAGATTGACCTGATTCAACCGGACAAAGGTGCGGCCCAGCAGAAGGCACCCGACCAGCAGCACCAGTGCGATGGCACTCTCGATTGCCACCGCCGACCCGAGTAAGCGATGGGTCCCTGGATCCGCGCCACTCCGGAGCCGACCCAGTGCCGCCCCGGGCAGAACTCGACCAGCCCTCCAGGCAGGAACCAGCGTGAAGATCAACCCAGTGAGTACCGCCGCCCCCAGGCTAACCAGCACCGCAGTACCATCGAGACCGATTTCGTCGGCCCGGGGCAGCGCCTGTCCGGCGAGATGGAGAATCAGCGGCACCATCCACAAAGCGAGACCAAGCCCCACCGCCGCACCACCCAGGGACAGCAGCAAGCCCTCGATAACCGTGGCGGTAATGAGGTCGCGGCGCCGGGCACCCAGTGCCAGCCGGACCGCGAGGGCGCCTTGCCGGCTCACACCTCTGGCGAGCAGCAGCGCAGCCAGATTGGCGCAGGTAATCAGCAGCAGCAAGGCAACGGCGCCCCAGAGAGCCAGCAAAGCCGGCCGGGCCGGTTCGCCGAACCAGGCCCTCAGCGGCACCCCTTCGAGGATCTTGTCGCCGTTGGTGCCGGGGTATTGGCCGGCCAGCCGGGTAGTGATCTCCCGCAGCTCGGCATTGGCCTGCGCCAATGTCGCACCGGGCGCCAACCGGGCGATGCCCTCAAAGCCGTTACTCCCCCGCTGAGAAACTGCCCACGGCGTCTCTGCCAGCACCGGCAACCAGAGCTGGTTAGCGGGATCGAGGGTCGAGAAGCTGGCCGGCATGACGCCGGCGATGGTGTAAGGGTTGCCACCCAGCACTATGGTCTTGCCGATTGCTCCGGGATCGCCGCCCAGGCGCGACCGCCAGAACCCGTCGCTCAACACCGCCAAACGGGCATCGCTGTCGGTGGAGTCGAACACCCTGCCCAGGGCTGGTGCAACGCCGAGGACCGAGAAGAAGCGGGGTTCCACTACCGAGGTACGGAGCTGCTCGGGATCGCCGTTACCGGTCAGATCCAGTGCCCAGCCGGGCCAGTAGAACGCCACATCGCCCAGGGTGCGGGACTGAGCCCGGAGATCGATGGCATCGGGAATCGAGACATCGGCCTCCCGGTTTTCGCTGCGGGCCAGCACCACCAGCTGCTCGCTGTCGGTGAACGGGAAGGCCCGGAACAGCACCCCGTTGACCAGGGAGAACAGCGTGGTATTGGCGCCCAGCCCCAGAGCCAGCGTGCCAATCGCCGCCAGGGTGAACCCGGGAGAACGACGGAGACTCCGAAGCGCGGTGGATAAACCTTGCAGCATGGCCAGACTCCCTTTCTACTCGGATCGCAAGGTGGTCATCGGATCGACTCGGGAGGCACGCCGAGCCGGAAGCCATCCGGCCAGCAGGGCTACTCCGGTCAGGAGCGATGCCGAGCCGGTGAGGGACAGCAGATCGAGCCGGCCAACTCCAAAGAGTTGGGCCTGCAGCACCCGGGTGGCGAAGAGGGCAACTATCAGCCCAAGAGCCACACCCGGCAGGACCATGGTGAGGGACTGGCGCACTACGCCGCGGGCGATGGTGCCCGGAGCGGCACCCAATGCCAGACGGATTCCCAGTTCCCGGCGACGCTGAGTGATGGTCAATGCCATGACGGCATAGACGCCGATCGCGGCGAGTCCCAGACCAAGCAGGGCCAGGGCACTCAGCAGCCAGGCGATGAAGCGCCGGCCGGCCACTGAATCACCCACCAGCTCTTCCATGGTTCGCACCGCGCCGACCGGCTGATCCGGATCGAGCGAATAGATCGCCTCGCGGATGGCAGTGGCAGTAACACCGGCGTCTGCCATCGTCCGGACCAGTAGATTCATGCTGCCGTAGGCGTAGTACTGTTCCAGCGGCACGAACATCTCAGCCCGCGCCGGAGTATCCAGCCCCCGGTGGTGGACGTCCCCGGCGATTCCCACCACCAGATACTTCCCTCCCGGAATTCTCACTTCCCGGCCGATCGGATCTCCCTGAAAGAACTGCCGGGCCATGGTTTGATTGATCACCATGACCGCCTGAGTATTGCGGAGATCCTCCCCGGTAAACTCCCGCCCCTTGATCAGCGGAACACCCAGGGTCTGGAAGTATCCCGGGGTCGCAATCCGGAAATCGGCCTGGGGCTCTTCGCCGGAATGAGGCGGATCACCGGTCACTGCGACCGGCAGATCGTGATCGATACCAACCGGATCGAGCGGCAGGGTGGTCACCATTGCCGCCGAGAGCACCCCGGGAATCGCGCGAACGGCTTCCAGCGTCCGGACAAAGGCTTGACGCTGGCTGACATCGTTGGGGTAGCGGGTATCGGAGAGACTGAGACTGCTGGCCAACAGATGGTTAGGCCTGAAGCCGGGATCGACCTGAGACAGCCGCGAGAGCGTCCGCACCAGCAACAGACTCCCCACCGCCAGAAGAAACGCCAGCGCCACCTGCCCGGTGACTAATCCCCGGCGCAGCCGCCGTTCGGTGGGACCATCACTGCCGCGCTCACCCCCCTCGCGAAGCAGTAGCGCCAGATTGGGCGTCCCGGCCCGGAGCGCAGGCAGCAGTCCGACCGCGAATCCCACCGCCAAAGCAACCAGCAGGGCAAACCCGATGACCGGCAGGTTCACCCCCACCCGGTGCCAATGGGGCACCAGACCGGGTTGCAGCGCCAGCAGGATGTCGCTGATCCAGACGGAGAGAGCGATGCCGGCCGCTCCAGCGAGGAGCCCCAGCCAGAGACTCTCCAGCAATGGCAGGGTCACCAGCCTGGCTCGACCGGCCCCCAGGGCGGCCCGCACCGCGGTAGCCCGCGATTGGGCCAGCCCACGGGCCAGCATCAGGTTCGCCACGTTGGCGCAACCGATCAACAGTACCAGTCCCACAGCGCCCATCAGGAGCAGCAGCGGCTTCCCGTCAGCTCGAAATGCCTCAGTCGCGGACCGAAGCCGTACCGTCCAGCGAACTTCGGTCGGGCTGCTGAGCGGCAGTCGGGCGGTAAGCATCGCCAGCTCCTGCTGGGCCGACTCCAGCGAGACACCGGGCTGTAGTCGCCCGACGACATCGAACATCCGCTGGGCCCGGCGGGTAAGCTCTACCGAGTCGAAGGCCATGGGGGTCCACAGCCGGACCCCGTCCCGGTCGGGAAAACGGAAGCCTGCCGGCATGACTCCGATGACGGCGTATGGATTTCCGTCCAGAATGAGGGTCCGTCCCAGCGCCGCCGGGTCGGCACCCAGGCGCTCTCGCCAGAAGCCGTCGCTGACTACCGTGACCCGATGGCCGGGGAGTTCCTCGTCAGGTGAGAAACTCCGGCCCAGTGCGGGCGCTACGCCCAGCACTTCGAAGAGATTGGCGGTGACTCGAACCGTTTCGAGATCCTGCGGCTCCCCGGTCCCAGTCAGTGCCATTCCCCACGAACGCCAGGCCGCCAGCGTGGCAAAACTCCGCGACCCCCTCCTCCATTCGAGGAAGTCAGACGCGGAGCTCTGGTCGATCTCCCCTGATTCCGGCCGGACACTCTCGACCGTGGCAAGCCGCTCCGGTTGCCAGAATGGAAGCGGCCGGATGAGCGCGACTTCCAGCAGGCTGAACAGCGCGCTGTTGGCCCCGATCGCAAGAGCCAACGTCAGGATCGCCGCCGTGGTGGCGAATGGCGTCCGCCGGAGACTCCGGAGGGCGTGGATGAGGTCGTTCACCCCCCCTCCTACTCGCTCCGCAGGGCCACCGCCGGATCCACTCCAGCGGCGCGACGGGCCGGGAGCAGACTGGCGATCACCGCGATTCCCACCAGGCCGAACAGCACGGCGGCAATGGTCAGAGGATCGCCGGCGGGGACGGCAAAGAGAAAAGCCTTGAGCGAAAGACTGGCGATCGCGGCCCCGATCATTCCTACCACTGCTCCGACTCCCACAAGCCGAAGCGATCCGCGCAGCACCGAGCTCAACTCTCTCGAGGGGCTCGAGCCCAGCGCCAGCCGGATCCCGATCTCCCGGGTCCTGAGCCGTACCACCTGGCTCAACACTCCGTAGATCCCCACCGCCGCCAGAATTACCGCGATCGCCGCGAACGAACCGAGCAGCAGCAGCGACGACCGCCGTGGCGCCAGCGAGTCACCCAACCGTGCCGCCAGCGGCTGCATCGACTCGACCGGCAGCAGCGGGTCGAGCTCCCGCACTGCCGAGGTGATCAAGGAGGAGAGCGCGGCGGGATCGCCGCTGGTCCGGACCACGATGGTCAGCCCCGAAGTGACCAACTGCGATACCGGGTAGTAAATGGTTCCTCGGCTCTTCCCGTCGAGGCTCTCCTGCAGCACGTCGCCCACTACTCCGACGATTTCTACCTCTTTGTCGGGCTCGCCATACTCGACTTTGATCCGCTGGCCGATCGCCGAGGTGGAGGGCCACTGCTCCCGGGCCATCTGCTGGCTGATCAGCACGACCGGCGGCGCATCGGCCCGGTCGGCCGGCGTGAAGCCCCGCCCCGCCATCAGCGGGATATCCATGGTCTTGAAGTAGTCGGGATCGGCGATCCGGATTGCCGCCACCGGCGCCTGCCCTGGAGGAGGTTCCGGTCGATCGGTCAGGTGGATGCTGGTAGCTGCGCCCGGGCCGGTAAACGGCAGGAAGTTGATCGCCCCGGCCGAGGTCACCTGGCGATCCTGCCGCAGCCGGGTGAGCAGCTGATCGAAGAACTGCAGCTGACGGGCATCTCCCTCGTAGCGGCCGCCCGGCAGGCTCAACTCGGCGGTGAGCACACCCTGGGGGTCAAACCCGGGTCGCACGTCCTCCAACCGCGACAGTGAGCGGAGCAGCAACCCGGCGCCGTGCAGCAGCACCACCGCCAGGGCGAACTGTCCCGCCACCAGTGCGGCCCGGAAGCGGCGGGTGGCCAGCCCTCCCTGAATCCGGTCGCTGGCCGAACGCAGTGTCGTACCCGGATCACCCTTCAGCGACCCGATGACACTGACCAATCCCAGCAGCGAACCCATGATCACCGCGGTGAGCAGGAGCCCGCCCAGGAGCATTCCATCTATATGAGCATTGGCGATCCGGGGGACCTGGGTGGCAAACCGGGGAGCCAGTTCCACCGCCCAGAAGGCCAGCACCGCTCCGGCCCCAGCACCGCCCAGGGCGAGCAGGATGGCCTCCATCACCCAGCCGAACACCACTCTCGACCTGCTGGCGCCCATAGCCCGCTGGACCGCGAAGTCACGCCGGCGAGCGTCCGCCTGGACCAGCAGCAGGTTGCCCAGATTGGACGCGGCAATCAGCAGGACCAGCCCGACCGCGCCGAGCAGAAGCATCAATGGCCGTTCCACCGACCCGACCACATCGTCCCTCAGCGGCACGACCTGAACGCCCCACCCGGCATTGAAGTCGGGGTGCTCGGTTTCCAGAGCGGCCGCAATCGGTGTCAGCTCGGTCCGGGCGTCCTCCACCGTCTTGCCCGGCTTGAGCCGGGCCAGGCCCATGGCGTAGCGGCCCCGTCGGATCCGCATCGATTCGGTCAACCGGAAGGGCTCCCAGTATTCCTCGGTGCCGAGGGGGAGGAAATTCTGCGGCATCACGCCGATGATCTGAGCCGAGCCCGATTCGGTCGTCACCATCTTCCCGACCACGTCCGCCTTGCCGCCAAACCGGCGCTGCCACAGTCCGTAGCTCAGGAGCATGGTCGCCACCGCGCCGCTGTCGGCGTCAGCCGAGACAAAGGCCCGGCCCAGAATGGGCCTTACCGCGAGCAGGTCGAAGGTGTTGGGGGTGACCGCCCGGCCACTCAAACGCTCGGGTACCCCGTCGCCAACCAGTGCGGTGCCGCTCCAGGTATAGAGGGCCATGTCGCTGAACACGCTGGTGCGATCGCGCCAGTCGAGATAGTTAGCCGGGCTTACGATGTTGTGATCCCGGCTCCGGGGCCGGTTGACTTCCCATAGACCGACCAGTTCGTCGGGCCGACCGTAGGGCAGTGGCTCCAGCAGCGAGGCTCTGACCACCGCGATGAGCGCCGTAGTAGAGCCCAGGGCCAGTCCCAGAATGAGCATGCCCAGGACGGTGTTGCCGGCCGAGCGGCGGAGCCGCCGGCCGGCGCGAACGATATCAAACAGGAAGCTCATGATTGTCACCTATTCGCTTCGGAGGCTCACCATCGGGTCGACCCGTGCCGCCCGCCGAGCCGGCAGCAGACTGGCCACCACTGCAACCATTACCACGGTCAGGGCTGCACCAACCATGGTTCGCGGATCCCAGGCCGAGATCCCGTAGATCAGCGAGCCCATCGCTTTGCCGGCCAACAGCGCCCCGACGACCCCGAGCGTCACCCCGACCAGCGTGAGCCGAAGCCCGTCGCGGACCACCAGTCCCAGCAGGGACATCGGCTCCGCCCCTAACGCCAGCCGAATACCCAGCTCCGGCGTCCGCCCCCGCACCGCGTAGGCCAGGACGCTGTAAATCCCCAGCGACGCCAGCACCAGCGCCAGTGACGCGAAGAGACCAAACAGCGTGGCACCAAGACGCCAGGAGCGGTACCGAGGAGCCAGCACTTCTTCGAGCGGACGAGCCGAGACGAATGGCAGGTTGGCGACGGCAGTTTGCAGGGCGGCCTGAATTCCCGGTGCCGCTTTGGCCGCGTCGCCGGCGGTCCGAATGAACATCGTGAGATGGTTGGTGTTGCTGTCGGCCGGTGGGAGCGGGACGTAATACATCCCCTGAGGTTCCTCCTGGGGGCTGTATCGGATGCCGTCCTTCACTACTCCGATGACCTCGGTGCAATCTTTGGACTTCCCTATCAGCAGGCACTGCCCGATCGGGCTGGCCTCGCCGAAGTACTTCCTGGCTAGAGCGGCACCCAGCACGGCGACGGCGGGATGCGACTTGCGATCGGCGTCGGTGTAGGCCCGGCCCAGCAGCACCGGGAGACCCATGGTCTTGAAATAGTCTGCCGTGACCGACTGGATGTAGGGACCGCCGCTGGAGAAGCGAGGCAGTGAATCGCGCCCCGCGACCTTGAGCCCGAACGACATACTCCAGCCGAACGGCTCACCATTCGTGACGGTGGCCGACAACACACCGGGGTAGCCCCGGGCAACCTGGGCCATCGCCTCGAAGGCCTGTCCGGTCTGCACTCCGGTAAACCCGGCCCGGACCGGCTCGGCGCGCACCATGATGATGTGGGAGCGATCATAGCCGATGTCCACTGCCCGGAGTCGCTGGAGACTCTGCACCAAGAGTCCGGCCCCCACCACCAGCAACACCGAAAGCCCGACCTGCGCCACCACCAGGGTCGAACGCAGGCGAGAACGGCGGAACCCGGTGTCGCGAGCCCCTTCCTTTAACACCGGGGCCAGATCCCCCTGCACTACCCGGAACGCCGGCAGCAGACTCGAGAGCATTGCCGCGGCAGCACTGGCGAGCGCAGCAATGCCTGCAACCCGCAGGTCGACCGAGAAGGATGAATTCATTCCGGCTGGCAGTACGAATCGCCGGAGCAGATCCCCGCCCCACTGGGTGACGAGGATCCCGGCCCCTCCAGCGAGTACTGCCAGCCAGACCCCTTCGAAGAACAACTGCCGCACCACTCGGCTCTGGGCCGCGCCCAGCGCCTTCCGAATCGCCAGCTCCCGACCGCGGATCAGTCCCCGCACCAGCAGCAGATTGGCCACGTTGGCACAGGCGATCAGCAGCACGATCAGAGAAACACCGGCCAGCCAGTAGACCAGCTTGGCGCTCTGAGAGTAGTCCGGTCCGCGGGATTCCTGCACCGGTCCGAGCAGGACCTCCTTGAACCCGTTCATCGAGGCGGAATCGCGATTGGTCTTGATCAGCCCGGTAATCTCGGCCGCGGCCTGCTGCCGGGTGGCGGCCGGTGCCAGCCGGCCAATCAGCGTGACGTAGTACCAGCCCCGGTCGGTGAAGGCAGCCTGATCCATCTGGGCCGCGATCGGCGAGAAAGGCACCCACCCCTGGATCTCATCGTAGTTGCCGCCGTCGAATCCCCGAGGGGCCACCCCGGCGATCGTATAGATCGTCTTGTCGATCGGCATGGTCCGGCCGACCACTTTGGGATCGGAGCCAAAACGGGTGCGCCAGAGTTGCTCGCTCAGCACCAGCGCCGGCGCGCCGTTGTCAGGATGGTCATCGTCGGCGCTGAGCAGCCGGCCCAGCAACGGCTTGGTCCCCAGCAGCTGGAAGTAGTTTCCACTCACCGCCATGATGTCGATCGAGCGGGCTTCCGCCCCCCGGCCCAGCGACGCCGAGGTGCTGTACATCGCGGCCACCCCGGAGAGACTCCTGGCCTTGCCCACGTCCTGGAAATCCGGGTACGAGACCACCGAGTTGATCCACTCGCCGAATTGCGCGTTGGATGACTTGAAGTACGTTCGGACGATCCGGTCCGGCTGCTCCACTGCGACCGGGGGGCGGAACAGCAAGGTGTCCAGCGCGCTCACCAGCGTGGTGGTCGCCCCCACCCCAAGTGCCAGAGTCAGCGCCGCCGTGAGGGTGAATCCGGGGGCCCGCCGGAGCGAGCGGGCGGCTCGGCGGAAATCGTCGAGAATGCCGGTCATGGACAAGCCTCTGGCGGGAGGAAGGCCGGAACTGCGTTTCTAAGGGAGGAACCGTTTTTCAGGAGCCGGGAGCTATGGCGGGACGATCCAAACGCCTCAACGTGGCCTACTTCACCCAGCCGACCGACAACACCTGTCAGTCGACCGTGCTGAAGATGTTCGCCTACTACCTCGAGAACCAGGTCCTCAAGATCAGCGGTGGTGCCGGTGACCTCAAACCCACCGACATCTACAACACCATCAACAAGGACCCGGCCCGGCCCCAGAAGAAATTCACCAACGCCCACAGCAACATGAAATGGTGGCTGGAGCAGCGGTTTCCCCAGCTCACCATCAAGTACATCACCACCGCGCTCGATTTTGAAGCCATCGACACGATGGTCAAGTTCATCGACTCCGGGTTCCCGGTCCTGGTCGCGGTGAGCCACGCCAATGTCGAAGGGCACATCGTCCTGGTGATCGGCTACCAGAACTACCTGGAGAATGCGTCTTCCCTCGACTTCAAGCTGGTGGTCCACGACCCCTACGGAGCCTTCGACCCCTCGCTGCTCTCCAAGTCCTATGGGAAGCAGCGGTACGAGAAGGGGGCCTGTCTGCAGGGTGGGGGAGAGCTGGGGCCCGGCACTGCGGTCGTGGTCGATCCCCTCGCGGCCAGCCGCCAGCGGAAGGGGGACAAGTACAAGGGGACGTTCTATATGATCTCGGCGTCGAAGTAAGAGGTTCCTCGTTCCTCGTTCCTCGTTCTTGGTGTCCGAGTTTCCTATTGCAACTTCTGTCGGGAGGTCATTCGAGTTCTGCTTTGTCTGGAACTTCCTCCTGGCTAACGAGGAACGAGGAACGAGGAACGAGGAACGACTCATTCCGACTTCAACGCCACCACCGGTTGCACCCGCGCCGCCCTCCGGGCCGGGATCCAGCTGGCCAGCAGGGTGATCCCTCCGAGGCTTACCAGCACCAGCAACAACACCACCGGATCGGTGGGCGAGACCCCGAACAGGAGCGATCGGGCGACCCGGGTAACGATGACAGCGGCCAGCAGACCCACGGTAATTCCGGCCCCCGCCAGCTTCACGCCCTCTTTGAGCACCAATCCAACCACACCGGCGTTAGTCGCACCCAGCGCCATCCGGATCCCCAGTTCCCGGGTCCGCTGGGCCACCGCATAGGACACGATGCCATAGAGGCCCACCAGCGCCAGCACCAGGGCGAGCCCGCCCAGCGCGGCGGTTACCCGGCTGGCGATCCGTGGCATCAGGAAGGCCCGGCCGGCCAGCAGCTCATCGATGGTCTTGATATCGGAGACCGGAAGCTCAGGATCGATTGCGGCGAGTGCACCGCGGACCTGGGGGACGATCGAAAGCGGAGCCACCGTGGTCCGGATGATCAGCGAAGCATCGGCCGGGTAGTCCTGGCTCAGCGGAATGAAGACGTGGGATTCGGGCGACTCGCTCAGCTGGCGGAACTTGGCGTCGGCCGAGATGCCGATAATGGTGAGTGCCGGCCCATCGGGGGTGGCCACGTGCAACACCTTGCCCAGCGCCGATTGCCCCGGCCAGTAACGCTCCGCTAATGCCCTGGTGACAATAGCGACACCCGGTGCGGTGGCGCTGTCTCCCGGCCCGAAGTCCCGTCCGTCGATCAGAGCCGTACCCATGGTGGTGAAATAATCGGGGCCCACGGTCGACCAACCCACGGTTTCGCCGGGACGCTCCCTGGTGCCTGCCGCGCTGCCCTCACCCACCACCACTTCACTCGAGCTGGTGAACTCGAGCGGCACCGATTGCGCCAGAGTGACGTTCTTGACCCCGGGGATTTCCTTGAGCCGGGCGAAGATGTCGCGATAGATCTGCCGACCCCTGGTCGCGTCGTAACCCACCAGACCGGGCGAGACCGAAACCAGCAGTCCATTCCTGGTCTCGAATCCCGGCGAGACGCGCTGCATGGCCCAAAAGCTTCGCAGCACCAGGCCGGCCCCGATCAGGAGCAGACAGGAGAGCGCCAGCTGAGCGACCACCAGGGCCGAACGCAGTCGGGATTTCTGCATCCCCCGCCAGCCCGCGGCGTCGGACTTGAGCGCCCCGGCGGTGGAAGGCGACGAGGCCTGCA
>CAZOES010000044.1:0-27345 GCA_964578865.1 uncultured Gemmatimonadaceae bacterium | reverse complement strand
CCAGCTCGGCGCCGTCCAGCACCGAGCCGTGAATGCGGAGCCGAGCGAGAGGCTTGGCCAGTTCGGGAACCGGCTCGGCGACCAGCCCGCGGGATGCCCGGACCAGACGGGCCAACTCTTCGACTTTGAGAAGCTCGGACTGGATCCAGGGAATGTCGGCGACCGGGCGGCGGGCCAGCACGCTGGCCGCACCGAGGGGACCCGCGGCGAAGGCCGCGACCTGCTGCAGCACGGCGGGAAATTCGAGCGCTTCGCCCCACTCCCCCCCATCCAAAGCGGACGGGGTGCCAGCGTCCAAGGACACCAGCACCCCGTCGGGAAGATCGGTCTCGTTCTGGTCCTTCATCCTGCTCGCCGCGAAGGGCTGAAGTCGGTTCCGTTCTCCGGTCGAATCATGAGGGAAATCTAGACGCGAGGGGGTCGAGGATAGCTACGACGGCCTTTGCGCTGGGCCGCGGCCTGCTTCCGCTTACGCTTTTCGCTGGGCTTTTCGTAATGCCTGTGCTTGCGAAGGTCCGACTGGATCCCCGCCTTTTCGCACTTCTTTTTGAAGCGTTTCAACGCCCGCTCAAAGCTCTCGTCGTCGTGGATAACGACTTCCGTCATCCGAGATCTCACCCCTCTCATCGCTGACGAAGCGTATGATATTGGCGGGACTAAAGTTACGGTGTTTGAAATAGATTGGCAACGGGGTGAGCAGTGAGCGGGACCTGCTGCATCACCGCTTACCGCTTACCGCTCACCGCTTACTGCTCACTCAAGGGTAAACCATTGCACCTCGACCCTCCGGTTCAGCTCCGCGTCGGGGCCGGCCGGCTCATCCCACCCTCGCCCCACAATCTCGATCCGCTTGGGATCCACCGAGTACTTGTCGACCAGCAGCTTCTGGATCTCGGCCGCGCGGGCCCGGGAGAGTTCCACCGCCTTGAGCGCCATCTGCCGGACGAACGATTCGCCGCCCTTCTTCCGGAAATCTTCCACCAGGGAGTTGTCAACGTGGCCCCGGAGCAGAATGGTCGAACCGGGGCTCACCGTCAGCAGCTGCTTGATCGCAGCCAGATTCTTGAGATTCTCCGCCTGCGCCTGATCCAGGTTGGACGAGTTGGGCTGAAACAGGAACCGAATGTCCTTGGAGAGGAGCGGGTCGTTCTCCACGCTGCCGGGGCCACCACTCTTGATCGGCGCGATGGCAATCTTCTGATCTTTGAACCCGCCGGACTTCTCGGCGGCCTGGAGGGCCGAGATATCGACGAAGCGAGCCGGGTCGGCGGGATCGCGGATCAGGTCGCTGCCGTAGGCGTACACCGCCGACTGGAAGATCCCACCGAAACTCCCCGCCGCGTCGATAGATCCGTTGAAGAAAGCCAGGTTCTCGGGAAGGTTGGCCAGATGGACCTTGGCCAGTTCAGCCCGGGCCTGATCGGGCGACCACTTGAAGGCCCGGGCGACCACATCGAGTTGCTGTTCGGGATTGTCCCGCACCATCCGGTTCCCTTCGAGCAACCCCCGCACGATTCCTTCTACCATCCTGGGATGCTGCTCGGCAAAGCCCTGATTCATCACCAGGATGTCGGCGATGATCAGGAGATTCTTGTTACTGGTCAGGAGCCGGAGCTTGCCGCCTCCCTTGCTCACCACTTCCGAGGTCTTGGGCTCCCAGGTCACTGCCCCGGCGAGATGCCCGTTATTGAGATCGGACAGCAGCAAATCGCCGGCGGCAAAGCCGTCGTCGGTGTAGACCAGGTTGATCCGGTCAGGATTGGGCGGGGCATCGAGACTGGCCAGGGTGGCGGTGCCGACTCCTGCTTCCTGGGCCAGATAGCGAATGAAGAAGTCGGTCTCGGTGAACTGGGCCGCGGCGATAGTCTTGCCCTTGAGGGCGTTGATCTTCTTGATATCGCTCCGGACCACCAGACCGTCGGCGCCGCGGGAGAATCCGATCTGGGCCGGAACCTTCACCTTGAACTGGCGACCGTAGACCGCCAGTACGTCGGTAGTGGTCACCGAGCCGGCCAATTTGCCGTTGTTGAGCGCCGACCAGCTCTCCTCCTCACTGATCGAGAGCTTCACCTTGCAGCCGCAATACTTGGTGAGCAGCGACCCGGCTGAAGGATCCAGCCCGCCGTTGGCCGCGATCAGCCCGGCGTACCCGGCATACTCACTGATTTCGATCGGGACGATGCTGTCGGCCTTGAGCTCGAAAGCGGCGGCCGGTGCCAGGGTGGGCACTTCCGTGGCGGCTTCGCTGACCTCGGCGGTGGCCGCTTTCTCTTCGCCCTTGGTGGAGCCGATGCCGGGGATCTGCACCCCTTTGCCCTGCAGCATCTGCCAGCCGAAGTAGACCAGCCCGCCGATCAGGGCGAGGGAGACCAGCTTACCGAGAAAGGTGAAGCGAGGCGCGGAGTCGGCCATTGGATTCAGTAGAGAAGTGTTAAGTGGTACCGAGTACCGGGTACCGAGTGCTCGGTACTCGGTACTTCGGTACTGTTACTGGGGCCCAATCTCTTTTTGCTGCGCCGGTGTGGTCGGAGTCGGTCCCGCCTGAATCCCCTGGCTGGCAAGGAACTCGGCCAGAGCCGCCTGCTCCAAAGCCTTCGACTCGGATTCCTTCTCCCGCACCCGGTCCATGTCGACCAGATCCTTGGCGACCCGGGCCTTGCCAGCCGACTTCTCGTAGCGCTTCTGGAGGACGTCTTCCACGGTTTTCATGGTGTCGCCCAGGTCACCGACCTTGAAGGTGGCGTTGCTGAGGGCTCCGGCGGCCTCGGCCTGGGCTTCCTTGATCTTCACCTGGTCGAGCTGCTTCTCCAGCCGCTTCACTTTGTCTTCGAACTCTTTCTGCACCAGCTTGGCCTGCCGGAGGTTGGCGGTATAGGCCTCCTCGGTCTCGCTCAGCTCGGTCGTATCGGTTCCCAGATCGGCCTTGAGCTCCTGCAGTTCCCGGGCAAGGCTACCGGCCAGCTCGGCGTTGCCGGCGTTGTGATTCGCCAGGATCCGGCGCTCGAGATCCTGCGCCTTCAGGGTCTTCATCTTCACTTGACCCTTGAGCCGTTCGGCCACACCGGCCATCCGGGCGAGGGCGCTGTTGTACTGCGCCATCTTCTCGCGGAAGTCCTGCCGGGCCGCGTCCATCAACGCCTCGGGATTGTTCTCCTCGATGCCGCTGATGAACAGCCCAACAAACCCGCGAAAGAGACGCCCGACTCGGGCGAAGAGGCCCATTTCCTACCTCCTGTGAGTACGCCGTCTACGAAGTGGTGCGAAATCTGGTGGGCACGCCAACAATGTCAAAGAGACGGTCGGGACGGTCGCGACGGTCTCACATGAATCTCCTTAACTCCTCGATTCTGGCCTCAATCTCCTCCGGCGCCAGATCCTTGAACCGGGCGGGAAGAAACCGGGCGTCGGTGCACTCCTTCACCGCCACCAGGTCCATGTACTCCAGTTTCCTGGTATGGGCGCTGGGGCGGACCTCCATGAAGACGCCGAGGAGGATGTCCTTAAGAGCGGGCCGCGGTTCGGCCGCGAGTTCGAAGGTCCGTAAGCCGCGGACAAAGACACCTTCGATCTCGTTGCCACCCAGAGTGAGCCCATCGGGAAGGTCGGGAAGATCCTCCTCTTTGAGCGGCACCTTGATCTTGCGGGCCACCGCCAGGAGCAAGGCCCGCCGCTCTTCTTCGGTCTCGGGCGGAAAGAGCGGGATGTGCACGTCGAGCCGGCCCTGCCGCTTGAGATCGACCTCGAGCAGATCGGGACGGGAGGTCGCGAAGACCCAGATGATCTTGCCGCGGTTCCGGGTATCCGACATTTCTTTCGCGAGCATGGAATAGACTCGGCCGGAAAGTCCGCTGTCGCCCTCACCACCTTCGCGTTTGCCGGCGGCCTGATCGGCCTCGTCCACAAAGACTACCACCTGGCCCAGGGCCCGGAGCACACCGAAGATCTTCTCCAGGTTGGACTCGGTGGCGCCGACCCAGCGATCCCGGAAATTCTTGAAGACCACGCAGGGAATTCCCAGTTCACCGGCCCAGCAGGAGACCAGAAAGGTCTTCCCGGTTCCGATCCGCCCGGCGATCAGATAGCCCATCGGCAACGCGTGCAGCGCTCCCCGATGCAGCAACTGGGAGTCCTCCCTCAGCCAGGCTTTGACTGCGTCCAGCCCGGCCACATTGTCGAGGGTCATGCTGGACTCGATGAACTCCAGCAATCCCTGACACTCCCGCTCGATCGCATCCTTCTTCTGGCGGGTCAGCCAGGCGTTGGTGATCCGCTCGCCACCGTTGATGGCCAGGGCGAGGACTCGCCGGGCACTGACCCGGGAGAGACCGGTGAGCCGTTTGGCGAGAGTGGCAATGGGGACGTCGGAGTTCTTGGCCAGCTCCGGCATCTGGGTCGCGACCAGCGCCTCGAGATACTCCTGCATCTCGGCTTCGTCGGGCAACGGCACTCGCAGGGCCACGGCATGAGGATTCTCGACCACCAGCTCGTTGAGGTCGTGCATCCCCTCGGTCAGCAGCACGGTGATGATATTGGCGTGCAGAATGGCCGGATCGTTGGCCCAGCCCAGCACTTTCACCACATTGGCGCTGAAGGGACCGCCCAGCGACACCGCGTCTCCCCGGGGCACCACGAACTCGGCGAAGTCGAGGATCACCGCAATCTTGGGGCTGGTCTCCTGGCCCTTGATCGACTGCAGATTGATGGTGCGCAGCAGATAGCGATCGATCAGCTCCAGCGCCGACCCCGGCTCGCGGAGATAGCTCTGGTTGCGCAGCTCATCGCCCAGCGCGTTCCGCAGCCACTCACCCCAGTCTTCGTTGCCCTTCAGCGCCCTGACCCCTCGGCTCCGATCGTAGTGCAGCACGATGTCGTAACCGGGGAACATCACTTCGCCGAGGAACGCCTTGAGCGAAAGCATCTTGCCGTCGCGGGGCACCGCGTCGAACACATTGCCGTGCAGAATGAACTGGGCACAGGCGCCGGTGCGGAACAGGTCCCGCATTTCCTTGGCCCAGGCTGGGAGCGACGCCGTCATTTGCGGCCTTTCTGAGTACTACCCATTCCCTCCCTGAGCACCGCCCGGGCCGAGGATGGCGGCGGCTCCTGCAGCAGGTCATCCAGTGAGCCCAACATCTTCTGCTGATCGCTGATCCACTGCGAGGCCCCGCCCAGACTCCCGGTGATCTCGTCCAGCCGGGCCGACATGCCGTCGGCATCCTGTGACAGCGCGGCCTGCTCTCGCAGCAGCTCGACCTGCTCCTGGATCCGGGTGATCTCGGCCTCGAGGAAGTCGAGCTTCTCCCGCCCTTCTCGCCGCTGAGCTACCCGCTGCTCCAGTATGGCCGCCTGGCTGGAAAGACTCTTGCGCAGCTCATCAGTCAGCTCGGGATCGCCCAGCTGGTTGCGGAGCTGGGCCAGCCGCGATTCCAATTCGGTGGTTTCGCCGATACTCGGCTCCTTGAGTACCCGGGCCATGGCCCGCCGGGCCAGCAGCAAGCGGAGGTACACCCATGTGAGCCGGCCGAGGTTTTCGCTCTGAGCTTCGGCGCTCGAGCCGCTGGGATCGTGCTGCTGGAACAGATCGAGAATTGTCCTGCACCGGGCGGCGAAGGCCACGTAGCGGGCCTGGTCGGTGTCCGCCAGCCGGGCAATCAGGGCATCCTGCCTCTGCTTCCACTCCTCGTCGCTGCCGGAATTCTGCTGCGCGTTAATGGCTCGCTGGAAGCGCCGGTTGGAAGCGAGCCCAAAGAGATAGGCAAACTCGGCCCCGGCGCCGATCAGCCAGAAGCCAGGATTCAAAGCCCCGAGAATCCCGAAGGCGGCGATGCCGACCCAGTTGGGAGCCACGAACATGCCGAAGGGCCGCGCGTTGAACGCGGCCTTCAGGTAGGTCCACATCGAAGGCTTGTTCATGCGTCTCGGGAGACGGGAGACGGGAGACGGGTCATCCGGGTGGCCAGCCCAATCGCCGCCCACCGAGCAGGTGCAAGTGCAGGTGGAAGACCGATTGCCCGCCATCGGCGCCGGTATTGGTGACGATCCGATAGCCGCCGGCGTCGAGACCCAGTTCAGTGGCAGTTTCGGCAGCGAAGGCCAGCAGCTTGCCGAGAACGGCCTGCCCCTCAGCACCCTTGGCATCCCGGACCGCAGCGTAGTGCCTGGTTGGAATCACCAGCAGATGGGTCGGGGCCTGGGGATTGAGATCATAGAACGCCACCGCATCGGCATTCTTTCTGGCGATCTTGGCCGGTATCTCGCCCGCGGCAATGCGGCAGAAGATGCAGTCAGTCATGTCGGTCTGGTCCGGCGGAGGTGGTTCGCCAGGGTGAGTGCGGCCACGGCCGCCGTGTCAAACCGCAATACGTATGGCCCCAGGGCGACCGGCTCGAAACCCTCATGGGTCAGCCGCGCTCGCTCAGCATCAGTGAAACCGCCTTCCGGCCCTACGGCAATAGCGAGGCTCTCCAGCGGAGCAATCAGGTCGGGGGTTCCACCGCCCTGGGCCGCCAGCCAGCGGTGATCCGGCAGATCGCCGGCCAGGAAGACCTCCAGTGACACCGGGGACACCAGCTCCGGGAGCCATGGATTGCCCGATTGCTTCACTGCTTCCTGAGCGCGCTTCTCCACCTTGTCCATGTGCTTGTCCCGGAACCGGTTTGCCACTGAGAGGCTGCGGGTGCTATCGATCGGAATGATTCGGGTGACACCCAGTTCCACCACTTTTTCGATCAGTCCGACAAACCGGTCTCGATCCCCGGCACCGACAGCGAGAATGACCGGAGCCGGTGGCAGCACCCGCTCGGTCCGCTCGATGGTTACCGCGGCAAACCTGCCCTTGAGCCCAAGCCGGCCCCAGCCAATCGTGCCGGCGCCGTCGACCACCCGCACTTCGATTGCGGGGTGGGCCCGGCGCACGGCGAGGTGATGCTCCTCCGACTCGCTCACCGTGATCATTTCGCCCACCACGATGGTACCACGCTCCGCCAGTACTGTGATCATCGGCGCAGCGCCGCGACGGACCACCAGTTTTCGTCGATCACTTCATCGACCACCACAAAGCCGGCTGCGGTCAGCGGACCGCGAAACAGCTCTGACTCAGAGCTCTCCATCCCGCTGAAAATTGCCCGGCCCCCGGCGATCAGCGCGTCATGAATAACCGGCAGCAACGACTGGTTCACCAGCCGAAGAATGTTGGAGACGATCAGCTCCGCCGGCTGCAGCAGGGGGGTGACCACCGCGGCATCGCCTTCGACGAAACGAACCAGGCTGGCGACCCCATTTTTCCGGGCATTGTCAATCGAGACCGGGATGGCTTCGCCGTCCATCTCGATTCCGGCCACCCGTGAGGCACCGAGCTTGGCCGCTGCAATCGACAGAATTCCCGAGCCGCTGCCGAGGTCGAGCACTCGATCGCTGGGGCGCATCCACCGCTGCAGCAGCTGCAGGGCTCCCCGGGTGGATCCATGCTCGCCACTGCCAAACGCCATTTCCGGATCGAGCCGGATCACCAGTTCGTCGGGAGCGGCCGGATGTTCGATCCAGGTTGGCACCACCGCGAAGCGGCCGACTCGGCGCACCCCGAGGCCGGCGCGCCAGGCGGTGCTCCAGTCGACCTCAGGCAGCTCTCGGCGGAGGGTCGGAACCGAGCCGTGCACCCGGTTGAGTTCCCGTTCCAGCGACTCGGCCCCGGGAAGATCAAGGGCGAACGAGACCAGAGTCCCGTCCGCCCGCTCTTCCACTGCCTGACCAGTCCGACTCACCAGCCAGGCCGCGACGGCATCACGCTGTTGGGGATTGGGCTGGACCTCGATGGCGTACCAGCTCACGCGCCGAGGGCCTCCTTCAATTTGGCCCAGAAACCGGGAGCCCGCTTGGGTGGATCTCCTTCCATTTTGGACAGCTCCCGGAAGAGTCGCAGCTGTTCCTCATTGAGCGTTTCGGGAGTCCATACATGGGTCCGGATCAGCAGATCGCCTTTGCCGCCCTGACCCAGCCGTGGCAGGCCTTTGCCCTTGAGGCGGAGAATGGTGCCACCCTGAGTGCCCGGCGCGACGGTGACTTTCTCTTCGCCATAAGGCGTGGCCATGGTGACGGTATGGCCCATCGCCGCCTGGGAGAATGACAGGGGGAGATCCACAATGAGATTGTCGCCGTCCCGCTCGAAGCGGTCGTCGTCCTTTACCTCGATCATGACCAGCAGATCGCCGGGCGGAGCATTGCGAGGCCCGACCGCGCCGCTGCCCCGAAGGGTCAGGTAATTGTTCTCGGTGACTCCGGCGGGAATTTCGACCTGTACCGTCTTGTCGGCCCGGACCCGTCCCTCCCCGCGGCAGATATCGCAGGGGCTGGTGATCACCACGCCTTCGCCGCTGCAGGTGGGACAGGGACTCACTGATACGAACTGACCGAACATGCTGCGAGCGGCCCGGCGCACCTCCCCGCTGCCGTTGCAGGTGCTGCACTGGGCCGGGCGGGTGCCCCGCTTGGCCCCGGTACCGTTACAGGTATCGCAGCGCTCGAGAGTTTTGAGCTTGATGGTCCGCTTGGCGCCCAGCGCGACTTCATTCAGCGAGATCTTGACGTTGACCCGGATATCCTGGCCCCGGCGGTTCTCGGTGCGCTGGCCCCCGCCGAACATTCCTTCGAAGCCGCCGAAATCGCGCATGAAAATGTTGAGCGCTTCGGCCAGGTCGACGTGGTGGAACCCACCGTACCCCTGGCTTCCGCCCGAGCCACCCAGCCCGGCCTTGCCGAACTTGTCGTAGCGGGCCCGCTTGTCGGGATCCTTGAGGACTTCGTAGGCCTCGGTGATCTCCTTGAACTTGGCTTCGGCGTCGGGCGCCGGGTTGCGGTCGGGATGCAGCTCCATGGCCCGCTTGCGATAGGCCTTCTTGATTTCGGCCTCGTCAGCGGTCTTGGCAATCCCCAGCAAATCGTAGTACTCGCTCACTCCATCAATCCTTCTACCATGCGGCTGGTGTGATCCACCAGGCCGATAATCTTGTCGTAAGGCATGCGGGTGGGTCCGATGACCCCGATCACACCGCACAAGTCACCCGAACGATAGGTCGAGGTGACCAGGGTGAAGTTGGTCAACCGCGAATCGTTGTTCTCGCCACCGATGGTGATGGTCAGACCGGCGGTGCGCCGGGCCGAGAGAGCCTGCTGCAGCAGGTCCCGCCGTTCGGTGAGCGCCAGCAGATCGCGGATCCGTCCGCTGCTGGCAAACTCGGGCTGGCCGGCCAGCATCTGGGCACTGCCCAGTACTACCGACTCCGGTCCACTGGGGAGCCCGAAGATTTCTTCGCCTTCTTCGATGAAAATGTTAAGCAGCTCCCGCTCATGGTGAGTACGATCGGCATCCCGCAGCCGGTCCGTGAGGGTAGTGCGGATCTCCTGCAGGGTCAGACCCGACAGTCGCTCGTTGAGTATCTGGGCCACCCGCTGCACCACTTCGCCGGGCATGGTGCCGGGCACCTGGACGAAGATGGTGCGCACCGCCCCGCTCTGGAGGTGAAACACCAGCAGCAATCGATCGGAGGAGACCTTCACCAGATCGAGCTTCTCCAGGATCACCGCGTCAAAAGCAGGGGCCACGGCGATCCCGAGCTCCTGGGTCAGTACCCCCAGTACCTGTGCAGCGCTGCGGAGGATCTCTTCGATGGCGCTGCGTGAGGGGGAGAGCTCCGCATGGAGCAGCCGTTGGTCTTCGCTGCTGGGCGGGGCGAGTCGGGTGAAGTTGTCCACGTACCAGCGGTAGGCCCGGTCGGTGGGGATCCGGCCGGCGGAGGTATGGGGATGGTAGAGAAACCCCCTGTCCTCCAACTCGCTCATGGTGTTGCGGATGGTGGCTGAGGACACGCCGAGCGGGAACCTCTGGGCAACAGTCTGACTGCCCGCGGGTTCGGCGGTCTCGATGTAGACCTGGATTACGGCCTCGAGGACGCGGATCTCCCGGTCTGACAGATCCTCAAGCGGCATGGGGGTAAATGTAGCGAGCAGGCGGGCTTGGGCGCGAGCCGGGCGGCAGGGGTGGAACGGGCGGACTACGACCTACAGCTTGGTGGAGGCCTGCGCGACCAGGGCGTCCAGCCGCAGCCACCCTTCGGGTGTCAGGCGAAGCGTCCCGGCGTCGACTGTTGCCCAGGATTCCTGCACCCAGGTCTCACGGATCGATGCGTCGACCAGTGAGGCGAGCAGGCCGGCCTCGGTGCGGAGGCCAAGGTACAGCCCCTCTATCATCAGCGATTCGGCGTCCAGCTCCTCGGCACCCATGATGGTCGAGACGCCCCGATCGAGAGCATCGACCCAGGCGGCCCACTCCCGGATGTTCCACCAGCGCTGGTTCCCCAATCCGCTGTGCGCTGAAGGCCCCAGACCGAGATAAGGCGAGCGGCGCCAGTAGGCCGAGTTGTGAACCGCCTCCCGGCCGGGCCGGCCGTAGTTGGAGACCTCGTAGTGCCGGAATCCGGCGCCAGTCAGCCGTTCATGGGCCAGCAGGAACTCTTCGGCGTAACGCTCTTCCGGTGCCGGGTGCGCCTCCCCACGGTTGACCCAGCGTGAAAGGGGAGTGTGCTGCTCCACCGTGAGGCCGTATAGCGAAAGATGATCGGGCCCGAGGGCGAGGGCCTGGTCCAGATCGTCGGACCAGCTGCGGGAGATTTCGGGAGGGAGCGCGTAGATCAGATCGAGGGAGATCCGCTCGATCCCGCCGGCCCGGAGCGTCTCCACCGCCCGCGCCGAATCCTCCCACGAATGAGTCCGGTGCATCCAGATGAGCACCAGCGGATCGAACGACTGGACCCCCAGCGAAACCCGATTCACTCCGGCCGCCCGCCAGGCCCGAACCCGATCGATCGTCACATCTTCGGGGTTGGCTTCGAGGGTGATCTCCGCGCCGGACGCGATGCCACGATCGGCCGAGAAGCGGGCCAGCAGTCGCGCCAGTACTGCTGGATCCAGCCGTGAAGGAGTTCCGCCCCCGAAATACACCGTAGCCAGGGTGGGGAAGCGCGCCCACCGTTCATCTTCACGGCACTGGTCCCACTCTGCCAGCAGGGCTGAGCCGAATCGCTCGGAGGGCACCTCCCGGCGTACCGCGATGGCAAAATCGCAGTAGGAGCAGCGACGGGCGCAGAAGGGGACGTGAAGGTAGAGGTGCATACTTACCGAAAGTACACCGGTCGGCGGTCGGGAGACGGAAGACGTGAGACGTGAGACGTAAGACGGGAGACGGGAGTGGTGAGACGTGAGACGGCCGAAAGTGAAATCCCGTCTCGCCTCTCAGGTCTCACGATCATTGACCCGTATTGACAGCAAAAGCCGGTCTGCCCATTCTCAGGCCGTCCGGCGACCCCGTGTCGCCCCATTCCCAACCCAGCCGGGAGGTCGTGTGAGAGGTTCGTGGTCGTTTGCTGCGTGTGCCCTGGCATTCGGGGCCGCCGCGTTGATACCGGGCGTGGCGTCGGCCCAGCAGCGCATTGAACTGACGCCTTTCGTGGCCAGTTACTACCACCTGACGCACGTCAGCGAAGGCGATGCCGGCCCGATCGCCGGGAACCCCTTCACGATTGACCAGAAGAATGCCTTCGCGTTCGGTGGCCGACTGACGCTTCCGTTGAGCCAGCGCTTCGCGGTGGAAGGGGAGTTCGCCTACGCGCTGAGCGGCCTCATTATCACCGAAAACGATATCGGCGGCAACAACATCGACGGCGGCATTTCGCAGGATGGCAGCATCATCTACGGCAGCCTCCGGGCGGTGGTCTCTCCCAAGCGCAGCAATCTGTTCCTGCTGGCCGGGCCGGCGATCATCAGCCGGGGTGGCGATGCCTGGGATGGCGTCGACGATATCACCGATTTCGGTGGCGTGATCGGCTTCGGATTCCGGGCCAACGTCACCCCTCGCTTCCGGGTGAACTTCACTGCTGAGTCGTATCTCTACTCGTTCCAGACCGGACAGAGCGATTCCAAGTTCCAGTCGGACCTGCTGGTGTCGCTGGGGATTCCGATTCGGCTTGGGGGGCAATAGACGGGCATGTAGCGGGCAGACGGGCAAGCAGCGGGCGGTCACCCCGAGCAAAAGCGAGGGATCTACTCACATGAAGTAGATCCCTCGTTTCATTTCACTCACTCGGGATGACCCATCTCCGGTTCGCCCGCTTCACGCCCGCTGCAGGCCCGCCCTACGGCCTCACCACCACCGGACTCCCCGACCCCGTCGTGCCCCCGTCACCCAGCTGGCCTTTCTCGTTGCGACCCCAGCAGACCGGCCCCTGGCTCCGGCTCATGGCACAGGTGATTCCCTCGCCGGCCGAGATACTCGAGTAGGTCAGGCCTCCGCCGGCCGAGACCGGGCGAGGGCGGTTGGTCTTGCTGCCATCCCCCACTTCGCCGCTCTTGTTCCCACCCCAGCAGTAGGCTTCGCCGCCGGCCGTCAGCGCGCAGGTGTGAGCATCACCGGCACTGATCTGCTCGAACGTGACCTTGGTGTCGACCGCCACCGGTGATCCGCGGTCATTCTTCGAATTGTCACCCACCTGGCCCGACCCGTTGGCGCCCCAGCAGTAGGTTTTCCCGGCCGTGGTGATTCCGCAGGTGTGCTGGCCGCCGGCGCTGATCCGGGAGAACTTGAGATTGCCGGTGACATCGATCGGCTCGCTCTGCGATTCCTGCGGGCCAAAGCCGAGCTGGCCGGAGAAGCCTTCACCCCAGCAGAGCGCCTGTCCCGAAGAAGTGAGACCGCAGGTGTGTTTCTCGCCAGCAGACAGCGTCACAAAAGTCTTCCCCCCCTTCACCGCCACCGGCTTCTTGCGGTCGGCGCTGCTGCCATCGCCCAGCTGGCCATCCTTGTTGCGACCCCAGCAATACGCCTTGCCACCGGCCAGACCACAGGCGTGAGCCCCACCGACGACGATCTCGGAGAAGCTGAGGTCGCCCGACACATTCACGGCGCTGCCGGGGGAGTTGGTCAGGGTGTTGTCACCCAGCTCGCCGAAACGATTGTCACCCCAGCACACCGCGCGACCACCGCTCACCAGACCGCAGGCGTGATTCTTCCCAATGGTGAGCCCGCTCAGGCCGGCGGTGTTGGCTATGGGAGCCAGCCCGTTATATCCCTCACCCCAGCAGATTGCCCCGGTGTTGTTGACACCGCAGCTGGTAGTGGTACCGGCCTCCACCGCCTTCCGCGGCACCAGGGCTGCGTTGCCGCCGGCGGGCGGATTGTTAGGCGCCGGACTTCCACCTCCGGCCGGCGGGGTAACCACCGGCGGCGGTGCCACCGCCACTGGAGGCGCTGTAATAGTGATCGGCGCGCTGGCGGTCTTTCCTTCTACCGTCGCCCGAATCTCGGCGCTGCCCGGAGCGACGCCGGTGATTACCCCGGTACCGCTCACACTGGCGATCTGGGGCGCGCTGGAGCTCCAGGTGATGCTCCGATCGGGAAGCTCCTTGCCTTTGGCATCCCGGGCGCTGGCGGCCCAGGGCGCGTTCTCACCCACCTTGAGGGAGCGGGGTCCGGTCGACAGCATCACTGCGGCAACCGGCACAGACGCTTCGATGACGGTGACGCGGGCCGACGCGGTCTTGCCTTCGGAGGTGGCCGTGATGGTGACGCTACCCTTGGCCACAGCCGTGACAGTGCCATCGGTCCCCACCCGGGCGATATCGTCGTCTGACGACTTCCACTGGATCTGCCGGTCGGGAAGCGCGTTGCCTTCGCCATCGGTGGGCTGGGCCGAAAGCCGCAGTGTCTCGCCGGCGGTGACCGAGGGATTGGCCGGAGCGATCAGGGCGACCCTCGCTACTGCCACAGGTACAGCAGGAACCGGCGCCGGCGGAGTTACTTCCCTGGGCTTGTTGACCGTAACCCGGGCTTCGCCGCTCTTCCCTTCACTGCTGGCCGTGATCACCGTCTGACCGGCAGCGATTGCGGTTACTACTCCGCTGGACGAGACGCTTGCAATTCTGGGATCGGCACTGGACCAGACCACGGTCCGGTCGTTGAGCACAATGCCCTTGGCATCCTTCACCGTGGCGCCGAGATCGATGGTCTGACCCGGGTCGACCGCCTTGCCACCACCGGTCACTGCCAGTTGGGCCACTGCAGCGGGCTGGTCGACCACGGTTTCTTCGACCACCACCCCGAACTCATCCTTCTTGCCTTCGCTGCTCGCGGTGATGGTCGCACTGCCGGCCTTCCTCGCGGTTACTGCTCCCACATTGGAGACTTCGGCAACCGAGGGATCGCTCGATGTCCAAACCACTGCCCGGTCGCTCAACTCCAGACCGTTGCCGTCCTTGAGCTGGGCTGCCAGCTGACGAGTTCGGCCGACCGAGATAGCTCCCGCTTCGCCGGCGATGGTCACACTGGCGACGGGGCTGGAGAGAGTGTTGTTGACCGGCGGCGGAGGTGCTGGCGGCACTTCAGTCCCCGGCTTGGGCCGGAGGACCATGAACCCGACTCCCGCCAGAATCGCGATCCCAACCAGCCCACCAATGAGCTTTCCCTTGCCGCCCGATGGCTGCACCGGCACCGCGCGCTCGGCTGTGTCGGGCAGCGGTGGGGGGACCGGCTTTGGCTCCAGCTTTGGCTCCACCCGCGGCTCGGGCTTCACCTCAGGCGGCGGCTGGATAACCGGCGGCGCGAAATGAATGGTGCCCGGCGCCGGGGTCTGCTTTCGCTCGACGGTTACCGCAGCCGGTGGAGCAGCCTTCACCGTGACGGCGACCGTGCCACTTTTTCCTTCCGATTCGGCAGCGATCCGCGCGGTACCCGCGGCGATCGCCCTGACCTGACCGGTGGCGGTAACCGTGGCGATCGAAGGCGACGACGAGGTCCACTTCACCTCGCGACCGGTCAGCAGGTTGCCCTTGGCATCCTTGAGCGTGACCGTCAGGTCAACCTGCTGCCCCGCCTCCAGCGGATCGGGCTGCCTGATGGCGAGCGAAGCCACCGGGGCCGGCTTCACCCGAACCTGGGCCCGGGCTTCCTGCCCTTCGCAGCGCGCTACGATCTCGCCCGAACCTTCGGTCATCCCGGTCACGATTCCCCGGGCCGAAATCACCACAATCGATGGGGCCTCTGAACTCCAGGTCACCGTGCGATCGCCGGGGTTCTTGCCCAGAGCATCGGTGAGCTTTGCGCTGAAGGCGCCGGTCTCCCCCACACCCACGGCTCGCTCGGCCGGGGTGATGACAATGGCGGTGATCGGTGGCGGCACCACCTCGAGCCTGGCGACGCCCTTCACCCCTTCGCATTCGGCGGTGACCTCGACTTTGCCGGCCCTGGTGCCGGTGACAACGCCGCTCTCGGAGACCTTGGCGCTCCCCGCCGGTGAGATGCTCCAAGTCACCTTCCGATCGGTGAGCTCCATTCCATGGGCATCACTGACGACTGCCTTGAGCGTCAGGGTCGCCTCCAACTGCAGCTGAGCGGTCTCGGGCTGCAGGCTCACGCTGGAGACCGGAACCGGTACCACTTCGACCTGGCAGGTGCCGGTGACTCCATCGACCCTGGCGGTGATCTCCACCTTCCCTGCTTCAATCGCGGTGACCAGCCCGTTGGGAAGCACCGTGGCGATCGACGGATTGGCCGAGTGCCAGAGAACGCCGGTGGGCGCGGTGGTGCCGCTGGCCACCTTGGGTGTCGCGATGAGCTGACGGGTCTCGCCGGGATGCAACTGGGTCGTAGTCGGCGTAATGGTGACACCGACAATCCGGGCCGCAGGAATGGGCGTCGTCGCTGCGTCGGAGGCGGAGTTCCGCTTGACCGGCGGGACCGGGCTGGTGGGCGGCGGGGTGAGATTGTCGAGAATCGCCCGATTGGACTTGGAGCGTACCGCCTTGATCAGTTCGAGCCGGGTGGGATCGTCGTGAGCCAGCGGTTCGGCACCCATCTCGCCGATCGCCTCTTCGAGGCTGGCCCAGCGCTTCTCCGGGGTCTTCTCCAGCATCCGCATGACGGTATCAGCCACGTCATTGGGAATCTCGGGCCGGAGTTCCTGGATCGGCCGGGGCGCCTCGTGGAAATGGGCGAACATGATCGCCATGGCCGAGTCGCCCTCGAAGGGCTGCTTGCCGGTAAGCATTTCGTAGGCGACCACGCCTAACGAATACTGGTCGGACTTGCCGGTGATGTCCTTGGCGGCGCACTGCTCCGGGCTCATGTACGAGGGGGTGCCCACCGCGATACCGGTCATGGTGAGACCGCGATTCTCGGCCACCTTGGCGATGCCGAAGTCGGTCACCACCGACCAGCCCTCTTCGTCGATCATGATGTTGGCCGGCTTCACATCGCGGTGCACGATTCCGTTACGATGGGCATAGCCGAGCGCGGTCCCGACCTGCTGCAGGATGTCGCGCACCATCTCCACCGGCATCGGGCCCATGTCCTTGATCAGCGACTCGAGCGACCGGCCGGCGATGAACTTCATCACGAAGAAGAGCGTCTTCTGATGGCTCTTCACCGCGAAGATCGGGATGATGTTGGGGTGACTGAGACTGGCCGCGGTCCGGGCCTCGCGCTTGAACCGCTCGGCCATCCCTTCGCCCATGAGGGCAAGGGCGGGAGACATCACCTTGAGCGCCACTTTGCGGTCCAGCGCGATGTCGTGGGCCAGGTACACCGTCGCCATGCCGCCTCGGCCCAGCTCCTTGAGAATCTCGTAATCTCCCAGGGTGGCCTTCCGCAGCATCTCCAGCAGTTCTTCGTTCTCGTCCTTGGCCGCGGGCATCATCGCGGTGGGGACACCACCCTGCTCACCGGAAACGTCCGAACCGCACTTCATGCAGAAGCGCGCTCCCGGAGTAATCGGCTCCCCGCAACGGGCGCAGGTAGGCTTGGTGGTGGGACCGGTCATTGGCCTGGGACGATGGATGTTGCTACCGGGCAGGAATTTAGCGGTCGGCAGACGGGGCGGACAGGGCTGGTGTTTTGCAGCGACGAAGGAATCGGAGGGCACGGTTTGGACAGGAGACACGGAGGCACGGAGGGAGCACGGAGGGCCCCAGGAGATGCAGTCATACTGCCGTCGCAATCAAGTGCTATTTGGGTGTACTAATCTCAAGGATGCCCCTTAGACATACCTCTGACTCTCGGTGAGTTCACCCATGATCCACATTTCTCAGCGACGATTCAGGACCCATCCTGAGTTGAGTTTCCGTGCTACCTCCGTGACTCCGTGCCTCCTGTCCAAACCGTGCCCTCCGACTCCTCCTACCCTGCCAGCCGAAAAGCCCCCCGATCCTGCACTGCTAACCCCAGCAATTCCAAGGTACTCAAAGCCGCCAAGGCCTCGAAGACGGGCAGCTCGCTGTGCTGGATCAGATCGTCTGGCGACCCCGGCCCATTGGAAAGTAGGGCGAATAGACGTGACTCGGCTGGCCCAAGTCCCGGCGGCGGCGCAGGACCCTCTTTCACCTTGGGAGCCGGTTTCCCTTCGGGGTTCTTTGCCTCACCGGCTTCCGGGAAGTGGGCCAGCAGATCTTCGAGCACCAGATAGGGTTCGGCGCCGTCCCGGATCAACTGATTGGTGCCGACTGAGGTGGGACTGGTGACGTTCCCCGGCACTGCCATCACATCCCTGCCCTGGGCCAGCGCGGTCGCGACGGTAATCAGCGCGCCGGAGCCAATGGCGGCCTCGACGACGAGAGTCACCCGCGACAGGGCGCTGATCAATCGATTGCGGCGGGGGAACGATCCGAAGCCGGGCCGTTCGCCCGGGGGGAACTCGCTGATCAGCAGGCCGGTATCGAGCACTCGCTGATACAGCTTGCGATTGGCCGCTGGGTAAATGACGCCGAGCCCGTTGCCCAGCACGCCGATGGTAGTGCCACCGGCATCGAGGGCCGCGGCGTGGGCCACAGCATCCAGTCCCCTCGCCATTCCGCTCACCACCACAATGCCCCGCGCCGCAATCGCCCCGGCAACCTCTCGCCCAACCTCCCCGCCGTACTCCGAGTGATCCCGGCTTCCCACTATGGCGACCGCAGGCCGCTCCAGAATCGACATGTCGCCGATGGCAAACAGCAACATGGGACGGTCGGGAATTTCGCGGCAGGCGGAAGGAAACAGCGGATCATCCGGAAGGAGGCAGTGAGCGCCGAGTCGTTGGACGGCCAGGAGCACCGGGTCGGCACCCATCCGGGCCGACTCCCCGATGGCGGTTGCCGCCGCGGCGGTCATCCCCGGCGTGGTACACAAAAACTCGAACGGCGCCCTGAGGGCGCCGAGTGCTGAACCAAACCGATTCAGGAGAGTATCGAGTCGCGAGGCACCGATGCCGGGTGTCAGCGCGAGCGCGATGTACGCGCTCCGTTCTTCTAAGTCCACGGTTCGTCCCTTCCGGGGCCGGTACTCTCGGCCGTTTCAGCCTCTTCCCGCTTTACACTGTCGACGGTCTTCCAGAGATACTCTTTCAGTTCCTCCAGGCCGCTGCGGGCCGCGGAGGAGAACGCCAGGGTACCAAGCCCTCCCGGGGTGTCCAGCATCGGGAGCGGATCGCCTTCGGGGAGAAGATCCCGTTTTGACAGCAGGACCACATGAGGCTTCCGGAAAAGGGCCTCACTGTATTCCTCGATCTCGTGGCGCAGCCCATCGTAGACCGACTGAGGGTCTTCGCTATCGAGCGGAATCAGAAAGGCCAACACCCGGGTCCGCTCGACGTGTTGCAGGAAACGAAGTCCCAGCCCCTTGCCCGCGTGAGCCCCTTCAATGATCCCGGGAATGTCCGCTACCACGAACGAGCGGTTGTCGGAGAGGCCGGCGACACCAAGGTTGGGCTCGAGAGTAGTAAATGGATAGTCGGCGATCTTGGGCCGAGCGGCGGAGATCACCGAAAGCAGGGTGCTCTTTCCGGCGTTGGGTTCGCCGACCAGCCCGACATCGGCAATGAGCTTGAGGACCAGGTCGATCTCGAGGTTCTCGCCTGCTTCGCCCGGCTCCCATTCGCGGGGAGTGCGATGAGTGGGTGTGGCGAAATGCTGATTGCCCCGTCCGCCCCGCCCGCCCTTGGCCACCCGAAGCACATCACCGGCCTGGATCAGTTCGCCGAGCGTGTCATCGGTGCCGGCGGCCTTGACCACGGTTCCGGGCGGCACGGGCAGATAGAGATCTTCGCCCGAAGCCCCCGTCATGTTCTTGCCTTTGCCGTGGCGCCCCCGCTCGGCAAGCCAGGCGGTCTTGTAGCGATAGTCCAGCAGCGTGGCCAGGTTGGGATCGGCCTTGAGATAGACCGAGCCGCCGTGACCGCCATCGCCGCCGTCGGGTCCGCCCTTGGGCTTGAACTTGAAGCGGGCCAGGGATGACGCGCCGCTGCCGCCGGTGCCGGCGGTGACTCGGATGGTTACGTGGTCAACAAACATTGGCTTATGGGCTAAGAGCTAAGGGCTGAGAGCAAAGGGTGTGGCACTTTGGCTATTAGCTATCAGCTCCTAGCTACTCCTCCGGTTCCCATCCATCCCTCACAGTAGTCCACAGTTCCTTTACTTTCTTCCACTGGTCGTATGACAGCAGCGGGTTCACCACCGACAAGACTGCGTCCACCTGCCCGAAGGTGGCACCGGCATGGAGCGAGCCCCGAAGATGCGAGTGAAGCTGACGGGGTACCTCCAGCACCGCAGTCTGGGCCACGATGCAGAGTTCCCGCCTCAGGAGATCCAGCCCATGGCGGGACATGGTGCGGCCATATCCCTCGGTAATCATCCAGAGATCCAGCGCCGGATGAAGATCCCGCACATTCTCCCGCAGCTTCTCGTAGTTGGGGCCGTAGACGATGCTGCAGGTCTCCTCACCGCTGGTGGTCCACTCGGGTACGTTGGAGTACTCCGCCGAGGGATCCGACTCCGGCGCGATCAACCGGCTGACCTTGCGCCACAATCCGTACGCGACGAGAGCACGGGGATACCCTACCATCAGAATCGACTGCAGCAGCAGTTCGTCCACCCAGGTCGGCGGAACCTGGGCGGTCTTGCACCCCGAAGCCCGCTCCCGCAATTCCGGCTCGTACCCCTGGGCGATGGCGGCCGCGAATCGCACCAGATTCAGGGTGGGAGCGTCCAGACTGTCCTGCTTTGCCATGATACTACTTCCCTTCCGTGAAGTCGCCCGACTCGGCGCGACGCAGCGCTAATCAACAAATTGCAGTTGCCCGTTGGCTCGCAACACCCCGGTCACCCGTCCCCGGGTGTTCAAGGTCGGCGGCTCGGCGTGACGAGTTACCGACTCAGGTAATCTGGCGGGATCGAAGCCCAGCGGCACCCGGTCGGCTAACGCTCGCAGCAAACCAAGCAGCGCGGTGGGGAGACTGCGCATGTCGCCATCTTCCACCTTGAGGGCAAGACCGAGTCCCGCCTGGGGGAGATAGGCACAATAGACTCCATCGGCGCCCACCTTGGCAAAGGCCAATTCGCCGGCCGCCGCAATCAAATCGGTGCAAAGCCGGCCCTGCCCGGCAATCATCCCGGGGTTGGCTGCTACCGCTTTCCTTATTCTCACCGCGTGAGGATCGGGCGACACCCCGAAACGGGCATAGGCGAGTGCCATCGCCCGGAGCGGGAGCGCCACCGAGACCGCGGTGCAGCCATCGATTCCGACCCCCAGCCTCTCAACCGCCAGGTCGGTCCAGCGGGAAACTTCGGTAAGGACCCGCTGCTGGACCGGATGTTCCAGGGTTTCGTAGCCTTTGATTGCCCAGCCTTTGCTCAAGGCCAGCGCCAGCATCGCCGAGTGTTTCCCGGAACAGTTGTTCCAGCGGGGCGTCATCACCACGTGATCTCGCAGCACCTGGTCGGCCACGGCCGGCGAAAGCGAAACGTGAGGACCGCAGGCGAGGGCATCTTCGGTGAGACCCATCTTCTGGAGCATCCTCGCCGCCACATCGAGATGGAGCGGTTCGCTCGAATGGGAGGCGCAGGCCAGCGCCAGCTCACGGGCGTCGAATCCGAACCGGTCGATCGCACCCTCGGAGACCACCGGCATCACCTGGAACAGCTTGGCGGCCGATCGCCAATAGGTGACCAGATCGGGATCGCCGGAGCGGGCGAGGAGTCTACCGGTGTGGTCCACTACCGCGAGGGAGACCCGGTGGACCGATTCGACCATGGAGCCGCGGGTGGCTTCGACCCGGAAGTCGGATTTCATAGCCGCAGAAGATAACCTGTGATAGTGGGCTAGTTGGCTAGGTCCAGTGGGCTAGTGGGCTAGTGGGCCCGGCCAGTACCGGGTACCGAGTACCGAGTTTCGAAATACCACAGGATCCAGTCGGTACTCGGTACTCGGTACTCTGCCAGCTATCTTGTGGCGATGCTTCGAGCCCTCGCACTAACGACGCTGGCGCTGACGGCTTCGGCCCGGTTGGTGGCCCAGGCCTCTCCTTATATATCCCGCGACGACCCCCGCCTTCCAGCTTTCGAACACCTGATTGCCCTGGGGGATGTGGCAGACCCCTCTCCCATGGTCCGCCCCTTCCGCCGGGTCGATGCAGTCCGGGCCCTCGACTCGGCGCTGACTACCGGAGAGGCGCGCGACACCAGCCTGATCCGGGAGTTGCTGACCGTCTGGACCGAGGATACAGCCGAGGCACGCTGGGAGGTGGAGGGGCGTGCGGGCGGTCAAGCTTATACCGAGGCTCGGCGAGACCCGCTGCATCTCGCGGGAAACCGGCGGGTGAAGCCGTACCTCGACCTGCGACTGCAGGCGACCTTCCAGAATCTGGTGCTGGTCTCCCGGCCGGCGATCGAGCCGCGGGTCACGGGCGATCCCGACTGGCCCGGCCGCAAGGATCTCAAGATCGTAGGCCGCCACGGCGAGGCTTACCTCTCGGCCCAGTTCAAGTACGTCAGTCTATTCTATGGGCAGATGGACCAGAACTGGGGGCCAGTCGCCGTCCCGGGAATACCCTTGAGCGACTATGGCTATCCCCGGCCGGCGTTCGGGATCGAGGTCGGTAACGGCAAGCTCCGGCTGGCAGCCCAGGCAACCACCCTCACAGATCAAACCGATTCTGCGGGGGTGGTGACCCATCGCTACTTCTTCGCCCATCGGATCAATGCCCGGCTGAGCCGGAAGTTTTCGCTTGCGCTCTGGGAAACGGTGGTTCTCGCGGGACCCGATCGCTCCTTCGACGGTCGCTACAGCAACCCGGTTACGCTGCTGGTGCTGGCCAACCAGTACGGGCTGGGTGCCCAGGGCAACGTCCTGCTCGGACTCGATCTCCAGTGGCGACTGGGGCACCGGGCAACTCTCCAGGCCCAACTGGGGCTGGACGACCTTCAGTATCAGAACCGGGGTTCCTCGACCCGCTATCCGGACCGTTATGCATTCACCCTGCAGGGTACCGGCCCGCTCAAAGGCAACCTTGCCTGGCGTGGCCTCTATACCCAGGCCTCGAGTCTGGCCTTCCGGACCTTTCGGACGGCCGAGAATTTCACTGAGCAGGGCGTCGGCCTGGGTCGTAACTTCGCCGATAACGATCAGCTCAGTTTCATGATCAGCGCGCCCGTCACACCCCGCTGGCTGATCACGCCCGAGCTCACCCTGCAACGGCAGGGTGAGGGACGTTTGTCACAGCCGGTGCCTGAGTCGGGCACCGCAGCGGGAGCGACACCACAGCTCTTCATCGGAGTAGTGGAGCGAACCTGGCGGGCAGCCCTGGGCGTGAGCGGCAGGCAGGGAGCGCTATCGCTACAGGCAAACGCAGGACTGCACTACATCGACAACGCCGGCAACATCGAGGGCCGGACCCGGACTCGATTCGTCGGCCGAGTCCAGGCGACACTGGGTATCAGCCGCGGAGGGCGCTTCTAGGTGACCGGACTCTCGAGGGATCGGCTGAAGGCGCTGCTCGATCGGATGAGCGGCTGCCGGATCGTGGTGCTGGGCGATGCGATGCTGGATCGCTATCTGATCGGCGACACCGAGCGAATCTCTCCCGAGGCTCCGGTTCCCGTGGTCACCGTCACCGAGCGAAAGCACGCGCTGGGTGGGGCGGCCAATGTCGCCGCCAACGTCGCGGCGCTCGGCGGAGTGGGCCGGCTGGTGGGAGTGACCGGCAACGATCGGGACGGAGAATTGCTGCGCGAGACCCTGAAAAAGAGCGGGTTGGATGACCGCTGGCTCCTCAGCGTGGGCAACCGGCCGACAACCTCCAAGACCCGGGTGGTGGCGCGGGGCCAGCAGGTGGTACGAATCGACGAGGAGAAGGATGTGCCTCTGGACGGCGCCAGTGTTCGCCGGCTCAGCGACCTCGCGGCTGAGGCGCTGGCCGACGCCGATGCGCTCCTGCTGGAAGACTATGACAAGGGTGTGCTGGTTCCGGGGTTGATTCAATCGGCGATGCAAGTCGCTCGCCGCCGCAAGATTCCTACTGTCGTCGACCCCAAATTTCGTTCCTTCTTTGCCTACTCCGGGGCGACCCTGTTCAAACCCAACCGCCGGGAGCTGGGCAACGCGCTGCCGGGGATCGATCTCTCGTCGGCCGATGAGTTGATCAAAGCGACCGAGAAGCTGTCGGTCGAGCACCTGTTGCTCACCCTGGGAGCGGGCGGCATGGTGCTGGTGACCCGGGGCGGATCGCCGCCCCCGGCGGTGATCGAGAGTATTGCCCGGGAAGTGTTCGATGTCTCAGGCGCGGGGGACACGGTTACTGCCTGGGCCGGAGCGGTGTTAGCCGCAGGTGGCACCGCCATCGAAGCGGCTCACGTGGCAAACCTGGCCGCGAGCGTCGAAGTGGCCAAGGCCGGGGTCGCTACGGTCTCGCCGCAGGAAGTGCTGGAGGCGTTGGGACGTGAGACGGGAGACGGGAGACGGGAGACGCTTCGCTCGGGTTGACGGCTACTCCCGTTTTGCCCTTAGTACCATGCTCCCCAGCCCATCCTCAATCACCAACTCCATCTTTCCATTCACTTCCCTGAAGCGAGCCATCCCATTGAACTGGGGCGAGAAGTAATCCTGGGACGATTCGGGCAGCAATGCCGCACGGAAATGATCGATCCAGTGGGCCGCGAGAATATTCCCGTCCATTTCGATGGTCACCGAGTCGCCCGACTCGGCCCGATACACTCCCCCGAAGCCGGCGCTGTGGGCTGAATCCGCCGCAATGAGGTGGCGGGCCCGGGGAATCGCCACCGGTTTCCCTCGCATGATGGTCGCCAGTTCACGAATAGGCCTGGGTGGTGTAGCCGTCGAACCACCCTTCGTAGTCGGAAATCCCCGAGGTGTGCCGCAGCATTTGATGAATGGTGATCTGATTCCACTGGGCCGGCAGCGAGTCGAGATACTTGCTGATCGGGTCGGCCAGGTTGAGGCGACCATCCTCCGCCAGCATTACCACTGCCATAGCGGTGAATTGCTTGGTGACTGACGCGACCCGGAACCGGGTATTTGCGGTGTTCCGGACCCCGAGCTCCATGTTGGCAAAGCCGTAGGCCGTGTCGATCAGGAGCTTGCCCTTCTCCGCCACCAGCACCGCGCCGTTCAGCTGTCCCAGCGTGGCGGCGGCGCGGAGGTACTGTTTCATGATGGGGACGCGACGGTCCTGAGCGGAAAGGGAAACGGTAGAGACACACACCAGCACAGCCAGGCCGACAAGGCGGAATTGCATTACCAGCATCGTAGAAGGAGGAGTACAGAAGCTAAGTCGGCAGCGGGACCCTCTCAATCCGGCGCCATGGCGATCATCGGATCGACCCGGGTGGCCCGGCGAGCCGGAACCAGCACTCCTGCCACTCCCGAGAGAAGCAACAGCACCACTGCGGCGACCACGGTGACCGGATCCCGGGGACTGACACCATAGAGAAGCCCGGCGACGAGATGGCTGGTCGTGATGACGCCGGCCCCACCGAGCACCGCTCCGGCGGCGGCGAGGCCCAGGCCTTCCCGGAGGAAACTCTGCAGAATGGTCGGGCGGTCGGCGCCGAGCGCCATGCGGATGCCGATCTCGCGGGTGCGCTGCAACACGGCATATGCGGTCACCCCGTACACTCCGACCACGGCGAGCAGCAGACCCAGGCCCGCGAACAACGAGAGCAGCAGGAGCACGAAGCGCGGTTTGGCTGCGCCCTCGGCGAACCGGCTCTGGGCGCTGGCCAGGGAGAGGACCGGCAGATCGGGAGAGATCCGCCGGATCGTCTCGCGAATACTACTGGCATAGGCTGCCGGTGGCCCCGCCGTCTCTATCGCGAGTGAAAGCTGCCGCGTGGCCCGGCCCGCCTCCTGTCGCGGATAGTAGAAGGAGAACGGGAACTCGCGGTCGTCGGGTCCCAGCATCTTGACCTCGCCGGCTACGCCGATCACCGTGAGCCAGCGGCTGTCCTCATCGAGCCGGAACCGTCTCCCCAGGGGATCCCGATCGGCCCAGAGGGTCCGAGCCATCGCCTGACTCACGATGACATGCCCGGAAGAATCGCGGGTATCGCTCACGCTGAAGCCGCGCCCCCTCAGCACGGGGATCCCCATGGTGGCGAAGAACCCCGTGTCCACCTCGCTGAACGGGATGACCCGCACCCCGCCACCGAGCGCCGGTGCGCCTTCGGCCTGGAGACCACTCGAGAAAGTGATTGGCGTGCTCGGTGGAAGCCCGGTGGTCACGGTCACGCGGCGCACCCCGGGAATTCCAGCCAGCCCCTCGGTCAACCGGTTCAAGACTTCGCTCCGGCGGTCCGCGGTGGGAAAATGGATGGAAGGCAGCGCGAAATCCGCGGTGAGAAGATGAGCGGTGTCGAACCCGGTCTCGACCGTCGCGAGTCGTACGAAGCTCCGGAGAAAGAGCCCGGTCGTTGCCAGCAGGACCAGCGCCAGGGCAAACTGGATTACTACCAGCACGTTTCTGGCCCTCCGGCCCGCCGGGGAGCCGGTGCCACCACGCCCGAACCGGATCGCGGTCTGATCCCGCCGGGACGCGAGCAGCGCCGGCCCGATGGCACAGGCGGCCCAGGTGAGCAGGCCGGTCAGGACGCCGAACAGGAGCACGCGCCGGTCGACCAGGAGGGGGCTGTTGGAGAACACCGAGAGTTCTCTCGGCATGAGACCGGGCAGATACTCTACTGCCAGGTAGGCGAATCCGATCCCTCCGATCGCTCCCAGCAGGGCGAAGCCCATGCTCTCGCTCAGGAGCTGGCGCAGAAGCTGACGCCGGCTCGCGCCGAGCGCGCTTCGGATCAGGAGCTCGCGATGACGCGAGGTCGCCTGCACCAGCAGGAGTCCGGCGGCATTGGCACAGGCAACCAGGAGCACGCAACCCACCGCTGTGGCGAGCAACCACAGTGAGGTCCGCACGTCCTGGTTCACACTGGGCCTATCGAGAAAGAAGGGAGTGATTCCCCAGCCCTGCCTGGTCGGGTTGCCGCGCTGGAGTTCGGCGCTCAGCGCTTTGAGTGCGCTGAGGGCGGATGGGTGATCGAGACCGGGGCGGAATCGCACGACATAGACATAGTTGAAACGCGGTTCGGAGGCCCCGGGCCCCAGCGGCAGCCAGGCGGAGACGATGCCCCGGGGATAGCGGAACCAGGTTGGCATCACACCGACCACGGTATAGTCCCGGTCGTCCAGTCGAATGATCGGCGAATCCTGCAGCTTCTTTCCGCCCAGATACCGCTCGCGGAACGACTGGCTCACCACCGCGACCGGGGCGGCCCCGGGGAGCGTGTCATCCGGAAGAATCCCGCGCCCCTCGGCCACCTCCACGCCTAGCATCGGCAGGAAGCCCGAGGAGATCCGGGTCGCCAGGATCTCCGCCGGGTCGCCAACCTGCCCCAGCAACATGCCCTGGTTCGAATAGCGTTCCGCCGCTGTCAGCAGATCCCGGCGGCCGAGGACTGCCTCGGCCCGCGGAGCCTCGAGCAGTGGAAAGCTGCTGCCATCCGGATCGGTGTTCCACAACTCGGCCAGCTGCTCGGCGTGAGCGTACGGCGCCGGTTTGAGCAGCACCGCATCGAGCACACTGAAGACGGTGGTGGTCGACCCGATCGCGATGGCCAGGGTCAGCATCAGAAGCAGGGAGATCCCGGGACGGTGGGTAACCGAACGCACCAGGTGACGGAACGCGGCGACCATGAAGGCTCCGGAGGGAGGGCGGTGTCGGAATGGGCAAGCCGGGTGCCACCTCGCCCGCTTGTAGCTTGTTGCGGAATAGGGAGTTGTAATCCGGGGCCAGGAAGCAGGTGTTCGAAATTGGGATCGGATGTGCGCCGGCAGGATTGACGAGGGGGGACGTCCCCCGGTGACCGGGGTAACACTTGCTCGCATTGGCGGTTACGTGGTAAGATACCGCCCCTCTCGGGCGATTAGCTCAGCCGGTTAGAGCGCGCGCCTCACATGCGCGAGGTCGGGGGTTCGAGCCCCTCATCGCC
>CAZOES010000043.1:11635-27367 GCA_964578865.1 uncultured Gemmatimonadaceae bacterium | reverse complement strand
CTGATGAACCACCGCAGCAACGCCGACTACGTGGTGGTGGCGTACGTGCTGGCCCGGGTGGTGAGCATCAGTTACGCGGTGGGCGAATGGGCCCGCATTTGGCCGCTGGAATTCGTCTTCAAAAGTTTCGGCAGTTACTTCATCCGGCGGCAGTATCGCGAGCCGCTCTACCACACTGTGCTGGAGCGTTACGTGCAGTTGGTGACCCGGAATGGAGTGACCCAGGGGATCTTTCCCGAGGGCGGGCTGACCCGGGACGGGGCCTTGCGGCCGGTGAAGATCGGGCTGCTCGATTACATCGTTCGCACGGTGGACGATGCGGCTTTCGACCGGGACATCTGGCTGGTACCGGTGGGAATCAATTACGACCGGGTACTGGAGGATCGCTCGCTCATTCGGGAGCGGATCGTCGGTGGCCGGAGACCGGGGCGATTGGGCCAGCTGTGGAACGTGGTGAACTATCTGGGGTGGAACTGCCTCCGATTTCTCACCGGGCAGCTGCGGCGCTACGGCCGGGTGGCCGTCACCATCGGCACTCCGATCTCGGTGCGCCAGTGGCTCAGGCAACAACCGCCCGGCATTCTCTCCCTCCCCAAGACGGAACGACTGCCCCACGTGCAGCGGCTGGCCGAGGAAGCCCTGGGGCATATCGGGTTCGTGATTCCGGTGACCCCGGTCCCGTTGGCCGCGGCAGCCCTGCTTTCGTTCGGTGGGAGTGTGGTTCCCCGGATGAGGTTGCTGGAGCGGATTGACGAAATTCGGGATCAGCTGGATGAGCATAATGCCAGAGTGGTTCGGCGGGATCTGCCGGTGACCGAAGTGTGGGAGCGCGCCTGGCTGATGCTGAGGATGCGACGGCTGGTGGTGGAGCAGGGAGCGGATCTGGTGATTCTGCCGGCCGAGCGGCCGCTGCTGGAGTACTACGCCAATTCGATCCGCCATCTGCTGGCGGAGTCGATCACGGTGAGCTGGTCTCCGGCGGAGGAGCGGGACCCGACATTGCCCCGGCTGGCGACGAGGGAAGAGGTCGACATTATGACGCGAGAACATCCGGTTCTCAAGAAACAGCGTGAAAAGTGAAATGTGAAACGTGAAACGGGTTGCTCTCGAGCACTTTTCACTTTTCACTTTTCACGCTTTCCTTCTCCGCATGCGCCTTCTTCTTCTGAGCAACAGCCGCAACCCGGGCCAAGGTTACCTCGAACACGTCCGAACCGAGATCCCCAGTTTTCTCGGTGGGATCGATGAATTGCTTTTTGTGCCCTACGCCGGGGTGCAGATGAGCCAGGAGCAGTACAGCGGCAACGTTCGAAAGGCCTTCGGCGAGCTGGGTCTCCGAGTCTCGTCCCTGTCTGACGCAGCCGATCCGGTGGCCGCGGTCAGGACGGCGAAGGCAATCGCCGTCGGTGGAGGGAACAGCTTTCGGTTGCTGCAATTGATGTATGAGAAGGGTCTGCTCGAGGTAGTACGGGACCGGGTGAAAGCGGGAACGCCATACGTCGGATGGAGCGCCGGTTCCAACCTGGCCTGTCCCACGATCAGAACGACCAACGACATGCCCATTGTCGAGCCTCCGTCCTTAGCGGCGCTGGGGCTTATTCCTTTCCAAATCAATCCTCATTTCACCGATGCCGTGATCCCCAATCACGGCGGGGAGACCCGTTCCGAGCGGATCGCGGAATTCGTGACCATGAATCCGAAGGTGATCGTCGCCGGACTGAGGGAGGGGAGCTGGTTCCGGCGGGAAGCCGAGTCACTCCGGCTCGGCGGGACTCAGTCAGTCAGACTGTTCCAGGCCGGCAAAGCGCCGCGCGAGGCCAGCCCCTACGAGCGTTTCGAGTTTCTCCTCCAACCGACCTAGACGGGTCGCAACCATTTGGGGTTTGCCTCCGTCTAAGGCCACGGAGGAATCCACCCCATGATCAGGTTGACCGACTTGAAGGAAGCCGGGCGCAGTCTGCTGCGAGCGCCCGCCGTCACCATTTCCGCGATCCTCTGCCTGGTTCTTGGGTTTGGGATCACCATCGCAATCTTCAGCGCGGTCAATCGGGCCCTGGTTCAGCCCCCGCCGTTTCCCCATCCGGAGCGGCTGATCACGATCTACCGCACCACTCCCCACTTTGTCACCGGGCCGCATTCGGCTCCCAACTATCGCGATCTCGCCGCCGGGAGTCAGCAGGTCCAGGCGATGTCCGCGGCCACGCCGGCCTCAGTCCTGCTGACCCAGCCAGACGGCGCGAGCCAGGTTTCGGCGTACCGGGTGACCGCCAATTTCTTTCAGATGTTGCAGGTGACCGCCGAGACCGGCCGGCTGCTGGTGGCGGAGGACGACAACGCCTCCGAGCCGTTGACGGTGGTCCTGTCGGACCGGTTCTGGCGCAGCCGTTTCGGCGGCGATCATTCGATCATCGGCAAGCCCTTATTGATCGATGGGACCCAACGGACGGTGGTCGGTGTTACCCCGCAGGGGTTCCGGGTTCCTCACGGCGCCCGGATCATGGACGCGGATCTCTGGCTCCCGATGCGTTTCTCGGAGCAGGAGCTGAATCAGCGGGGCAGCAACTACCTCTCGGTGCTGGGCCGTCTCGCGCCCAACGCGACGGTCGGGTCGGCCGATGCCGAGCTGCGGCGGATCTTCGACGGCCTGCTCCAGAATTACAGCTTCCTGCAGGGAGAACAGGTCCACGCCGTTTCGCTGGAAATCGAAGGATCGCGCGGCGTGAAAACCCCTTTGCTCCTTCTCTTTGGCGCGGTCTGCTTCGTCATGCTGATCGCGGCAACCAATGTGGCGAGCCTGCTGCTGGCGCGGGGCGTGCAACGGCGACGGGAGATGGCGATCCGGGTGGCCCTCGGCGGGGACCGCTGGGCGGTCATGCGCCCGGTGCTGACCGAGAGTCTGCTGCTGGCGCTGACTGGAATGGTCCTGGGATTCGGGGTGGCGCTCATCGGCGTGAAGACGATCGGCACACTGGCCGGGCGTTTCGTTCCGCAGGTCGCCGGGCTCACCATCGATACCGGTGTGGCGATCTTCGCACTGGTTATGACGCTCATCATTGCGGGGCTCTGCGGCGCTTTGCCCGCGTGGCGAGCCTCGGCGGTTGATCCCCAGGAATCGCTCGCCAGCGGACGGGGCGGTGGGGCCGGCCGGCGGCAGCATCGGGCTCTCGGGATTCTGGTCGCGTCGGAAGTCGCCCTCTCTTTGGTGCTGCTGCTGGGCGCCGGGCTGGTACTGAAAGGATTCGCGGGACTCTTGAGTCGTGACCCCGGGTTCAATCCAGACCCGCTTCTCACCATGGAGCTGTCGGTATCGCCGGCGGCATATCCTGACGGCAATGCGGTGCAGCGATTTCTCGAACCGGTGCTCACCCGGATCAGACAGATCCCAGGGGTGGAAGCGGCCGGCAGTATTTCCTTGCTGCCCTATGAGAACTGGGGCTGGAACTTCACCATCCGGTACGAGGGTCAGCCGGAAGATGGCTCGGCCCAACGGCCCATGGTGGAGCGCCGCCTGGTGACACCGGAGTTCTTCGGAGCTACCGGCCAGAAGCTGCTGAACGGGCGGCTGCTGCAACCGTCCGACGACGAGCGGGAGGGAGTGCCTGCGGTTGTCGTGGTGAATAAGGCGCTGGTCGACCGGGATTTCCCTCACGACGATCCCATCGGCAAGCGCTACTACATCAGCAATACCAGCCTGGCGACCATCGTTGGAGTGGTGAGCGATATCCGTAATTTCGGTCCGGTAGAAGCGCCTCGGCCCGAGGTGTACTGGACCTACCGGCAGGCCGGTGGAGGCAGCACGTCGTTCCCGCTGATGATTCGGGTCGGCAAGGGCAATCCAGCCGATCTCACCCGGCCGATCCTGGCGGCAATCCGCGAGGTGGATCCGGGTGCCTCGGTGAGTCACGTTGATCTGATGAATCAGGTGATCGCCGACAGTCTGGGTAAACCCCGTTTCTACCTCAGCCTGCTGGCGGTATTCGCGGGAGTCGCGATGCTGCTCTCGATGGCGGGGCTCTATGGGGTGCTGAGTTACTCAGTGGTCCAGCGGACCCGGGAGATCGGGGTTCGGACCGCGCTCGGGAGCACTCCGGCACGAACCGTGGGACTGATGGCCCGGCAGGGGCTCGGTCTGGTGGGTACTGGAGTGGTGGCAGGTCTGGTCGGAGGTTTGGCTCTCACGCGACTGCTGCAGAGTCTGTTATACGGGGTGAGTCCGCTCGACGGAATCACGTGGGGTCTGGCGACCGGACTGCTGGCTGCGGCAGGGTTGATTGCGGCTATGGTGCCGGCCTGGCGGGCCTCCCGGGTGGATCCGATCGTGGCGATGCGGAACGACTGAGGGAATGGGATGGCGCGACCCGGCGCGGATCGGTCCCTGAGCCCTACGCTCGCATGGCTCCCAGGAGGTCGTTCACAAAAGTCCCAGGGTCGAACGGCAGGGAGACAATGTGATCGGCCCCGGCCGCCCTGGCGTTGGCGCCGTCGCCGGCCACCAGTGCCACGAGAGTGTAGCGCCGCCCCGCGGTCGGCTTGAACCCGCCCAGCGGGTCGGTGTTCGGCGCCGAGCTTCCCGCCACCAGAACCACCTGAACCGCCACTCCAGCCACTCGGGCCGCGAGATGATCGGCGGTCGCGACCCGCTCCACCCGGAAGCCGGCGTGGGAGAGCAGCATACTCACCACTCTGGCGATGTCGTCATCGGGGAACCAGACCACCGCGTCTCCCAGCTGTACCGTGGTCGGCAGGCTGCGGCGGGAGAGATCAATCATCCGCACCCCTTCGAGGTACTCGGTGGTGCGGGCGTCTTCCAGGGTTCCCAGTCGCTGCAGTATGTCGCGGATCCTGCCCAGTGACTCGCGGATTCCCCCCACCGAGGAGAGCTGATCCTTGTTCAGCTGGCTGCTGAGCAGCAGCTCGGTTTCGGCGAAGGCCGCCATCAACGGATTGTTCATGGTGTGATGCAGTGTCACATGCAGCTGTCCGATCGCCGCTCTTCGCTCGGCGTCGACCAGATCGCGTTCCGCCGCGGCCAGCGCCTCGGCCAGAGCCCGATGACGGCGGACCCGCTCGATGACCTGTGGAAGCAGGCTGGGGAGGGAGCCGTCCTTGATGACGTAGTCATCGGCCCCGGCCCGGAGAGCCCGTACTGCCAGCTGCTCATCGCCGTGGGCGGTGACCAGGATGACCGAAGGTTGATTGGGGACGGTTCTGAGGGCGGGAAGAAGGTCCAGCCCGGTGGTGTCGGGGAGCTGGTGGTCCAGCAGCACGATGTCACACTGGGCCGCGATCGTGAGTGCGTCGGCACCCTTGTCGACCCAGATAGCGACTCCAAAGCCGGCGTCTTTCACCACCGAGGTGACCAGACGGCCGAAATCCCTGTCGTCATCCACGATCAAGACCCGGAGCTTCATCGGCTCAGGAGGCACGCATCGGCTCCGGTGATTTCTGGAATCCCTGCCGGGCGAATTTCTCCCAGCCTTGTTTGCCGCGCCAGGCATCGTAGAGCCCGCGCAGGCGCCAGTACAGCGTCAGCCAGCGCCAGAAGAAATTCTCCAGCACCGCATACCCCAGCAGGATCAGCACGTCGCGGCGGCGATCGAACGGAAGCAAGCCCCGCTGCAGCCGGTCGGCCAGACCATAGCGGAAGCGCCAGGCCCCGACCAGCACCGCGAACACGTTCACCAGCATTCCCCAGCCCAGCGAGGCCAGCAGGAAGGCGACGAAATACTGCCAGTTCATGACCGAGATGCCGAAGCCGAATTCGAGGATGACGAAGGCGGCAATGAAAAGGTAACCGGTCGCTTCGATCACCGGGCCGTAATACTCGAAGAACCAGAAGGTCGGCAGCGCAAACCATCCGATCCGGCCGTATTTGGGATTGAAGAGAATGGCCCGATGATAGAACAATGACTCACGCAGCCCGCGATACCAGCGGCCCCGCTGCTTTCTGAGCGAGTCGAGTCTCTCGGGCACTTCGGTCCAGGCCACCGGATGGGGCAGGAAAGCGATCCGCCGGTCGCGCAGCTTGTCGCGTACGAAGCGATGCAGCCGGACCACTATTTCCATGTCCTCACACACCGTGGCAGCCCGGCCACCGATGTACTCCTCGACCAGTTTGTGCTGTACCAGCGGGGTGAGGTACCCACCGGCGCGAATCACCGTTTCCTTCTCGAAGACCGCGAACACGCCGGAGAGAATCAGAATCGAGTCCAGCCGATCGAGTCCGGTGCGGCCGGTGGTAAAGCTCCGGAGATACTCCACCATCTGGAACCGGGCCCAGGGATGAGACGGGAGTCCGATGCTCATCACCTTGCCGCCCCGAATGGTGCAGCCGTTCGCGATGGCCACCTGACCGCCCACCGCGACGATCCGGGGATCTTCCTGCACCATCCGCATCAATTCCTTGAGGGCCCGCTGATCCAGGATGCTGTCGGCATCGAGGCTCACGAAGTAGGGCGCGGTGGAGGCGTTGATCCCGGCATTCAGGGCATCGGCCTTACCGGCGTTCTCCTTGTCGATCACCATCAGCTGGGAGACGTTGGAAGGCAGCGGGATCATGGCTTCGTAGGTCGCTCGAACCCGGGCGGTGCCGATGGCGTCGCGGTAGGGCAGATCGGTGCGGCGGAGCCGGAAGGCCTGTTTCAGGACGTCGAGGGTGTGGTCGCTGGAACCGTCATTGACCACCACCACCTCGAACCGGGGATAATCGCAGTGGATCAGGTTGGTGACGCTGTCGACGATGGTGACTTCCTCGTTGAAGGCCGGCACCACCATCGTGAGCGGCTTGGTGTAGTCGCTGTGGTCGATCAGGTCCAGATCTTCCACAAAATGCCCCGCCACCCTCCGCCGGACCTGCCGGGCCGAGAGGGCGATGAGCAACAGCATATAGCCGTTGTAGCAGATGAAGTAGGTCAGAAACACCGGCTGCAGAATCAGGCCGAGCGTCGAAATCAGGATGGCGAACGACTGGGCAACGCTCATGCGGAGGCGGAGCGCCTGCTCTCCGGATCGTCGCGCCAGCCGGCCAGCATCCGCCCGACCCGGTCACGCACACTCCAGACCGGATCACTGCGCATCACGGTGTAGGCAGCTTCGTCATCCAGAATCGCGAGGGCGAGCGCCGCCGGCTGACGCCGGGCGGCATCCCGATCGGTGCGGGCGGTGTCTCGCAGGGTCTCGATCGACACCGCCTGCCGCACGGCGGTAGCCGCCGCCGGTCGAGAGACCGCCAGATGTTCCGGCGCTTCGGACCATTCTCCCCGCAGCAACCGGGTCACGAAGAGGCTGGCCCGAACCATCTCGTCGGGATCGAGGAAGAGCGGCTCGAGGGTCTCGGTATCAGGAGCATCGAGATAGACTCGGGCGATCTCGGCTCGGACCCCGGGGTCCGGGTCGGCCAGCATGGCGCCGGCCCGTTCGTATTGTCTGCCGGCGCCCCAGGCGGAAACCACCGCTCGGCGCACCGCCACGGCGGGATCGCTGCCGAGGGTCGCGAGCGCATTCGCATCGAGCAGATCGGGCCGGGCGGTCCAGAGCAGCGCCACCGCCTCGCGCACCGGGGCCGCGGTGCTCTGGGCAATCACCGCCATCACCCGGCGGAGATCGGTGTGGTGCATGAAGCGGGCGACCCGGGTCAGCAGAATCGCTTCCTGCCCGTTCAGATCGAGACCCAGAGCCAGATCGAGGAACTGGGGGAAGGCCGCCTCGGCCTGGTGCGCCACGGTCTGCAGCACCAGCGGATCATCCTCCGCTCGCAGCAGTCGCAACAATCCGGGAAGACCTTTTTCTGGTGCCACCTTGCTGAAGAGCGCCACCGCGGCGTGACGAACCGCCTTGTGGGGATCGGCCAGGGCCCGGCTGGCGGTCAGGTGCAGCTCACCCGCATCCAGCATCCCGCCGACGGCGGTCAGCGCAGCAGCGCGAACGTCGGGACTGGGATCACTCCGCACTACTGACAGCAGGGCGCTCCGGCTCCGTTCACCCTGGAAGGCTCGGAGGCCCGCCACCAGCCGGACCCGCTGCTCGGGTGAGAGTACTCCCCGCATGCCGTCGGCCAGGGTCTGCTCCATCTGGTCGCGGGAAGTGCTGCCCAGGGCCCGAAGTTCGACGTGGCGCGCATCGCGGAGCCGGAGGCCGAGCAAGCGGTATTCCGGGTCATTCTTGAGCCGTTCACGCAGAACATCACGCAGTTCGCTCTCGTCGGCCATTTCGACTACCCGCGCCACGATGCTCTCCTGATCGTAGGCTCCCAGCGCGAGAGTCGCGGCGGCGCGAACATCCAGTGGTTCCTCCGAGCGGAGACAGACCCGGAGCAATGCTGCCTCGCCGGCCGCGGGACGAAAGATCCCGGTGGCCAGCGCGGCCCGCTCCCGGACCAGCTCTGACGGATCGTTGGGCAGCAGCTCGAGAATCCGCATCGCGGCATTCTTGTAGTCGAGCCGCACCAGGGCGTCCACTGCACTGGCCCGAACTGCGTCGCTCGGATCGGACATTCCATCCAGCAGCAGAATCGCCGAGCGTTCCTGATTGACTCGGCCAAGCACGGTCGCCGCCGCGGCGCGGACCTCGGGGGCCCGATCCTGAAACAGGGTTTCCAGCAACCGCATGGGGTGGGGCGGTTTCAAGCTTCCGAGTGTCTCGACTACCCGGACTCGGCTGTCGACATCCTCCCGCTCGAGCAGCTGGTCGATGATCCGACCTAATGCCAGCCGGTCGATCCGGGCCACCGCCAGCGTGATGGCGTCGCCCAGTTCACGATCGGCGTCGACAAAGGCGCGGACTAACGGATCGAGTGCGCTCTCATCGCCGACTTCTCCCAGCGCCCTGGCCGCGGCGATACGGGCGCCCCGGTCGGTGTCGGTGAGCAATTGGATCAGTGCCGGTGCGCCGGCCCGCCAGGACGCGTCGGCCACACCCTCCGCTGCGGCAGCGCGCACCCGGGGGTCGGGGTCGCCCAGCAGACGCGAGAAGGCACTGTCGACATCGGTAGCCCGCACCAGCCCGAGGGCCCGGGCCGCGGCGGCCCGCACCAGCGGTTCCTTGTCGGCCGTGCGGGGCTGAATGACTCCGGCCAGCTCACTGCCACCCAGGTCACCCAGCAGGCTGGTCGCCGAGGCGCGGACCCGCTCATCGGCGTCGCCCAGCGCTTCCAGGGCGGTGGGCAGCGCATTGCGGGCACTGAGCGCATGCAGCGCATCCAGCGCGCGGGAACGGATGCCCGGGTCGTTGTCGATCCTGGCGCGTTCGATCAACTCGACGGTGAGATCCTTGCGGTCAGCGTCCTGAATCGAGGCGACCACCGCGGCGCGCACCTGCGAAGAGGGATGATGGAGCAGTTCGGCCAGCAGCTCGCGGGCGCCCGCCACGCCCAGCTTGGTCAGCAGGCCCAGCGTGTCGAGAGTGGCTTCGCCCGCTTCGATGATGGCGACCAGCCGGCTGGGCACACCCAGCCGTTCCAGCGCCACCGCGGCGCGGATCCTGATCTCGGGATCGGGGTCGTCCAGCGCGACAATCAGCGGCGTCTCGGCGGTGGGGCCGATCTGCTCCAGCGCCTCGACGCTCCGCATCCGGACCCACCAGGCCGGATCGCCCAGGGCGCGGACCAACCGATCGATCACTTCGTTCCCGGCGAACTGGCCCAATGCGCCGGCAATGCGAGCTCGAACAAAGGGGGCGGGATCGGTCAGCAGGTGATCGAGCAGGTAGGTTACCGCCCGGTTGTCGCCCAACTTGCCGAGCGCGCCGGCCGCTTTGGCGCGCACCTCGTCGTCCAGATCTTTCAAAGCGGTGATCAGGGCCGGGAAAGCGCGGGCGACCTTGAGCTCGCCCAGAATGTTGGCGGCCCAGGCCCGAGCGGGGTGACGGCTCTGCTCGGCTAGGAAGGCCAGCATCGGATCGACCACCGGCTCACCGTGGCGCACCAGGATGTCGGCGATGCGGGGCGCCAGCCAGACCTCGGCCTGCTTGAGCGCGGCTACCAGCGACTCGACCGCTCGGGGATCGGCAATCCGGGCCAGGGCTCGCAAAGCGATTTCGCGGACATCGGCGTCTTCGGCGCGAGTCGCCTGAATCGTCTCCAGCAGGGCCGGTACCGCCTTCGCGTTACCGACTCGGCCGAGCAGCTCGGCGGCAAAGGCCCGCTCTCGCCACTGACTGGCATTCTTGAGACGCTCGGCGTACTTCTCGACCAGACCGAGCCGGTCGTAGGTATCGAGCAGCCAGCTGGGCCGCTCGGTGACTCCGCGGGCCTGTTCCTCGAGGACCGCTTCGAGCGCTTCGAAGTCCCGCAGGGTGGCGAGTTGCCGCAGCTCCGGTTCCAGCAGGGCCCGCTCCCGCTGAGCCAGCCCGCCGACCAGATCCCGATAAAGGCCTTTGCGGCGGGCCAGCGAGTTCTCCACCCGGGTGAGCCAGGCGGCATAGAAGAACCAGAAAATCACCCCCACGACGCCGAGCCCGATGACGATCGCGGCAAAAATGAGGATGATCTGCAGCAGGCTCACTTGGACTCCGTCAGTCGTTCAAGCATCTGGGCCAGACGCTGAATGTCGACCGGTTTGGCCAGAAAGGCGTCGGCGCCGACCTCGGTGGCCCAGTACTGATCGGCCGGTTGATCCTTGGAGGTGCACATAATTACCGGGACCTTCGCCGTTATCGGATCGGCTTTGAGCTGACGGCAGGTCTGATAGCCGTTCAGCCGCGGCATCATCACGTCGAGGACGATGGCGTCGGGCGGATGGTTCCTGGCGGCGGTCAGCCCGGTTTCACCATCCGGAGCGGTCGCCACCCGCCAGCCACTCCCCACCAGCATTCGCTCCAGCAGCCGCCGCTGATCGGGATCGTCCTCGATGACCAGCACCAGCCGGCTCATGCGGCGCCACCGAGGAGAGTTGGCGCAGACAAGGACTCGAGGGCGGTGACCGTGGTCACCCGGACGAGGGCCATCGGAAAGCCTCTCCGCAGAGTGAAGAATCGAGGCGCCAGTAGAGCAGCGGGCCAGTGGGCGCTGAGTCCACTGGCCCACTGGCCCGCCGGCACACCCCGCTGCTCACGGGGGGATAGCCCGGATGGTCTCTCAGGTCCGGGCATCATCCAGAAAGACCAGGGCCTGCCGCCGGCGCACCGCGGTCTCCAGCGCGCGGTATACCTCGGGGTCGAGCACACTGCTGGCCAGGTCACGCATCCGCTCAACCGCGACCTCCGGTGGCATTTTTTCCTGATAGGGCCGCGAGGTGGTCAGCGCATCGTAGATCTCCGAGGCGGCCAGGATCCGGGCACCGAGGGGGATCTGCTCGCTCTTGAGACTGTCCGGGTAACCCTGGCCATCCCAGCGCTCGTGATGGCTGCGCACGTGGGAGATGATTTCACCCAGGTGCGTGAGCGGCGCGAGAATCTGAGAGCCGACAATAACATGCTGCTTCACCTGCTCATATTCTTCGGCAGTTAACGGCCCTTCTTTATTCAAGATCTCTTCACGAATGCCAATTTTACCGATGTCGTGCAGTCGGCCGGCCATCCGGACCTGTTCGATCTGTTCGTCCCCCAGACCCAGCTCGGCGGCGATCAAAGCGGCGAGATCGGCGACCCGGGTCGAGTGGCCCCGGAGATAGGGATCCTTGGCTTCGAGGGCGTTGACCAGGGCTTCGAGGGTCGCCACCGAACGCCGCTCCAGCTTGGCTCGCTCGCGCCGGAGTTCGGCAGTGCGCACCGCCACTTCTTCCTTGAGCCACTGATTCAGATTGGCTTGTTCGATCAGGCTGTCGCGGCGCCGGATGGCGCGGAGGATCGCGCGGGCCAGATCGGCGAGATCGATCGGCTTGGTGAGGTAGTCCATCGCCCCGCGCTGCATGCAGAGGGCGGCGGTGGTGGCGTCGTTCACTGCCGTGAGCATCAGGATGGCGACCGACGGTTCCAGTTCCAGCACCTGGGGGACCAGGTCGATGCCGCTCTTGCCCGGCATCCGGACGTCGAGCAGGAGAACTGAAATTTTCTGACGCTGAAGAATGCGCAGCGCGTCCTCGCCGGTCGCCGCGGTCTGGACGTCGTATCCCTGCTGGGTCAGGAACTTCTTGAGGGCGTTCCGGATCGGCTCCTCATCATCAACGACGAGAAGGCTGATCGGCACATCTGCCAGCGGCAAGGTGGCTCCGTGGCTCGGTAGAATGGGTTACCCGATGGTGGAGTCTAACCCCAACGGGGCGAAGATCATAGTTCGTTGCGGCTAACCTACGAACTCGACTTCAATGTGGTGGGGTATCACTCCGGCCTGATGGCCCCGCTTGAGCAGTTCCCGCACCGCCTGGCGGCCCCGGTCGCCGTAATCGACCGTCCAATCGTTGACGTACATGCCGACAAACTTATCGGTCTTCTCGTCGCCGATACCGCGGTTGTACTGCTTCGCATGGGCCAGGGCCGAAGCCCGATGCTCGAGGGCGTAGACGATACTGGCTTTGAGATCGCGGGCGACCTGCTCCACCACATCCTTGCCCAGATCCCGGCGCACAACGTTCCCCCCGAGCGGAAGCGGGAGACCGGTTTCGCCGAACCACCATTCACCCATATCGGCCCAAAGGTGAAGGCCCTGATCCTGGTAGGTGAGTTGGCCTTCGTGAATCAGCAGACCGAGATCGACCTTCCCGGCGATCACCGCATCTTCGATCTGATCGAACGGGACGACCACCGCCTCGAAATCAGGCTGGAAGAGCTTCAATGCGAGATAGGCGGTCGTGAGCTTACCCGGTACGGCGATCCGCTTCCCCTTGGAACCGGCCCTCCGGTCGGCCGGTCCGGCTGTCAGACCAACAAGCCGGGGGCCGTACTTGTCGCCCATGCTCGAGCCGGAGTTGAGCAATGCGTACTTGTCGGCCAGGTAGGCATACGCGTGGATCGAGACTGCAGTGACTTCCAGGCTGCCGTCGAGGGCCCGCCGGTTGAGCGACTCGATGTCCGACAGCTGGTGAACGTAGCGCAGGTTGCCGGTATCGATTTTTCCCTCGGCCAGCGCGTAGAACATGAACGCGTCGTCCGAATCGGGGCTGTGGGCGACGTGGATAGTCTGAGTCATTGAACGTTTGAGTTCTATGTGGGAGTACCGAGTACCGGGTACCGAGAAATCTGCCGGTAACTCGGTACTCGGTACTAATTCGTTGTCAGTTGTCTCTTAATATCAGCCAATAACGCCTTATGCTCGACGTATTCCGGCCGGTTCGATGCGACTTCGGCGTCGTAGTGAGCCAGGAACGCTGCGCGGGCACTGGCTTCGGCCTTCTGGTCTTTCCGGTCCTGGGCAACTTCGAGCCGGAGCATATCCGCCATCAGACTGTTCTTCGACTGAGCGTTGATGGTATCGGCCAGAGCGAGGGCTGATTTCGGGTCGCCCGCTCTGATGTAGAGTGCGCCAGCGTGGTAGCGCGCATCTATGTCGATGGAGTCGAGCATTCCGTAGGCCGCGATGGCCATCGGCATGAATCGATTGGCGGTGGCGGTATCGCCCTGCTCGGCGGCACCCATGACCCGATCGTGCAAACGGAGAAAACGTTCCCGCGGGGTCATCTGGCTGATATCGGGAGGAGCACCGCCGGGCCGGGGCCCGCCCCCGGCGCCGGCTGCACCGGCGGCTCCTGCCGCACCGGCGTTCCCCGCGTTAGCCATATCGGGGGTGGCGGCGCCGGTCGGCTTCTCGTTTACGTAGTAGACGATCAGGGCGATGAAGAGGGCGACCGCCGTCCAGGCGATGATCCAGGTGGTTCGCTCGGACCTGGCTCCGACGGCGCGGCCGCAGCGGTGACAATACTGTCCGCCGGGGGTGAGCGGGGCCTGGCAGGAAGGACAGCTGGTGGCAGCGGGGGCGGTGGCGGTCATTGGGCCGGGAATCTAGGGGGATAGACTGGCTGTAAGAAGTTCAGGGGCTGGCGCCAAGGCATGCCTTGGCGCCAGCGGTGGACTTTCCCTCTAGAGGAGGCCTGATTAGCCTCAAGGCAACCCGGAGGAAGAATGGCCCAGCCACAGCAGCCACCGCCGGTTCCCCTACCCGATGCTCCCGCCGCCCGCCATCTGGGCGACCTGGCTCGGAGCCAGACCCGCTGGAGCGTGTACCTCGAGACCCGGATGACGGGTACACTGGCACAGGGGCGACTGCATTTTCTGGAAGGCACCCGTCACAAGAGCACCGGGTGGATCTTCCGGGAATGGACCGAGCGCGAGATCAACGACCGGTTCAATGAGTTCAGTCCGGTAGAGCTCTGGAAGATCCTCGAGAGTTTGGGATAACATTTGGAGTACCGAGTGCCGAGTTCCGAGTGGTTCGGAGCCTGACTCGGTACTCGGTACTCGGTACTCCTGATGCCTACCCCCTCCCGTCCCTCCCTCCCCGAGTTCCCCCGCCAGCTCTCCGGCGCCACCAAGACCGACGTCGCCAAGCTCGCCACCGAGTTCCAGGTCGACTTCCTGCGGCTCCAGTTTACCGACATTCTCGGCATCAACAAGAACGTCGAAGTGCCCCGCAGCCAGTTCGGCAAGGCGCTCGACGGTGAGATCATGTTCGACGGCTCTTCGATCGAAGGATTCGTACGGATCGAGGAGAGCGATATGCTGCTGGTGCCCGACCTCAACACCTTCCGGATCCTTCCTACCGATGATGAAGGTGGCCGAGTCGCCCGGTTGCTGTGCGACATCTATACCCCCGATCATCAGCCCTTTGCCGGCTGCCCCCGGCTGACGCTCAAGCGCCAGATCGCCCGGGCCAAGAGCCTGGGCTACAGCATGATGGCCGGGTGTGAGGTGGAGTTTTTCCTGTTCGAGCGGGATACCCAGGGAAACATCACCACCAACACCCACGACCAGGGCAGCTATTTCGATCTCACCCCGATCGACAAAGGGGAGGAACTCCGCCGGCTGATTGTGCACGATCTCGAGCTGATGGGCTTCGAAGTGGAGGCGGCCCATCACGAGGTGGCCCCGGGCCAGCACGAAGTCGATTTCCGCTACGCCGATGCGCTGACCACCGCCGACAACATCGCCACCTTCCGCTTCCTGGTGCGGGACATCGCCAACCGGCACGGCTTCCTCGCGTCGTTCATGCCCAAGCCGATTCAGGGCCAGGCCGGCAGCGGGATGCATACCCACCAGAGTCTGTTCAAAGGGAAGGACAACGCCTTCTACGATGCCAAAACCGAGCATCAGCTCTCGGCCACGGCCCTGTCCTACGTCGAGGGGCTGCTGCAGCACGCCCGGGGCTTCTGTGCCATCACCAATCCGCTGATCAACAGCTACAAGCGGCTGGTGCCCGGCTACGAAGCGCCGATCAACGTCGCCTGGAGCATGCGGAACCGTTCGCCCCTGGTCCGGATTCCCGAGCGGCGGGAGGACGGAACCCGCTGCGAGCTGCGGATGCCGGATCCTTCGGCCAATCCCTATCTCTCTCTCACGGTGCAGCTGGCGGCGGGACTGGATGGCGTGGAGAACAAATTTGCCTGCCGCGAGCCGGTCAACCGGAACATCTTCCGGATGAGTTACCGGGACCGGCGGAAATATCAGATCGACGACCTGCCCCGGGATCTGCACGAGGCGCTGGATCGCTTCGAGAAGGACGATGTCATCAAGGCAGCGCTCGGTGAGCATCTCACCGAGCGGTTTCTGGAGGCCAAGCGGGAGGAAGTGTCTCAGTTCAACCGTGAAGTGACCGAGTGGGAGGTCAGGAGTTATCTGGGGCGGTATTAGTCGGTGCTGTCGAAATCG
>CAZOES010000043.1:0-11625 GCA_964578865.1 uncultured Gemmatimonadaceae bacterium | reverse complement strand
TCAGACTCAAGCCGAGTTGGGCCAGCAAACTCCCCTTCGCCTTGTCATCGAAGCTTCGACCGAAGGTTCCGGTGAGCCAGATGGAGGAGGAGACCCGGTAGTCGAAAATGCCCGCCAAGCGCCAGGTATTTGCCCCGGTGTTGTTCTTGACATGCCGCCCGATGTATTCCGCCGATACCGCGTATCGATCCCTGGTATAGAGAAATTTCCCGCCAATATCGAAGACGTCATGGTTGCTCTCGTCGATATTCAGATATCGGCCGAGGGCAATGAAGCTGACGTCAGCCGCGGTGTAACTGGCGTTCAGCCAGAGGCCCCAGCGGTCGAAGTCGGCGCTGTCGATGACGGCATTGGGGGCTTTCCAGGTAGCCCCGCCCGCCAAGTCTACCATGAAGCCGGTTCTTGCCGTCGCAATGTTCTCCGCTGCCTGGGTCAGGCCGGCGTGATCGGTGGCCACCTTTTTCTGTTTGGCCAGCGCGGCGATCGCTGTCAGCTTGGCCTCATCGAACCTCGCCAAGGCGGCCTCACTGTCGGCCAGAGTCCTGGCTTTCTCCAGGGCTTCCTGGAGCAGCTGGTCGAATACCGGTGCGAGAATCTCCAGGTCGCTCTGGGCCGATGCGGCGAGGCGTTGCTCCAGCGCCTCGATCGCTTCGATGCTTTCATGCGGCAGCCGTCCGGAGAACAATGAGAGGCGACCAGAGACTGCCAGTCCCCTGACCGGCTGGTCCGAAGTCCCCAGTTCAGCGGTACCGGCCGAAAGGGTAAAGGTTCGCTCGATAGACTCGATCACCGAGCGGGTAGTGTCGTCCCGCCAGCTGTTGAATCGGTGGGGCAAGAGCCAGTAGGGACTGGTTTCGATGGCAAAGTCTTTTGGCAAGCTGGTGAGATTCGAGGTGGCGCTGAGAATGGACGCCGCAAAATCCGAGGGGGTATTGGGCCGCTCCACCGAACTCGGCTCTACCCCGAGCAGCACAAACGCCGGCGATGAAGGGGTCCGCAGTGCGTTGTAATCCGCCGGAGCTCCGGATTGAGCTGCTATGGTGGGACCGGGGGTTAGCGCCGCCAGAAGAACCGTCAACCGGCCGAGTCGCGAGAGCCGCGGCATCAAGCCTCCACGAAGATGAAGGTCACCTGATAAACTGCGACCCCATGTTCCTTGGTCACCTGCACTCCATAGGGAAATTGCTGGTCGGCAACACCTCCCTTCAGGGTGTAGGTCACCGAGGTCTGATTGGTCGACGGATTGATGTCGATCACCTTGGTCATGCAGTGCATGGTAGTGCCGGCGATCTTCTGGCTGGGTCGGTTGATGGCCTTGTTGCTGAAGTTCGGAGTTCCCACCACCCCAGTCCCGTTCCAGCTGTAGCTGGTCCCCCCCGCCTGGAATTCCCCGATGTCCACGCTGAGGGTGACTTTGCTGCCAGGTTTCACCTGGTAAAACTTGCTGTCAATCACGAATACAGTGCCTTCGATCTCTCGGATGACCATGAGGTCCTCGGGGGCTGAGAAGTCGCGCTGCGACGATGCACCACGATGTGACTTCCACCGCCCCTGCACCAGCCTGGCGGTGGTCACCAGTACCCGGTCAGGCCGGCCGTTTCCCGGCCCGTGCCTGGGCCACCGTTACATCGGTTGGCTCCACGTGACAGGGATCCCACCCGATTTTGATCGCGGCCCGCCAATCTTCCCCCGCAATCGCGGCATCGATCGCCTCGCGGAGATTCGACGGCAGGCCCCAGCGCAGGCCGGTGGTCATGGTACGTTTGCCGGCGGCGGCGGCGAGCCGGAGGAGATACTCCCGGCGGGGATTGAGCGGGTTGTCGTCATCGAGCAGGTCGACGGCCAGTGCCTCCGGAGCCTGATCCCCACCGGTCACGTTATGGAATCCGAAAAGCAATTTGGAATGCCCAGTCTCAAAGGCGATGCGCTGTTCCGCTGGTGAACGCCATGCCTGCTGGATTCGGGGCCGGAATCCATTTCCCTCCAATTCCTGGATCAGACCCCTGATACGGGTACGGAAAGTGGGGAACAACTCCGCCAACCGATCCTTGTTCCGCCGGCGCCGAGCCGATTCTTCCATCGCTGCCCCCTGATGGTGCAGTGCGGCTGAGCTGACCCCGCCAGCTCAATGCCGAGTCGTTTTTGTTAGGAGGAGTCCTACTTAGCGGCCCGGCCCGGAACGGCAAGAACCAAAAAGGATCTAGATCCCGGATTTGCCGGGAAATGCTTCCGTTGCTATGCTGTTTATGGTAACTCAGGAGGCGGACGTGAGCGGGATTCTGATCGCATCCGGTGTGCGGCTCTACAGCGAGGGGCTCCGGGAGTTTCTGGAGCGCCAGCCCGGCTACACTGTGCTCGGTGTGGCCGATACCGCCGCGGCTACCCTGCGGGCCGCCGAATCGACCAATCCCAGTCTCATTCTGCTGGACCAAGCCTTGGCCGGGAGCTTGGAAACCCTGCGCGGCCTCCGCCGTTTGCGGCCTTCCAGCGCGGTCATCGCCTTGGGAATGCCCGACCAGGAAGAGGCGATCCTGGCCTGGGCCGAGGCCGGCGCGGCTGGATTCGTCTCGCGAGACGCCTCGCTTTCCGATCTCCTGACAACCATCGAAGGGACCCTCCGGGGCGAGTTGGTCTGCTCGCCCCAGGTCGCGGCCAGCCTGCTGCGCCGGCTGGCTTCCCGCGCCGCCGCCAGTCCGGCCAATCCGCCCCGCCAGCCGCTGACGGCCCGCGAAGCTGAAATCGTTCGGCTGATCGACGAGGGATTGTCCAACAAAGAGATCGCCACTCGGCTCGGCATCGAAGTGGCCACCGTGAAGAACCACGTCCACAACCTGCTGGAGAAACTCCGGGTCCATCGCCGCTCCGAAGCCGCCAATCGGCTCCGGGGCCGGGATCCGCGGCGGCCCACCCCGCAGCACCCCTTCCGGATTACCGAGTAGCCTTAAATCGGGCAGCCTAGATCTCGGCTGAACCGGAATTGAACCTCTCGGGCTCTTTCCGTCCCCACCGAGCTGCTGCACTTTGCCTGTATGGACTCACCGCTGATCTCGCCCGATCGCACCACCCCCCGCTCTCCCCTCACCGTCGGTCTCGGCCTCATGCCGACGATGCTCCGGGATATCCTGACTCAGGTGCTGGGCCGCCGTCCCAGCCTCTCGGTGATCGTCGACGAAGCGCTGGAACGGGATCCCACCGAGGCACTCCGGCAATACCAGCCCGACGCATTGCTGTTGGGTGCTCCGGACTGTGACTACCTCGAACTGGAGCACCTGGCCCAGGCCAGCCCGGCCACCCGGATCGTCCAGTTCTCACCCGATGGCCGCACCGCAGTGGTCTACGAAGCCAATGCTCTGCCCCTCACCGTGGAACGGCCCTCGATCGAGGACCTGGTCGGCATCGTGACAGCGACCGGATCCGAGACCGGCATTTGAATCCGCCGAGCGGGTATCTCCTCGACCTCGACGGAACTCTCTACACCGACGCCGGCCCCATCCCAGGCGGACCCGAAGCAATCTCCGCGCTGCGCCAGCGAGGCATTCCCTTTCGAGCAGTCACCAACACCACCACTCGTTCTCGAGCCGGCCTGGTCGAGCGGCTGAGTCGTTTCGGCTACGACATCAGCGCCGAGGAGATCATTACTCCCATTCTCGCTGCAAAAGCGTTGTGCCGCGTCAGGGGTTATGGACGAGTGGTGGTCTATGTCCCGCTGGCGGCCCGGGAGGATCTCGGTGGCCTGGAGGTCAGGGAAGGCGGCACCCGAGGCGGGACGCCCGACGCCATCATCGTGGGAGATTTCGGCGAAAGCTGGAATTTCGATCTGATGCAGGAGGCCTTTACCCACTTGCTGGGGGGTGCCGGCTTGATCGCCCTGTCGCGCGACCGCTATTACCTCAAGCAAAGCGCGTTGACTCTGGATGCGGGGCCCTTTGTCGCGGCACTGGAGTTCGCCTCGGGTCAGACCGCGGCAGTGGTGGGGAAACCCAGTCCGGAGTTCTACCAGGCCGCACTGTTGAGTCTAGGCCGGGAAGCTCCCGCTGTGGCGATGGTGGGCGACGACCTCTGGTCCGATGTGGAAGGCGCTCAGAAGGCGGGGTTGCAGGGATGGCTGGTGCGGACCGGCAAGTTCCGGGAGGAGAAGTTGAGGGAGTCGGGAGTGAAGCCGGACCGGATTCTGACGAGCGTGGCAGAGGTGGGTGAACGACAGTGAGGAGTGAGGAGGAACTAATCTCCACGTTGACTTCCTCCTCACTCCTCACTCCTCACTTCTTTCGTCCCGCATACAACCGCTTCAACATCTGGATCTGCCCGGTGTGATACCCGTCGTGCACCAGCACCCCGATAATCATCTCTCCCCAGGTCCAGCGTTTTCCTGTCGGCGGGCGCCGGTCGAGAATATCAGGGTCGAGCTTTGCCATCGCTGCCAGCAGCCGGTCATGCTCCTCCGCCAGGAGATCACGATCGGCTTTCCAGTCTGCCTCGGTGGCCCGGGCTGGAATGGCGGGGAAGTTGGCCGGGCTGCGGGGGAATCGGGGAATGTCGCCGCCTTCGAGATGGCGCCGGACGGTGTACTTCCAATAGGCAATGTGCAGCGTCAGCCGCCAGATGCTCTGCTGGCTTCCCGGCGGATTCCATTTGGCCTGGACGACGCCCACTCCGCGGAGCGCACCCACCGGAGTGGGGCCGCCATGCCAGGCCTGGCCTTTGATCGGCTGAATGGTCTGGCAAATAAGGTCGATCGCGGAATTTCGGCTCATGTGGCCCCCTGGTGAACCAGGGCTAACAATTCTTCGACTACCACGGCCGGCTGCTCTTCGTGAATATGGAGGCCGGCTCCGTACACCATGCGCTGCTTGAGATGATGGATGTGGCGCTCGAGAGTCCGGATTCTTCCCGAGCTCGGCCCCCCCTCATGAGCGGCACCGCCCAGCATCAGGAGGACCGGTATCTGGATGTGATCGAGGTGAGGAAGCAGCGAATCGGCTTCGACCGACTTGTTCATGCCCTTGAGCGCCCGCAGCACCGCCCCCATGTCACCCGCGGGACCGTCCACATAACGCTCGACCAGTGAGTCGGTCACCCAGGTAGTGTCGCCCGAGCTCGCCATCAGTCCTTTCTTCACTTCCTTCTTGATCCGCCCTTTGCCGGCGAAAATCTTGACGATGAAAGCGAACTGCAGCGCCTTCTTCACTCCCGGCACCGCGGCGCTCTCCAGTGCGCCGCCCTCCACCAGCATCAGGCTTTTCACCAGCTCCGGCCGGGCCACCGCGAGTCGGAGCGCGATCGCGGTGCCGACTGCATGGCCCATAACGACGGCGTGCTTGATGCCGAGCGAATCCATCACCGAGGCAACCCGACGAGCCTGTGCCGTGTGGGAGTAGTCGGCATCCCCCGGGCGGGATGAGCGCCCCACTCCGAGCGGTTCTACTACCACGGCCCGCACCCCGGCTTCGGCCAGGGGGGGCAGGACTTTGCGGAAGGCGTACGCCGGCGAAACCAGCCCGGGCACAATGACGACCGCGGGACCGTCAACCGGTCCAACGGCAGTTACCTGGATCGATTCTGCAGGGGCTACGGCGATGCGACGGGCGAGCGAATCTATGGGCGCAGGCGCGGAGAAAAGCGCCCAGGCAAGCAAAAGAGAAATCATGGGCGGGAATGTGGACGGGCTGGGGGCCTTGGGCAATCGCTCGAAGGGCTCGAAGTGACACGTTGTGGAATGACACGGGGCTTCTATTTCGCGTGTGACGTAGATCGCAATGCAGTACCGAGTACCGAGTACCGAGTCGCTTAAGTGATCGACATAAAGCGTTGTTCTGCAATAACTTAGCGTACAGCTGAAGATCGGCCCACCGGTCAACTCGGTACACCGGTACGCGGTACTCAAAACCGGCCTACCTCTTGCCCAAAGGGTGTCGATCTCGTTTGCGGGCTTTCACTTCGCCCTCTCGGAAACCCATGGACGTTCGGCTGCACGGCACCAGACAGACGGTAATCCTCGCGGCGGGTAACGGCTCGCGGCTCTCCGCCCAGCGCGGTGAGCTGCCCAAGCCTCTCGTGCGGGTAGCTGGACGTGCCCTGATCGACCACGCCATCGACCAGGCGGCCGCCGCCGGCGTCGAGGAGGCGATCATCGTGACCGGCAAGGCTGCCGATCAGATGCGGGCGCACCTGGCCACGGTCGAGACTCCCGTCCGTCTGACCCTGGTGCACAACGAGCGTTACCACGATCCCAACGGCGTTTCACTGCTTTGCGCCGAGCCGTTGGTGACCGGCCCGTTCTATCTCCAGATGGCCGATCACGTGTTTGCTCACCCGGTGCTGCGTCAGCTCGACCGGGTCGACAGCACCGCGCCCGACACGGTACGGCTGATGGTCGATTTCCACCCGGTGAATCTGGACGAAGCCGACGCTACCAAAGTGCGGGTTGCCAACGGCCTCATCAGCGCGATCGGCAAGGATGTCTACCCCTACGACGCGGTGGACACCGGTTGCTTCCGGCTGGATCAGCGGGTCTTCGATTCGCTGCGTCAGGTGGCCAGGACCGAAGCCCCCTCGGTGACCCTTGGCATGCGACACCTGCTGGCTCAGGGCCTCCTCTCCGCGGTGCCGCTGGTGGGCGTTCGCTGGACCGACGTCGATACTCCGGAAGACTACGCCAAGGCCGAGATGCTGTTGAGCGCCCAGCTGCGGCGCCGGGCCTCGGTGAGCGTCACCGCCGCCGCCTAACCCAGCCAGGAATTCGGTTCCTACGGGCGACCAATCGGTCGCCCGTTTGCGTCCTTCATCTATCGGTGATAGCTTATATAAGCTATGTCTTATGGAATGACGCTCACCGCGCTCGCCGACCCTACCCGCCGGCGGCTGTACGACCGGCTCCGGCGGCGCCCCCACACCGTGGGAGAACTGGCCAAGCTGGCCCGGGTGTCTCAGCCGGCCATCTCCCAGCATCTCAAGGTGCTCTCGGGGGCTCGGCTGGTTTCGGTCCGACCGGAGGGCGTCCGGCGCTATTACCAGGCAACTCCCGAAGGGTTGGCCGAACTGCGGGCCTGGGTAGATGCCATGTGGGATGACGTACTGGCAGCCTATGCGAAGGAACCATCCAGCTGAGGTGACTGGCCCATGACTGCACCGACCGAGACCTTCACCCCGCTCCATAAGACCGTAACCGTCCCCTGGTCACAGGAACGGGCGTTCACCCGGTTTACCACCGAGATCGGGAGCTGGTGGCCGCTCAAGACTCACTCGGTCGGGGGGACCCAGACACTCAAGTGTGTCTTCGAAGGGAGAGTGGGAGGGCAGATCTACGAGGAGACCAGGAACGGGACCCGCCATGTCTGGGGGACGGTGCTCGAGTGGGAGCCGCCCTCCCGGGCCGTATTCACCTGGCATCCCGACCGCACTCCCGACACGGCTCAGAACATCGAGGTGCGCTTCACCCCGGTGGGCAACGGTACCCGACTGGACCTGGTTCACACCGGCTGGGAGCGGCTGGGCGGGGAGGCGAAGAAAGCGCGCCGGGGTTATCCCATGGGCTGGACCTACGTGCTCAACCACTGGGCCGGCAAAGGCGACAGCATCGCTAACAAGTTGATGGATGGGATGATCTGGGTGATGCTGAAGCTCAAGCCTTCCGGGCAGGCTCGGGCGGCCCAAAAATGAGCCAGTGCACTCCGCTGGCCGCGCCGGAGAGGAAGAAGATCCCGGTGCACCAGCCCAAGGCGATCCCCATGTGACCGATCAGGGCGGCGGGCAGGTAGAGGAAGGTGAAGAAGTCCCGCCTTCCCGCCATCTCGAGGGTCTCCTTCACCTGCCGGATGAACGAACGCGGCTCGCCATCGTCGTGGTGAGTATCGCCGTGTTCCTTCTGGCCCCGCCAGCGGATACTCGCCACGCTGCCACTCCCTCCTCCAACCAGAATCAGAGCCGCATACAGGGCCACCTGGTAGATCAGGTGCATGACGGTGCCGATGAGGGTCAGGGTGAGCGCCAGCTTCCACCCGCCCTGGTACATGGCCCAGCCGGTCGCCATGAAGAACCCGAGATTGACCACATCATCGACTACCTGGTCCAGCCATTCTCCCAGCCGTGACCGGATGTACTTGAGACGGGAAATCTCGCCGTCACACCCGTCGAGGATGGACTGGATCTGGAGCAGTACCGCGCCGGGGATGAACCACGCGGCGCCGCCCCAGCCGACCACCGCAATCGCGGCGATACCGAAAACCGCAGCGACCCCGGTCATTTGATTGGGGGTCAGTGATGTCTCCAGCAGCGAACGGGTCACCCGCAGAGAGATTCGCCGGTTGATCGACCGGGAAATCAGCCCATCGGTCGACTTGAGAAGCGCGCCGATCAGCAGGTCCTCTGCTTCCCGCCGCCCATTGGCATCGGCCGGGCCCACGACGAATTCACCGGTCTCCAGCGGGGCCCGCTCGATGTCCCCCCGGTACCCCGATTTTATCAAACGCTTGGGCAGGACCCGGTGCCAGACCAGGCCGATTCGCCCGAAGAGAACCGCCTGGGCGGCGCCGCTACCGGCCGGTATCGCCCGGACGGGAATGGTCAGACGGTAGTCGGCGGGGATCTGACTCTCAGCGATGCCTTCGATGGCGACTTCCTCCACTCCGCCATCCTGCAGCGAAAGGAGTTGCCGAAGCAGGATCGAGAGCCCCGCCACGTGCGCCTGGGGATCGCCTACCGGTGGAGCGGTGAGGACGGCCAGCAGCGTCACGCCGTGACTCCCTTGGGCTCCATCGCCATGAGTACCAGCAGGAAGAGATTGAGGACGCTGGCGGTCAAGCCGAAGTAGAGTGCGGGCCCCATGGGCCACCAGGCTCCCACGAACATCAGGACATACGCCAGAGCGAAGTGGGTGCCGATTCCCTGAAAGGTCCACAAACGCATGCGGAACTTGTGGCGGGCCCGATATGCCACTGGATCCTCTGCCGACCCGATCTTCATGGCCGAGTGCTGAGCCCGGGAGTATCCCAGATAGACCCAGAGCAGCAAGGCATCGCGATAGCGGCCCTCGGCCCAGGCGGTTTTCCGGTCAGCCTCAACCTGCTGGAGATCCTCTTCGCGCTCTGCATACCCCCGGCCCACTCGGGCGATGTACCGCGTCTTGGTGTGATCGAATAGCGCCGACTGGACCGCCGAACTGGCGATCCCGGCGAGCCCCAGCAGCCAGTACCAGTGATTTCCGGTGAGCTTCACCAGGTAGAGTGAGGCCCCGATTCCGAGCGCGATACCGACGGCATAGTCTCCGATGCCGTCGAGAATGGCGCCGAAGGTCGAGGAGATTCCCTTCCGGCGGGCCAGCTGCCCGTCACAGCAATCGAACACCACTGCAGCGAACAGCAGAAAGCCTCCCAGCATCATGACCCGCGGGTTGCCGACCCCGCAGGCGAGCGTGACGCCACTGGCGACTCCGATCAGTGCTGCGATCAGGGTGACTTGATTGGGAGTGATCGGGGTGTGAACCAGCAGGTCAACGATTCGCCGCGCGATGGGGCGGTGGAGATACTCGTCGACCAGTTCCTCGACCTCGGGTGGCTTCCGGGGAACCGAAGCCACCGACTCGGACTCACCTGGCGAATCTGGCCCGGGCGTCTTCGAGGTCGGCAAGGTCATCGATTTCTGTCCATTCGTGGTGGCCGATCGAAACGGTGTTGAAAGTAACGCCGGCCTGCATCATCCGCTGAAAGGCATCCTCGTAGTAGCCGTTGGTGTCCCCCGCTTCCCGCATGGCCTCGAGGGTGGCCCAGAGAATCGAGAGGGCCGGCCCGCCGACCTTCTGCACTCCAATGGACTCCCCGGCTGCTTCGGCGGGGCTGACCTGCTTGGAGAGCCGCTTCACCGAGCCTTTGTCGTCCAGCTGGGCTTTCATCTCCTCGTCTCCCAGGACGGTTTCGGTGTCGAGCAGGAGGCCACAGGGCACGGCGCCCCGGAGCAATCTTGCCAGCGCATCTCCCTCGAGTACTACGTCGCCATCGCAGAGTACGATCCCTTTCCCGGTCACCTGGGGCCGGGCCGCCAGCACACTCATGCAGTTGCCGGTGGTGGCGTAATCGGGGTTGGGAGCGAGGGCGACTTCGAGCGGTGGCGGGAAGCGATGGAGGTGCTCTTCCAGACGGTCCGCCAGGTAACCGGTGACGATTACGCAGCGCTGCATGCCTGCGGCCGCGATGTTGGCCAGCTGGCGGGACAGGATGGTCTGCCCGCCGACATCGAGGAGACACTTGGGGGTATCGAGGGTCAGCGGCCGGAGCCGGGTCCCGGTACCGGCTGCGAGGATGACGGCCTGGTAGTCCATAGACTCCAATCTCGGTTACAGCTCGATGCTACGACGTGAAAAGTAAAAAGTGAAACGTGAAAAGTAACCAGAGATAGTTCATCTCCTGATCACTTTTCACGTTTCACTTTTCACGTATTAACGCAGAACTTGACCTATCGAACGGGCACCTCTGCAATGTCGGCCACCGTCTCCAGGAAGCGGTCGATGGTCTTGATATCGATATCGCCCATGTTGGCGACCAGGAAGCAATCGTGGCTCACCGGTCCCTTCCCGCGGTAGACCAGGAAGCCGCGCTGGCGGAGATCCTGGTAGAACGAATCGAAGGAGAGCCCGGGGGGCAGCTGTGCCACGGTGAGCGAAGCGGCGCCGCCGTTACCGTCGAAGCGAAGCTTGAGACCCAGACCGAGCAGACCGGCCCGGAGCCGGGCATTGAGCATCCGGTACATGGTGCGGCGGGCGGCCACGCCACCCTGATCTTCCAGCTCGTGCAGGGCCGCTTCCAGCGCGACCACCACCGGCACAGCCGGAGTGAACGGGGTCTGGCCATTCTCCCGCTGGGCCGCCCGGTAGCGCCGCAGATCCAGATACATCGAGCGGGGCCGCACGTGCTCGGTCTCGGCCCAGACTTCCGGGCGGGCAATCACGAAAGCGGCCCCGGCCACACCGTGGAGGCACTTGTTAGCGCTGCCGATAGCCACCGAGGCGCGCGACTTCACCATGTCGAAGTCTTCGGCACCGAGACTGGAAACCACGTCCACCAGGTAGCGGATATGGCGGGGGGCCAGCAGACGGCCAACCTCGTTGACCGGGTTGAGCCGGCCCACGCTGGTCTCGTGGTGCACCATGGCCACGGCACGAATACGGGGGTCGCCATCCAGCATCCCCTGGAGCTGCTCCAGCACGATGGGCTCGCCCCAGTCATACCGGAGGTGACTCATCGGCAACCCCAGGCACTGGGCCATCTCGGCGATGCGCTCGCCGAAGGCGCCGTTGGACACCACCAGGATCCGTTCATCGGCGGCGACGAAAGTGGCCAGCGCGGCCTCGGTGGCGGCGGTGGCACCGCCCCCCAGCACCAGCACATCGTGCTCGGGGGCGCCGGCCACCCGGCGCAGCCGGGCGATAACCCTGGAGAGGACTTCGACGAAGGCACGATCGCGATGAGCGATGTCGGCGTTCGCCAGTGCCTGCTTTACACGCGCCGAGGTGGAGACGGGACCCGGGCAGAGCAGGGTCAGTTCGGCTTCGAGGGGGGCGGTACTGGGCGGAATGGCCCGGACAGTTTCGGCATCGGGTCGCCGATGGCGTGTCAGGCTGTCCAGCGCGGCGTG